>CAJQPC010000073.1 GCA_905480105.1 uncultured bacterium | reverse complement strand
CCCCTGCTGATCGCGGGCGGCGGCGGCGGCACCCGAACATCCGTTGTCGACAACGGATGTGATGGGCTGACCAGCGAGTACGGCGGAGAGGGGTCCAGCAGCGGCACAACGGGCCTCTGCTCAGCGACAGGAAGCTTGGGCGAAGGTGGCGCGGCCTCCAGCTACAGCTGGGGCTCCGGCGGCGCTGGTCTGAACTCTGACGGCGACGGCGACTACGGCGGCGGCGGCGGCATAGCCATCATAGACGGCGGCGAAGGTGGTCAAGGCTCCGCTTCTACGTGGAGTAGCTGTGGCGATGCAGCCGACGGCGGATTTGGCGGCGGCGGCTCTGGCCGAGGCTGCTACGGCGGCGGCGGCGGCGGCGGCTACTCAGGCGGCGAGGGCGGCCGTGTGGCTGGCGGCGGTGGCTCTTACAACAGCGGGGCCAACCCCTCGAACACGGCCGGCGTGCAGTCGGGCGACGGCGAGATCCACATCGACCTGCAATAGCACTGGGGCTTTTCCAGACCTGCGCTTTTGAAGCGCGCGTCTGGAAGGCGCACCGCCTCCCAGGGGCTTAGGTTCCTAGTATGGCAAAGAGCACAGAGCTGCTAAAGCGCAAGGGCAAGGCCCTGGTCACCCAGGTCAAGGCGGCTACGGTCGCCACTGGCGTGAGCTGGACGGTGATCTGGACGGTGACCCTGGCAGACTGGATCGGAGGCGGCTGGATCGCCGTGCACTCCGTGGTCCCACGGACCCTCCATGGCTTGTGGGGCGTTTTGGTGATGCCCTTTGTGCACGCCGATCTGGGCCACATCTTGGCCAACACCACAGCCGGTATTCCGCTCATGATGCTGGCAATGACCCGAAAGAGAAGCGACGCTGCAGCCGTGGCCGTCGTCGCCGCCCTAACCGGCGGACTGGGGGCCTGGCTCTTGGGAGCACCGGGCTCTCTGCACATCGGTGCGAGCGGCGTTGTCTTTGGTTGGCTCGGCTTTTTGATGGGCCGTGGAATTTTTGAGAGACGGGTCGGCGCAATCCTTCTGTCCGTCGGCGTTACGCTGATGTACGGCGGTACCCTTTGGGGCCTGGTTCCTGGTCTCGTGAACGGAATAAGCTGGCAAGGACACCTCTTCGGGTTCCTGGGGGGCTTTTTGGTCTCCCGCTTCCTGGGTGAGAACTTGCGAAAACGGAGAACCCCTTGACGAGCCTTGTTCCCCTTCTGCTGCTCGGTCTAAACACCCAAGCACCTCCCGCCCAAGAGCTCAACAAGCGTGCACGCTTGGGTGGAGACCTCCACGTGGAGGCCAGTGTCGTCTCGGTCAAAGACCGCCAGATCAAGGTTGGTCGCTGCACCTACACCCTGGACAAGGGCATCGTGATGCCCATCAAGGCGGGGCGCGGCGAGTTCCAGCGCAATGCAGGCGTGGTGTTCGATGGAACAGGCACCGTCACCGTGGACTTTGAGACCCGCGCGGATGCGTGGTCCTTCGCCAACCACATGGTCCTCGCGGCGGGCGCAGATCCCGAAGAGATGCGCGCCATCGCCGAGGAGGGCGCCAGCTTCACCTCGCCCATTCAGCGCGGTGTGATGATCTCCACCCACGCCGACGTAAACGACCTACTCATCCCCGAGCGCGAGGGCGCGCGCGATGAGATCTTCAACTACGACATGATCATGGTGGTCAACGACAAGCGAACCGCCATTCCGTACATCAAAGCCGGCGCGGTGTTGCCCAACCGTGTGGCGACGCTGCTGGCCGGCGGCTTGGATGTGCGTCCTCGAATCGCCCAAGAGATGCTGATGACGTCCTGGGGAGGGCTCCCTTGGGATGACCGACTCATCGTCGCAGATTTCATCACGGACGAGTCCTACGGCCTGACCGCTGGTATGCAGGACCGCTGGCTGACCTGCTTCAAGGATGCAGGAGGTACCCTGTCCATGGGCGAGGAGAACACTGTGTTCGCCCACGGCGTGGACTCCGACCAAAACTACCGCCGGGTGCGTGTCACCGGCCAAGGCTTTGATGAGCCCAAGCGCATCGAATCCCAGACCCCAGGCCTGCGTGAACGGGCTGTGGAGCCAGTGATGGCCAAGGTCAAGGTCGACGCAAGGCCCGTCAAGCTACGCAAGTACATCAACGTGAATGTTCGTTCCCGGCTGACTTTCAAGGCCACCCGGGATGGCGCTCAGATGGTCGTGCTGAACCTGCCCCGCTTCGAGGCACGGGAGAACACCTTCAAGATGAACTTCATCGCCGACCGCCAAGGCAATGAGCTCTCCTGGACCAGTCTGAACTCGGACCTGTTCAGCACCGGATCGGACGGTGATGTGGTCGCCATGGTGGCCACCGACACCGAAGCGAGCCCCAACGATCCCGGCGCGGTCACCAACGACGCGACCGGTTCCAGCGGGCTGGGCACCGGAACCGGTGGCAACACCACAGACGCGGCGTCTGGGGGGATCGGCTCCGGCGACGACCAAGACGAAAACGGACTGAGCCTGGACGCCAACCCCAACGGAAACTTCCAGGACTCCTGGACCGACATGACTGTGGACCGCTCCCAGGTGCCCTACCCCGTGCTGATCCTCTTCAACGAGCCCCTGGAGAAGGGCGAAGAGATCGACATCAACATGGACTGGGAGGCCCAGTGGAACTTCATCCAGGTCGCCTCCGACGGCGTGGGCGGGAACATCAAGAGCCTGGGACCCACCACCGGCTTTCGCAACCTACTTCCCGACGTATGGCCCACCAACGGCGGTACCCGCTGGGACCACGAGACCACCATCACCGCACCCAGCCTGTACAACTTCGGAATGGCCGCCACCGGCGAGACCATTCGGGAGAACTGGGACAGTGACATGGAGCTGGTCACCATCACCGTGCGCGGCGAAGGAGATCTGCGACCCGGCATGGCTGTAGGCAAATGGACCACCTACGAGGAGCCCCCGGCCTTTGGCTTTCCCGCCGTGCGCATCCATGTGAACCCGGCCGAGGCATACGCCTTGGAGCTCCTCGCTCCCGAGCTACGCCGTGTCCTTGGATTCTATGACCGTCTCATGCCAGAGATCGACGTAGACGAGTTCGAGATCTACCAGGGCCGGGACCTGAGCTTTGGCGCCCGCGGCCGAAACGAGCCCGGCGACGGCATGCTGGAGATCAACCAGATCATGGGCCGCACCGGAGGCACAGGCGCCAACACGATCTACCGGAACCTGGATCCCTACATGGACCAGACCCTGCTCGCCCGCGAGCTGGGGCGCCGCTACTGGGACGGCTTGGTCCAGCCCGGAGGCGTGCGCGAGGCTTGGATGAGCTGGGCGATGCCCGATGTGTACAGCGCCTTTTACGTGCGTGGCGTGCAGGGCACCCAGGCCTACTATGACTGGATGGAGCTTCTCAGGGAGTACTTGGAAGACCAGAACAACCGCCAAGACTATCTGGGTGTGCCCGAACGTATGGTCAACTCCTTTGGACTGACCGACAACGGAACAGAGGGAACCCAGGGTTGGTATGGCGCCTTGGCCCAGCGCTACTACGGCCTGTACGTCATGGGCAACATGCTGCGCTACCGGGTGGGCGAAAACGTCTACTACAAGGCGCTTGACTACATGCTCATGTCCCGAAAGGACAACTTTGCGACCACCGAGCACTTCAAATCCAGCCTGGAGCAGCAGAGCGGCCAGGAGCTCGACGACTTTTTTGACTTCTGGGTGCACGGTGGATTCATACCTGGCATCACCGTCGAGACAATGACCACCGGTGACACCCTGCGCGGTTGCTTGGTCTCCGATGTCCCCTTTGGCAGCTTTGACGTGCCCATCTCCGTGGACGACATGGACGGCTTTCGCCGGGTGGGCGCCCTGGTGGACGTAGACCACGGCCACGGTCAGTTCCAGGTCAGCGCGCGCAAGGACGACACCACCGTGCTGGTGGACCCCAACGGTCTGGTGCTGCTCACCAAACGGGACGTCAAAGTCGTCGAATCGTTGGACCACTGCTGGCGTGAGCCCGAACCGGCGCCGGAGAGCGAGTCTTTAGAGACGGAATCAGAACAAACCACCGAGCCTCTGGAGCCACCCGTGCCCTCTGAGCTTCCGCTCATCCAGGACGAATAGGTGCTTCAGCCTGGTTGGCGTTAGACAGCCACGACCCCGACCAGGAGGACACATGGCCCACGGACGATTCGTCTGGCATGACCTAGGCAGTGGAGACGTCCCCCGTGACCTGAACTTCTACGCCAAGCTCTTTGGCTGGGAGTTCAGTGAGAACATGGGAAACGCTGGCTCCTACCATCGCTTCTCCACCGGCGACGGCTTGGGCGGCGGGCTCTTTGAGCAAAACGGACCGGTGCCCGCCTGGCTGGCTTACATCCATGTCGATGATCTGGAAGACTGCTTGATCACGGTGATGGCCCGCGGTGGCACGGTGCTCATGGACCCCTACAAGATTCCCAACACCGGCACCATGGCGCTCATCGCGGGCCCTGGTGGCGCCATGATCACCTTGATCGAGCTGGAGAGCCCCCCTGAACTGCCCACACGCAATCCCGAGCCTGGGGAGTTTTGCTGGTACAGCATCTCTGCACTGAACCCCACCCGCGAGGCCGCGTTCTGGTCAGCTGTGTGCGGCTGGAATGTAGAAGAAGTGGACCTGGGAGAAGGCACCATGAGCACCACCTTCTTTCGTGACGGCGTGCCCGTGGCTGGCCTGAATGCCGCGGACGAAGACCAGGACGAGGGTTTTTGGAGCGTGGCCATCACTGCCCCAGGAAACTGCAAGGAGGCCACTCTAAAGGCCAAGGCCCTGGGTGCCACCGAGCTGATGCCCCCCACCCCGATGGGAGACATGGGCGTAATGAGCGTGGTCCGAGACCCCGGTGGAGCCGCCTTTACGCTGTGGGAGCAAAACGCTCCGTAGCAGCGCGTTTAGGAGCGGCGCCGCAGGACCAAAACTCCAAACAAGCCGAGGAGCAACCCACCAAAGCCCACCGGCATCTGGGTGCTGCCGCACTGCATGCCGCTGCCGCCCGTGTACCGGCCCTCCAGCTCAGTCAGCACGTCCTCGCCTTCGTCCAGGGGCACATCGTCGGAGCCATCCAGGGGATCGCTTCCAGCCTCGACCTCGTCGCCATCGTCCACCCCGCCGTCATCGGTATCGGCGTCCTTGGGGTCGGTCTCCGTCTCGTTGACCTCGGTCCCATCGTCCAGACCATCGTCGTCGGTGTCCGAGTCCAAGGGGTTGGTCTCGGTCTCGTTGACCTCGGTCCCGTCGTCCAGGCCATCGTCGTCGGAGTCGGAGTCATTGGGATCGGTCTGGATCCGGTTAACCTCGGTGCCATCCTCCAATCCGTCATCGTCCGAGTCAGAGTCGTTGGGGTCGGTCTGGGTCTCGTTGACCTCGAGCCCGTCCCCCAGTCCATCACCGTCGGAGTCACCGTTGTTGGGGTCGGTCTCGGTATCGTTGACCTCGGTGGAATCGTTTAATCCATCGTCATCCGAGTCCGAGTCATTGGGATCCGTGCCGGTGTCGTTGACCTCGGTACCATCTGCCAGTCCGTCGTCGTCGGAGTCGGTGTCCAAAGGATCCGTCTCCGTTGAGTTGGCCTCGACCCCATCGCTCAGGCCGTCTCCGTCCGTGTCCGCGTTGTCGGGGTCTGTGCCGAGAGCCTCCTCTTCTGCATCGCTCAAGCCATCGCCGTCAGAATCGCCGCTGCCCACGTTGTCGTCGGATCCGTCGAGAGGATCCGTACCGTCGGTGTCCACCTCGGTGCCATCGTCCACGCCGCCGTCATCGGTGTCCGTGTCCAGGGGATCGGTGCCATAGGTGAGCACCTCTTCGCCATCCTCCAGCCCGTCGCCGTCCGTGTCCTTTTCATTGGGGTCGGTCTCGTAGATCTTGACCTCGTCCCCGTCCCGCAGTCCGTCGTCGTCGGAGTCGGAGTCGTTGGGATCGGTGTCGGTCTCAGTGACCTCGCGGTAGTCGTTCAGACCGTCGTCATCCGAGTTCTTGTCGTTGGGATCCGTGCCGTAGGTGAGCACCTCTTCCCCGTCGGAGAGCCCCTCGCCATCGGTGTCCTCGTTCAAAGGATCGGTGCCATAGCTGAGCACCTCTTCGCCATCATCCAGGCCGTCGCCGTCCGTGTCGGCCACATCGGGATCGGTGCCGTAAACCTCTCCTTCTTCCTCGTCTGTCAGGCCGTCTCCGTCGGTATCTACCCCGCCATCGTAGCCATCACAGTCCTCGTCGATGCCGTTGCTGTCGATCTCGGTAGCGCTGGTGTTGATGTCCGCGTCCGTGTCGTCACAGTCCCCATCGGCAGGGGTCTCTCCATCCCCATCAAAGTCGTAGCAGGGGATGTCGCCGCCGACGGAGGGGGTCAGGCCGAAAGCGGAGCTCTCAAAGTCGGCGTTGCTCTCGCAGGTGCCGTCCAGTCCATTGGGGCCCGCGTCCGTCGCAGTGCCCGATCCAGCCGCGTCATCCATAGACCACAGCGCATAGAGATCTGGTTCAGCGCCACTCAGGGCGTAGTCCATCAGGCAAGCGACAGTGTCCGCGTCGTGGGCCGTCTCCCATAGGCGCACTTCATCCAGATCCCCCGTGTAGTAGTCCGAGGTGTAGTCGCTGCCGTCGTCTGTATCCGCACCCATGCCCCACTCGGCGGTGGAGGACCAGACCATCGCGCCGGTCAGGGTCAGCGTTTGGGTGGACACCCCGTTGACGTAGAAGACCACGTCGGTGCCATCCACGGTGACTGCCAGGTGGGTCAAGTCAAAGTCGGTGTAGGTGTCCGCCACGCAGATCACCTCGGTGCCGTCGGTGCACGAGCTCCCCTCGCTCGCGTTCACGTCGTTGAACTCAATCTGCCAGCCGGTGCTGACCCAACCCACGTAGAACAGGTTGAGACCCGTTCCAGCCTCGGCCACCTCGAAGATGGTGTCGTAGCTGGAAGACCCGCCCTGCTCAAAGCTGACCCAACCCTCCCAGGTAAAGCGACTACTCGGATCCAAACCCACTCCGAGGTTGATGCGATCTTCGTCCCCCGAAAACACAGCGTGGTTACCAGCAGCAGACGCAGGAGCAGCGAAGAGGGCCAGAAAGAACATGGGGGCTCCGAGTAGGGATACCGACCATAGCCTTGGACGAGCGAAAGATGCGCCCAGAACCTGTCCTTTGCTCAAAGGGATGAAAAAATGATCGGTGTTTGTCCCGGTCAGGCAAGATGAACCCTGGGAGGCATAGGACCGCAAGCCTCATATGGAGCCCGACTGCCTGACTGATGGGGGTGTGGGTCGGCCAATCCCCATCCGAAAAGCGTGTCGCCGCCACTGTCTCGCCAGGAAAACCCCAAAATGCAGAATTGGCCACTCCTAACTCTCGGTATTGCACCCTTACTCGCTTGCGGACAGGCTCCTCAAGACGGTGTGCCACTGCGCCCAGGCACAGAACAACTCCAGACGTGTTTGGACGACCAAGCGATCACCCAGAACACCGGCAAGGGAGTGGATGCGCGCTACAGCCGAGCAGGCTTTGACCGGGTGCTGGTTCTGGTCGCACCGAACGGGCAGACGCTTCGGATCTACGCCCAGGACCAAGTTCGAGACGCACAGATGATGCGTGCCATGGGGCTGCTACGTCACTTCCTATCCGACGTTCCGGGAAGCACTTGGGGACAGGACAAGGAAGACGTGGCCAACGCCATGGCGGCCTCCAGCTCGGTTCTGATGATGCCCAACGGCGAGGATGGCGAAACCTTTCTCTCCCCTCGTCTCGGTGGGCAGCCACTCTACTGGGCAGAAACCCCGGTGGAAGGGGACTCTTGGTACCTGGACAATGACTACTCGCACCGCGATGCGGGCTTTGAGGAGATCTTTCACCTCGTACACGATCAAGGCATTGGAACGAATACGCCCGGAGTGCGCCCGGACTACCAGGCAGCGCTGGAAGCCGAGGCTCTGGAGGCCCTGTCTGATGGCAGATGGGGGAATGGAGCAGAGGACTGGATCGAAGAGCTGAGCCAAGAAGGCAGCCTGGCCCAGGAATATATCGCTTCGGTCCTAGACAGCAGCATGGGGCTCTGGGCCGCCTGGGATGGCGGCGATGGCGGTATGTGGGGAATCTACACAGCCAAGAGTCGGTCCGACGTACAAGAACTGGACCCAGCAGGCTGGGCGCTGCTCAACCAGTTTCTCTCACCCCAGGTCCACAGCGAGGTCCGCTTAGATCCCTCTTTCCAAGGCCGCTTCTCCATGTCCTTCGATCCGGAGCTGCCCTACACCCACAAGTCCCAGTACCTTCGCTCAGTGACACTCACCGGCCAACTGGACGCCGATCTATTGGGCAACAGCGCAGACAATACCCTACGTGGAAACCTTGGGAACAACCTACTAGATGGGGGTGAGGGTCAGGACGCCGCAGTCTACTGTGTACCGCTGGATGAGCTGCTCTTGGAACAGCAGGAAAACGGCGATTGGCAGGTTCAAGGTCCAGAGGGGACCGATACACTGCGCAACGTGGAGTGGATCCGTGCACGCGACGGAGAACTCACGCTCTGACTTGGGCCGCACCCACGCGAGTCGATCGGCCGGCGCCCGCTTTGGGGACTCCTCTAAACTGGCCACTTAGACGCCGGGGCGCGTTGGTAGGCACCATGAATTCAGCATTCAGACTCAACTAATTCTCCCACCGGCCGATGGCGTGCCCCTGAGGTACCCCATGTTCTCCGTTTGCTACGTCCTGCCTGAATACCCCGTCCTAAGCCAGACTTTCGTGCACGCGGAACTGGTAGCCTTGGCTGCGGCGGGGGTCAAAGTGGGCGTGGTGTGCCACAAAGCTGGCGATCTGGGGATCCGATTTGGAGAGGGACCCGACGCCCTGCCCTTTCCCATTCTGCACACGGATTTGAGAGCCCCAGGTCTGGACGCGGTGCTTGCCCAGTTCGACCACCTGCACGGACACTTCGCAGACTTTGGCGTACGCACCCTGGGCCCGATCGCCGAGCGCGTGGGCAAACCCTTCTCGATGATGTGCCACGCCTACGATCTCTTCCGCCAAGACGCTGCTGTGCGTCCAG
Organism: uncultured bacterium; assembly: GCA_905480105.1. Taxonomy (GTDB): domain Bacteria; phylum Myxococcota_A; class UBA796; order UBA796; family CAJQPC01; genus CAJQPC01. Next base: position 31,926 of record CAJQPC010000073.1, on the reverse strand, counting down.
GCGAGTGGCAGAAGCTCTCTCAAAACTGCAGCAGAGTCATCACGATCTCTCGTTTTCACCGGGACTTTATCGCTGAGCGTGGCGTGGCCAAAGAGCGCATCGCGGTCGTACCCAACGCGGCCAGACTGGCGCAGCTCATCGCCACGGCCCCTCCAGCACCCACCTCTCTAAAAAAGGTCCTGGCTGTAGGCCGTCCAACCCCAAAAAAGGGCTTTCAGATCCTGATCAACGCCTGGCAAGCCGCCCGGGATCACCTGCCCGAGCTGGAGCTGGAGATCATTGGAGCTCCGGTGCCCTCCGGAGCCCTACCCCCAGGGCTGACCCTGTCGCCAATGCGCCCCTACGCAGAAGTTCTCCAAGCCATGGCCCAGGCGGATCTCATCGTTGCACCCTGCGTCAAGGCACCCAACGGAGACATGGACGGCATCCCCACTGTCCTGGCCGAGGCCGGTGCCTTGAATCGACCGGTGATCAGCTCCGACCTGTCCGGGATCGGTGATCTGGTGGTCAACGGAGTCAACGGCTTGATGCTCCCACCCGGCAACGTGGACGCTCTAAAGATGGCCCTGATCCGCTTGGGACAACGCCCATTAGAGCTGCGCCGCATGGGCCTGAGCGCCCAACGCTTGGCCGCCTGTCACGACGCCAGTGTCTGCGCGCAGCGCCTCATTCAGGCCTTTCAGCCGCCGACACCCACGGAAGCAGCCCCCATTCGGGTACTCATCGCCGACTCCTTCTGCTCGGCCAACCGTGGCGATGCGGCCATCCTCCAAGGCATCGTCTCCGGCCTGCAAGAGCGGCTACCCGACGCCCAGATCCAGGTGGTCTCTCACTATCCCCAGGTCGCCGCGCACTTCCATCCCGAGCTGGACTGCATGGGAGATGACGATCCGGTAGCCCTGGCCCAAGCTTTGGTGAACACCGACTTGGTGGTTTCCTGCGGCGGCTCTTTTCTGAACGACTTGTATGCCTTGAACCTTGGACCCAGGCTGGCGCTCTACCACGCCGCTCACCGCGCAGAGATCCCGGTGGTGTTCTTCGCCCAGTCCATCGGTCCCCTTGAAAGTCCCCTCTCCCGACAAGCCGCCCGCCAAGTCCTGAATCCCGCAGCTTGGGTGCTCGCACGAGACCCCGCCTCCGCCCAGATCGTGCGCCGCTTGGGCGTGCAGTGCCCCATCTCTGTGGGCGTGGACGCCGCGGTCTCCGATGTGCCGCTCCCCGCCGAGCTGGAGAGGGATGAGAAACAGGACGCTCCGATCCTGGGTGTGACGGCCCGCGCCTGGCACTTTCCAGGCCATGACAATCCCCAAGACCTCCAGTCCGCCTACGAGGCCAATGTCGCCGCCGCCTGCCGCGCCTGGCTCCAAGAGAGCGGCGGCAAGGTCCGCTTTCTGTCCAACTGCACCGACTTTGGTGGCTACCACCAGGACGACCGGCTGGCCGCTCAACGCATCGCCCTGGCCATCGGTCGCGAAGAGCTGGAGTCCGGACAGGTCTCCGTCGAAGAACGCGGTGACCTGGACCACCACCACGTGCGTCGCCAAGCCGCCGCCTGCGACTTTTTTGTCGGTACGCGTATGCACTCGCTGATCTTCGCCACAACCGCAGGAGTGCCCGCGGTGGGCGTGGCCTACGAGTTCAAGACCCCCGAGTGGCTCGCCATGTGTGGCCTGGAAGGCCTGAGCGTGGACATTGCCGACACACAGGGCCTGACCCAGCTGCTCTTAGAGGCTTGGCGAGAGCGGAGCACCCACCGCGCCAAGCTGACCGCCGCCCTACCCGGCATCATGAACCAAGCCAGTGCCCAGTTGGACCAGCTCGCACAGATCGCCCAAGGCGCATGCCTCCCCAGGACCAGCAGCGGTCGCGGCACACAGAGCGGCTGGCAGGGAGAGACCCTCAAGTACGACATCGCTCACCGGCGCCTGCGCTTGGTGGCCGACATCGTGCTGGCCGAGGGCGGACGGCAGGTCCTGGACGTGGGCTGTTCCACCGGAATTCTAGGGCGCATGCTCGGGCCTCGTTTTGGCTATCAGGGCTTCGATATAAGCCACGATGTGGTGGTCCAGGAGCCCGGGTTCAGTATCCAGCAGCGGGACCTAAACACCCAAGGCTTGCCCAAGATGGACCCCGTAGACACGGTGATTTGCTCCGGCAGTCTCGAATACGTGAAGGACCTTCAAGGCACCCTTCGCGCACTGCGCGAGCGCATCGTACAGGGCGGCCTGGGGGTGTTCACCCTCTACAATCTCTCCCACTTCGCCCGAGGTGCAGGGAGAGCCAGGCGCCATCCCACCTGGACCTTCCAAGCCCGACCCGACGAGCTGGTCATGGCCCTGCGCGAGGCCGGCTTTGCCCCACAGCGCATCCTCTCCAGCGCCACCGGGTACTGTGCATCTCAGGCGGTGAACGCCGAGCTGCCAACAGACTGGGATCGCCAAGGCGGCGGCCAGCTCCCCCCCAAACGCCTGCAGCGCATGGCCCACCAAGTCATCGTGGTCTGCCGGGCCACCGCGCCCCAAGCTGGACCGCAGCGCGTCGAGGATCTGGCCACAGCGGGAGACTTGCTCGGAGCGACCCGTATCGCCACAGATCTGGTCAAGCGCTTTCCTTGGTCGGCCCGGGCTTGGAGTGACCTGGGGGTGCTCTTCCAGATCGCTGGAGACCCCCAGGCCGCTACCAAACAGATGCTCAGAGCCCTGGAGTGCGACCCCTGCAACCCGGTGGTGCGCGAAAATCTGGCCGGCTTGGGAGTGGAGCTCGTACAAGCCTTCGCCACCCACCCAGACGCCGAACTCCGCGTGCTACTCGATCCACAAGATGCCCAGGCTTGGCAGACTCTGATTCAACAGACTCTGAGCAAGGGTCAGCTGGCCAGCGCCAAGGCGCTCAAGCGTCTCTCCTACAGACACCTGCCCACCGCCGCCGCCACCCGTCCAGCGCCCGTATGCTGAACACTGGATTTCGCCCCCGAGGTCAAGCCGAGCGCATGGCGCTCGCTCGAACCCTGCATGCCGCTCCACCACAATTGGCGCTACCGGCTTGCGATGATGGCTGGATCGCCTCCCAGCTGATGGTCGCAGGCCACCGAGCCCTCTGGCCCCATGCCACCGAGCCGCCGGATTTGGCCCACCTGGGCCTACCCCCCATTCCACGGGGAGACTGCCCCAGCCGCATCCTGCCAGACCTAAGCTTGTGTGGCACCCAAGCCCCTGGCACCCTGCCACAGCGAGTCAGCACCGGACCGACGGTCACGATCCTGATCTGCACCTACAACCGGGCCGAGCTGCTTCAAGAGGCAGTCGCCAGCGCACGGTCTCAAGGCTGGCCCTGCGAGATCTTGGTGGTCAACGACGGCAGCCAAGACGGCACACAAGCCTGGTTAGACGCCCAAGAAGATCTGGTGGTGCTGCACCAGAAAAACCAAGGCAAACCCACGGCCCTGAACGCAGGTATCGCGGCGTGTACTGGGCAGGCCGTGCTGGTCCTGGACGACGACGACATTCTCCTGCCTGGGGCAATCGCCCTGCTGGCCCACGCCCTATTCTCCACGCCCTCCTTGAGCTGCGTGTTTGGGGACAGCATCGTTTTTGACGGCAAGACCGGCCAGCCTGGAGACTGGAAACCGGCAACACGTCTGCCCCCCAGCCACAATGTCCACGGCTGCCTGACCATGATTCCAGGCATGCCAGGCGCCTGCCTAATTCGCCGCAGCGCCCAGGCTGAAGCCGGTGAATATGACCCCACCATGGTGCGTGGCCAGGACATGGACATGTTTCTGCGCTTGGCTCAGGTAGGCCCCTTCGGCAGCCTGCCTCTGGCTACTTTTTTATACCGTGCCCACGATGGCCTGCGGGGCTCTGCCAACGGCCAGTGGCGCAAATCGGACAAAGCCACCCACCAGGCACGCTTCAGGAGCTTTGTGCAGCCAGTGTTCCTCCGCAGGCTCGCAGCCGCATCCCCGACGGATTCCGACCTGGCTCACTCCTGGGCACTGGGTGCGCACCAGCGCGGTCTGATCGACCAGGCCCGCACCCTGCTGGCCAAGCACCCAGGCCCCCACACCCCGAGCCAAGCCTGGATCCGCAAGCAAGTCGGGGTGCCTCATCGAGCGGCTCGGCCAAGCTCCAGCCTGTACGTCTTGCACGATGGAGAACCCGGCAGCCTGCATGGGCTGCTCGCCCAGCGGGCCGAGGACCACGCTCTCTGGGTGGACCTGCTGGTCCCGGTAGAACCCCTGGGCGAGGTACGGCTGTTTTGGCAGGGGCAGTACGGCAGCAGAGAGCAGCCCGCCCAGTGGCTCAAGGAGTGCGGGCCATTGCATCTGGCCCTCAGTTCAGCCCCCCAGTGGCACACGCCCGCTCTACCCAGCCCGGCATGGCTGCCAAAGGCATCCGGACACCAAGCCTTGCTGGCCACCGCCATCGCCTTGGGCTGGCCCATGCCGAAGCGCAGCCGTGCCGGCATTCCCCTGGACCTGGGCCCACTGGTCGGTGAGCTAATCAACGTGCAGCGAACCCGCCGAAAGGGTGAAACAAAAGAGGCTTTCCTTCGGCTGAGCAAGATCCTCAAGACACAGGCTGGTTGGTTAGCCGGTTGGCACTTGGCGGCGGAGTTGCTCGACGAGATGGGCCTGTCCCTCGAGGCTCAGGCCTGCCGGGCCAAGGTGGCCTAGGCGCGGACCCGGGGGCTAGGGTGTGAAGAGACGCGGGGCGCTCCGACTTAGGGCGTCAGCTCAAGGTCCTGGATGCCATCCGGGCGCACGCCGTGCTCGTGGACCACCCCTTGAGCGTCCAGGACAAGTACCCAAGTGCCGGCCATCGCTGCGGGGAGCTCACCACTCAGGATGGACTCCGCCAGCGCCAGTCCCTTCTTGCCCTTGGGGTGCAACAGCGTCACCGAGCCCAGCTTGGCCTGGCTGGCGGTCACCAAGTCGCCACCCTGCAAACTGAACGCGGCGAACTGCTGCCCCTCGGGCAACAGTGGGTGCTGAAGGGTGACTGCGCACGGAGTTTCACAGCGCTCCCCAACCTGATTTCCAAGCTGTAAACCACCACAGGCGAGCAGAAACAAGGCAAACATCGGGCCTCCGGACACCCTGAGACTATCGCTTGAGCGCTGGGCTTCCCAGGTCCAGACCGTCGGAAATACCGAAATGAGCACAGGTGAACAAGTGCTCAACCTGGGCGCAGCACGGAGTCCACCTGCGGGTCGTGGTCAACGCAGGATGCCTGCGGGGTGCGATGACTCGGACAAGGCCTTTGATGCCGTTGGGAACGCGCGTATCGAGTCTATGAGCGGCAGAGGACAGCCCGCGGATTTTGATTATCGACAATTAATTATTGTTTATCGACTATTTCTCGTTGACTTTCGATGTGCCTGGGCATATATATGCTTCATCACCCCGCCACATCGGAGACCCGTATGGAAGACCGCTTGCAACGCCTGGAAGCCAAGGTGGCCCGTCTCAACCGTGCAGCCGTATGGACGCACCGCCTCAACCGCTTCACGCGGATCATCGCGGTGTTGATTGTGGGGATCAGCCTCATCGAGCTCACCAAGCTGATTGCAGCTGGAGATGCGGTGCTCAGCGATGCCAGTCGGTGGCAGAGCGTCACGGATGCGCTGTTCAGCGGCCTCGCGTGGGTGGTCGTCGCGTGGTGGGCGGGGCGCGTCACCGACATCTTCACCACCCTTGTCGATGTGATCGGCGAGCTGTCCGAGACCGTCTGATGCCCATTGTCACCAGACTCGATGTGATGATGGCCCTCCGGGGGATTCGGGGAACCGAGCTGTCGGAGCGGGTGGGCATCACCCAGGCCAACCTCAGCAAGCTCCGCACCGGAAAGGTCAAGGCTGTACGCTTCAGCACCCTCGAAAAGCTGTGCCGGGAGCTGAACTGTCAGCCGGGCGACCTGCTGGAGTACATCCCGGAGTAGGGTGTCGCCCTTTAGGGATAGGACACATCCATCTCCTCGCTCGACTCGCCGGTCGACGGCCTCTGGCAACACATGAAGAGCGCTATCGTTCGACAGGGTCGCCAGGAGCCCCCCTTTCGGAGGTCCTGGGCGACCCCAGCCGATGTCGTGCATCCTGACTGCCCCCCCCTCCGCCCCGCCCCTCTTTGCGATCGGGCCCGGCCAACGGAGCCCCCATGAAGCCCGTCGTCCTGGCCACCGGCGCGAGCACCGGCCTCGGTCTAGCCATCGCCCGGGCGTTGATGGCCGCCCGCTCAAGATGCGTCGGCCCTGGACGCCCATCCCAACGTTCTCCCGCCCAAGGACGTGTATTTCCAACAGGCGCTGGAGTGGGCGCTCAACTGTCGACTCTTCCCTAAAATCCCAGCTCCGCAGACACCTTCAAGCCCAATCTACCTGCATTCTGAGCGGCTTTGCGGCATACTCCGCCCCTCGGAGAACCCATGCTGAACCTGCTTACCCTGCTGCTGCTCATCGTCGCCCCTGCCATGGCCCAAGATGAAGCGCCCCCTGTCGAGGCCGAGGTCCAGGAAAAGTCCCTGTTTGACCGTGCCGACGCACAGTTCGCGAAGTGGGTGGTCTCCCCGTTGGGTGCGGTGCTCTTCTTCGACCTGTACCCAGGCGACGAGCACCTGGAGCCGGCGCCTGAGAACGTGGGCCGGGTGGTGAACGGACACCAGATCACTGCAGTCAGTCAAGACGGCTTTACAGTGGTCCCGGTGGTCCAGATGCCTCTCGAGCAGGCTTTTCCGATCTATGGAGAGCGTGAGATTGGCGCCAAGAGCCCGGTCCCTTGGGGCTACGAGAGCCGCATCGCGGACCACACCCCCTACACCGTGCTGGTCATCGACGGTGGGCCAATCTCCATGAGCGACGCCGGGACCCTGGTGCCCCTGGACGACTTCAGCGGTTCCCTGGGCCCTGAGCTTGCTCGAGAAGACGGCGTTGAGTACTACGTGAGCCAGAACCTGGCTCCAACGCCTGTGATCATCGAGAGCCGCGGCACTCTCGACCCGGCCACCGGCCTGGGCGTCGAGCTGACGGTCCTGCCCCTGGTCAAGGAGACCCCCGACAAGCGCCCGGAACTCTCGGTCGGCGGCAGCATCCTGACCCTTGCGGGACAAGCCAAGGTTTCGTCGATCGACGCCGGCATGGTCACCGCATGGACTGGCGAGCCTGCCCTGAGCGAAGAGCCCGTGGCCAACCCCAAGGCCATCACCCTGCCTATCGTGGTGGTGTGGCTGGTCTTGGGCGCTGTGTTCTTCACCCTGCGCATGAACTTCATCAACCTGCGCGGCCTGTTCCACGCCGTACAGGTGACCCGCGGGCTCTACGACAACGACGACGACGAAGGCGAGATCAGCCACTTTCAGGCTCTCTCGTCCGCCCTGTCCGCGACGGTCGGCTTGGGCAACATCGCCGGCGTGGCCGTGGCGGTCGCTGTGGGCGGACCCGGCGCGATATTCTGGATGATTGTCGCCGGATTCCTAGGGATGTCCTCCAAGTTCGCGGAGTGCACCCTGGGCCAGATGTATCGGGTGACCGACGCCAAGGGCCAAGTCTCCGGCGGTCCAATGCGCTACCTGAGCGCTGGACTGGCCGAGATGAAGATGGGTACCTTGGGCAAGGTCTTGGCCGGGGTCTTTGCAGTGATGTGCATCGGCGGCAGCTTCGGCGGCGGCAACATGTTCCAGGCCAACCAGAGTTACCAGGCCGTAGCAGACGTTGTGCCGGTCCTGGCACCCAAGGCCGAGGGTCAGATCCAGTTCGAGCGCAGCCGCTCCGAGCTGGAGATCACCGTGCCCGCAGACACCTTGGTCACCAGCGGTGATCTGAACTTTATGACTCTGGCCCCAGTGACCCTCGCTGCCGGCGAGCTTCAGTCCTCGCCTGTGCGCATCATGGCGACCCAGTCCAGCCCCGACGCGAACTTGCCGGCAGGCGCCCCGCTCTCCGTGAGCCAGATGGGCATCTCTTCCGTCACCCAAGTCGGCGCCATCGAAGGCGGCGCGAACCCACGCAGCTGGCTCTATGGGCTGATCTTGGCAGCGGTGGTTGGCCTGGTGATCATCGGCGGCATCAAGAGCATCGGCAAGGTTGCCGGCGTGATCGTGCCGGTGATGACCGGCGTGTACGTGGTCGCAGCCCTGTGGATTTTGGTCGCCAACGCAAGCGAGCTGGGCAACGCATTTGGGACCATCATGAACGGCGCCTTCTCGACAGAAGCGGGCTTTGGCGCGCTGTTGGGTGTGCTGATTCAGGGGTTCCGACGCGCCGCGTTCTCCAACGAGGCCGGCGTGGGTTCAGCATCCATTGCCCACAGTGCCGCATCCACCGACGAGCCCGTGCGCGAAGGCATCGTGTCCCTACTCGAGCCCTTCATCGACACCATCATTGTCTGCACCATGACCGGCCTGGTCGTCGTCATAACCGGGGTCTACGACGACAATGTAGGAGACGGTGTGTTGATGACCTCGGCGGCATTCGCCACCGTCTTGGATTGGTTCCCCTTGGTCCTGTCCCTGGCCGTTGTGCTCTTCGCCTTCTCGACCATGATCAGCTGGAGCTACTACGGCGAGCGCTGCTGGACCTACCTGTTCGGGGAAGGTTCCTCGATGGTCTACAAGGTCTTGTTTCTGTTCTTCGTATTCTTTGGCTCGGTCATCAAGCTGGAGAACGTCCTGGAGTTCTCGGACCTGATGATCCTGGGAATGGCCTTCCCCAACATCCTGGGTGTTGCCCTGCTCTCGGGCAAGGTCAAGCGCGCCCTGGACGACTACTGGGGCCGGCTCAAGTCTGGTGAGATGAAGCCGGTCGAGCACTAGAGTGGAGCCCTCTGCCCTGTCGCTGCTGCCAGCCCTTCTGGCGGTGGTCCTGGCCCTGGGCACACGCAATGTGCTGCTCAGCCTCTTCTCAGCCTGCTGGCTGGGAGGCGCCCTGGTCACCGGTTCGGTGTTCGGCGGGCTCTACCAAGTCATCGACCCCTGGCTGCTGGACGCGGTGGCGGATCGAGACCACGTAAAAGTCACCCTCTTCTCCCTCTTTGTGGCTGCCATGGTCGGCATTCTAAGCAAGAGCGGGGGGACCTCGGCGATGGTGCAGGTGCTGATCCGCGTGGCCACCACAAGACGCCGCGGCATGGTGGTGACGTGGTTGGCGGGCATGGTGGTCTTCTTCGACGACTACGCGAACTGCCTGATCGTGGGCAGCTCGATGCGGGCCCTGTCCGACAAGCTTCAGATCTCAAGGGAGAAGCTGGCCTACATCGTCGATTCCACTGCCGCGCCAATCGCTTCGGTGGCCCTGGTCAGCACCTGGATTGGCTACGAGGTCGGACTGATGGGGGATGGCTTGGCGGCCGCTGGAATCACGGACATCGACGCATATGCGTTTTTTATCCAGGGTATTCCCTACCGCTTCTACTCCTTGTTCACCATCGTCTTTGTGGGAGCCATTGCGTTCAGTGGGCGGGACTTTGGACCGATGCTCCAAGCCGAAGAGAACTTGGAGCTCCCCCAGGACGAGGCGGAGTCTTCGGAGACGGAGCATCCCGCTTGGCGGGCACTCTTGGCCATTGTGCCCATCGGCGTGCTGATCCTCGTGACCGGTGCGGTGCTCTGGATCGACGGCTCTGCTGGCGCAGCCCCCGGTGCTGCACTCTTTGAAGTGTTGGGCAACGCAGACGGCTACAACGCCATGCTCAAGGGCTCACTGGCTGGAATGCTGGTTGCTGCGATCCTGTCCCTGGGCACCCGCTCCCTAAAGCTCAAGGCCACCTTCGACGCGGGCCTGGACGGCATGGGCTCCCTGTTCGAGGCCCTGGCTGTGCTGTTCTTGGCCTGGTCCCTGGGCACCGCGATGGGCGAGCTGCAGGCCGCCGCCTACTTGGTGGATCTCTTGGGGGACAGCCTGCCCGCAGCCATGCTGCCCACAGCGGTGTTCGTGGTCAGCGCTGCCACTGCATTCGCGACTGGCAGTAGTTTTGGCACGATGGGAATTGTCATGCCCATCGCCCTGCCGCTGAGCTTTGCCCTGAGTGACGACCCCATGATTGCCCTGGCCGCCAGTGGTGCCGTGCTCTCCGGAGCCTGCTGGGGCGACCACTGCAGTCCCATCTCCGACACCACGATTCTGAGCTCAGTGGGGGCGGGCTGCGAGGTCAGCCGACACGTAAAGACCCAGCTCCCCTACGCGATGCTGTGCGGCTTGGTCGCTGTGGTGCTGGGCACCATACCCGTGGGCTTTGGGGCCCCGGTCTGGCTGGTGCTTCCCATGGGCATGGTGGCTTGTGTGGCGCTGGTTTGGGGGCTTGGCAGAGCGCCAAAACGGGCAGTAAGCGCCGAGGTGGTGGCATAGAGGACCGAGCGTAAAAGGCCCAGCCTAAAAAACATAGCGCGATAGGCATAGAGAATGCGACACGCTCTCATCGCCGGCGGCACTGGTGGAATCGGCCAAGGCATCGCCGCAGATCTTCTGAACCAAGGCTGGCGGGTGACCCTGGTCTCCCGCCACTCCCGTGCCCCACAGCTCGAGGCCGCAGGGGCCGAATGGGTCAGCGCCGACTGCACCCAAGCGGCTGCTTGTGTGGCATTGGGTTTGCGCGGCCCCGTCGATGCCTTGATCGTCGCCACCGGTGGGCACCATCGGGTTCCCCTTATGGAGGAGACCCCACAGGGCTGGCGCCAAGCCTCCGCCAGGGCTTTGGACCCCGTGCTCTGGCTGGCTCAGGCCACCCTGCCCGGCATGATCGAGCGTGGCTGGGGGCGCATCCTGAGCTTCACCATGGCCGGCCCCAGGGCGGCACCGATGGTCAGCGCCGAGCGGGTCGCGCGCGCTGGACTGCAGGTACTCATGCGAGATCTCGCACAACTGGGCGCCCCCCATGGAGTGACCGCAAACTGCATCAAGCTGGGCTTTGTAGACAGCGGCTCGTCTATGGCGCCCGCTCATCTGCCACCCATTCCCGCAGGGAGACAGGGCCGTGTAGACGAGGTGGTTTCCGCTGCAAGGCTCTTGCTCTCCGATCAGGGTGGATACATCAACGGGGCCGAGATTCCGGTCTCTGGGGGCTACGGTGTTTAGCGCCTTGACCCTTCTCTTTCTGGCCGCAGCTCTTCCAGAAATACTGCCTCCAGCTGACACCCTCTCCCAGCCCGGATTGCTGTGGAGTGTGCCCGGACGCCACGCCATCTCTGCCCACCCCGCCGGCCTGCTGCTCACCGAGAGCGGCGCGGAGCCCCAGACCTTGCGGGCCATGGACCCGGAGACAGGCACACTGGGATGGTCCTTACGGGAAGAAGCTGCCGCCATCCAGCAGATCCATGTCACCCCGGCCGGCTGGCTAATCCTGAGTGCGAACGCCGCGAGAGAGGTCCGAGCGCGGGACGGCGCGGAGCTCTGGCGCCTGTTGGGTGGCGCGGACAGCATCGCTCAGGCTCTGCACACGGTCGCCTTCTGCAAGGACGGCATGTTGCGGGCCTACGCGCCGCCTTCTGCCGAGCCCCTCTGGGAAGAGACCTGTACCAGCGTCTCAGGCAACGGGTCGGAGCTGGTAGCGGACACCGCGACCGGACTGACTCGCTTGGACCCGGCATCCGGTGGGCTGATCTGGCACCTGCCCGAGCTTCGCGGGATCCCCATCGCACTTCGGGACCAAATTCTGGTGCACCAGGGGGACGAGCTCATCGCCTTGGAGTGGGAACAGGGCGCGACCCTCTGGAGCCGCATCCTGATAGGCGAGCTCACACAACTCACCGGCGGCGAGCTGTTGACCTGGGACCTAGACGCTGGAGTATTGGCCCGGCTGAATCCTAATACTGGCGAATCTCTCTGGGAGCTGTCTCTCCCCAAAGGGACCGCGGAGATGGGCGTACTGGACGGCGACGACCGCTTCGTGCTGTTGATGCTGCAACCACAAGCATACAGCGCCCCGCCCGTGGCCGCCCGGGTAGCCCTGGACGGCAGTCAGGCCACGCTGATCCCGCTCCTGACCCGCCCCCTCACAGCCAGTCTCCTCAGCGACGGCGATCTGCTGGTCAGCTCCCCACAAGGCGTGGGCCGCTTGGACGTGGACGCCCTGGGCCAGCCCTGGGACCAGCTCAGCGCTCAGGACCAGCTCGCTTTGGTGCGCGCATGGCCTTTGGGGCACCCCGCCGAGCTCTCCGAACGCCTCATTCAACTGCTTCAAGCAGACCCCAGCACATGGGATCTCCTGCTCCCCGGCCTGGCTACAGCATCCGAGCGGGAGCTGCTGATGCTCCTGGACGCCATCGAGGCCACCGCCCCCCTCGCGGGCATCGCCCCCCTGCTGACCCGAGCCGCCACTGAGCGCCCGGGGCCTCTGCGTAGGCGAATCTCCGATGTGCTTTACATCTACAGCCCCGAACAACTGGCCCCCGAGCTAGACAAGGCTCTGAGCAATCCGAAGCAGCAGGTGCTCGCCCGAGAGCTGCTCCTGGCTCAGGGCACACCCGGGTCCCGCGCCCAGCTGGCTCAAGCCTTGGAGTTGGCATCGAACAAGCCCTACGCCTGGGACTGCAAGGCTGAGTTCTTCTGCCAAGACGGCCCCGACCAGGACCAAGACGGCTGGCCTGACGCATTCGAGACTCAGTTGGGTACCGACCCCACCAACGCCGATAGCGACGGGGATGGCCTGACCGACGCCCAGGACCCATGCCCGATGACCGCCGTGCACGCGGCTCCAGACCCCCGCCACCATGCGGCGCTCCAGACCCTACTCTTTGGTCAAAATCCCGGACCGCTGCTCATCGCCGAGCCGGTGTGCTTCGTTGGCGTGCCCGGCCCCCAGGTACCCAAGGGCAAGGGTCTGGTGGCAGCGGGCTTTGGATTTCCAGGCCCCCCTGGAGATCCCCAGGACGGCGCAGACACCCTGGTCGAGGTCAACTTCGTGACCGGCCCCCGCCGGGCAACCGGCTACGAAGTACAGCTCATCTGGGAAGGCGAACGATGGGTGCCGGAGCGGGTCAAACAAGCTTGGTCAAGCTAAGCTGCACCCGGAGCCTCCTGACATGTTTCTTCTCCTGGCCACCCTTGGCACTGCAGCAGATCGCTCCTCTTCACAGGACTACGCCGATGGCTACGCTCTGGGAACCGCTCATGCCCAGAACGTGGCCGTAGGCGAGTGGGGCCTGTACGGGTTCGCAGGCAGCTGCGTGGGCCCCATCGGCTGCGCGGGTGTGGTGACCGGAGCAATGCTTGCGGACCCCTCTGACCTACGCCCACTGATGGGACGGGCATCCGTCCCCCAGGTCGAGCTCGACAACCTGCCCCCACCTCCAACCTATGTCCTGCACAGCGAACTCTGGGCACAAGGCTACGAGGCCGGCTGGGACAAGCGCGTTCAACGCCGTCGCACTTCCTGGGCGGTCGCTGGAGGTCTGGCTCTACCGGTCGTGGCGGCCACTACCTATTTTACTGTTCTGGGTGCAGCCATATGGTCCACAAACACCCTCTGACGCTGGTCTCCGCGGTTTCCTCCGAACTGGGAGAGCTGCCCGGCCACGCCGTAGGCATCGGCCCCTTGCAAGCTGCCATTGGGGCAACCCTGGCCTTGACTGGGGGATTGGGTCCAGTGGTGTTGGTGGGAAGCGCAGGCTTTTACCCAGGGCACGGCCTTCGGATCGGAGATGTTGTGGCCTGCTCATCACTGGGCCTGAGCGGCGGCATCGCCGAACTCAAGTTGGGATACCAGCCCATCGAACCTGAAGTTCTCCATGGGGAGACCACCCTTCTGCCCAAGCTACCCCGCGTAACGGTCCTCACCGTCGAGGCCATCACCTCCGACCCAGACCTCACCGAAAAACGAGGGCAAAACTGGCAGGTAGAGCACATGGAAAGCTATGCCGTGGCCCAGGTTTGCGCGCGTTTGGGCCGGCCTTTCTTGGCGGTACTGGGCCTGAGCAACCAGGTCGGCCCACAAGCCCATGACCAGTGGTTGATCCACCGCGCCCAAGCAGAAGCGGCCGCAAGACAAGCCGTCTCCCAGCTCATTTCGCCAGCGAAATGAAGCGGACAGGTTTTGGCCGAGCATTGGGTTAGGGTTCCCCTATGGACTGGCACGAGATTCCCATCATCGCCTTCGACACCGAGACCACCGGTCTGAACCCCTTCGACGGGGACCGGGTCATCGAGTTCGGGGCCGTCGTCATGCGCGTTGGACCCGATGGACGGGTAGTGTCGCTCGAGCAACACGACTTTTTGTTCAACCCGGACATACCCATCCCCAACAAGGTGGTTCAACTCACCGGGATCGACGACTCCATGGTTGCCGACAAGCCCCGATTCGAGGAGAAGGCGATGGAGGTGCGGCGCCTGCTCAGCGGCGGAATCTGCGTGGCCCACAACTACGCTTTTGACCGAAACTTCCTCTCCGTGGAGATGGAACGCGCCGGCGTAGCCTGGGCGGATCCCATGGCCGAGCTGGACACGGTGGATCTCTCCCGTCGCATGTACCCCGAGGCCCGCTCGCACCGCCTAAACGAGGTATGCAAGCGCCTAGACGTTGACCTGGACAATGCCCACCGCGCAACCGACGACGCAGAAGCCTGCGGCCGCTGCTTTGTGGAGATGGCCCGCCGGAAGAACGCCCCATCCGATCTCTTGGGCATGCTGGACTGGGCCGACGCTCTCGGACATCCACCCGACAACGAGTGGATCGGCGTGGGTCCCCGTGGCCAAGTGATTTTCTTAAAGGGCGAATACAAAGACGAGCCCGTAGAGCACCACCCTGTGCACCTGCACTGGATGACCATGGCCCGAGTGCGCCAAGGGACGCGCTGGGGATGGCGATTCACCGAGTCCTTGCGCCGCTGGGCAGAGCGCATGCTTCGGGTACGCAGCTCCGGCCGGGCCCGGCAAAATTCCAAGAGTTTTGGCCCGGGCGACTGGACCATCGACAGCAACTCCTTGATCCGGCCGCTGCCGTCTTAAGCCCCAAAGCTGCCGACTCAAGGCCCACAGCTGTACCGGTTTTGTTCACCTCCTCACGCCTGGGACCCGCTGCAGGGGTATCCTATGCCTTCATGAATTCACCGCTCCCCCGCAGAAGCCTGATTCTGGGTCTTCCCGCCCTTGCTGTGGGTTGCGCAGCGAGAGCTGGCAACAAGGACTCCCTGATCTACAGCCTGGACAGGGAAATCATCGCGCTGCGCAACCAGAACGATCGACTACAAGGCCGACTACAGACCTGCTCCACCGAGACAGGCGCGCCGCCCGCCATCTACGCCGAGCTGGTCCAAATCCTGCCAGACTTGGGAGTCGCGGTTCTTCGGGATAGAGACAACGTGGTGCTGAGAATGCACTCAGACACCCTTTTCGCCACCGACAGTTTACGACTGCGCTCGGAGTCCGACCCCGTACTTGACTTGCTCGCCACAGCCCTGCTCTTGCACCCCAACGTGCAAGTCGAGATTGTAGGTCACACCGACCACCAATCCGTCAAGGGTCGCTTGGCCCGCGCCTACCCCACCCGATGGGAGCTCGGGGCAGCACAAGCCATCTCGGTGCTCCGAGCCCTGACAGAAGAGTGGGGCGTGAGTCCCCACCGCCTCAGCATCGGCACTCGCGCCGAGTGGGCGCCTATCGCCGAGAGCGACACCCCCGAAGGCCGCGCCGAGAACCGACGCATCGAGATAATTTTGCAACACAACGCCGCCTTGGAGTCCACATGAGACCCCTCAGCCCCCTTGCCATCGCTTCCCTGCTGGCCCTCTGCGCCTGCTCGCGAGGAGACGACTCCGACGAGACTGGCACCGAAAACGACGTATGCGGAGACATCGACGGTCCCGATGGCCCCGTGCCCAACGTCTTAGGCAACTGGACGGCGGACTTTGGCAAGAATTCCTTCGACGAGAACTGCGGATTTTCCGGCCTAACCGCTGGATCCGACTACCTCTTGGACGGAGCACTGGAGATCGACGGCCGCATCCCAGATCAGATCTGGGTGACCTTCGACGAGGACCCAACAGCAGAGTTTTGGGGAGTGGTCTCCCCAACGGGCGCCTTGTCCTTCTCTGGAACCTATGAACACCGGGAGGGCTTGATGGACTTCGCATTTGGTGGAAAGGCCTACTACGATGAGTACCGACAAAGAACCTTTATCGAAGGCTTTGCGTGGGTGGGCATCGATATAGACGACGACCCGGACACCTACGAGTGCACCGCACGCGGCGAATGGTCTGCCAGTAAGTCGGGCCTGTGAGCGACTTCGATCCCAGCGTCATTGTCGCTGCTTACGCAGCCGTATACCGGGCCAAGATGAGCGCTACCCCGGCCGAGATCGCCGACGCCTCCCACACCAGGGACCGCGCACGGGAGCTTCCGGATGAATACCGAGATGCTCTCGACACCCTGATCCTGGCCTCGCCGGACAGCGGCATGATCGACCCGCGCTTTCGTCCCTTGATGGAAGAGCACGGGGATGCCCTCTGGCTAGGCGGCTTTATTCTCCCCCGCAGCCTCCCCAAGGGCGCCAAAGGCGTGGACCCCACCTATTTTGCAGCAGCAGCCCGTCTGAACCCAGCCTTGCGCCGCCGCAAACCCTTCAGGGAGCGGCTCAAGGAGCACCTACAGGACCACGAGCTTTCCCCGACCTTTCCCCCCAGCGACGCCCGCTTTGACGCGGTGGTCCTGTCCGTCGTGGTCGAAGCCAACCCGCCCAAGCTCAAGCAGGACTTGGGCCTGCGCAAGGACACCCTGGGCAGTCTGATGCGCGAGCTAGGACAGGACGAAGACCGCTGGGGCCTGGCGCTTCAGCTGGCTCAAGCCACCGGACTGTGTCGCCCTGCGGGCGGCGTGCTACGCGGCTTTCCAGAGTCCACCCCTCGTGCCATCAGTGACCCGGCCACCCTGCTCACAACAGACCAGATCACCCCTGGCCGCCTGCTGCTGCAACTCATCGGTCGCGACTGGATCTCATTCCCGGCCCTGATGCAAGTGCTTCGCACACACGCCCGACAAGTGCTGCACAGCCCCAACACCCGCGGCACCTATGAGCAACGCCCGGGTACCAACTTTGACGAGGAAGGTTGGGACCTGATCGAGGGCCCCCTTTTCTTGGGAGCGGCTATCGGTCTGTACCGTGCCCGCCAGCTGGATGGTCGCCAAGACAGCACAGGGCTTCAGTCCCTTCGCTTGCCTGAGCCCGGCCCCCAGTACGAACCAGGCTTCTTGCTCACACCGGATTTAGAGATTCTGGTTGCACCCGAAGAGCTGCCCAGCTCCGAGTACGCCCGCTTGGCACGCTTGGCCCCATTTGTAGAAGGCAACCGGGTGCACCGTCACCGCCTGACCAGAGAGGGCGTGGCCCGAGATCTGGCCGCCGGCCACGAGGAACCAGCCGAGTTTTTGGCCAAGTACTCCCGCACTGGACTACCGGATACCGTGCGTCAGAGCCTACACCACTGGGCCGCATCTGCTGAGCGCATCACACTGCTCAGCGGCGTGAGCATCTTAGAGACGGACGGCGTCTTTGAGGTGGTCTCTGACCCAGAGATTCCAGGTGCCCGAGAGCTGGACTACGGCATGCGAGACAGCCCTGTTCCTGCGGCCTTCCGAGTACAAGATGCCGACCACATGCACGTCCCCGCCATGCAAGATGCCTTGACGGTCCGAGCGGCCTTGGCCCAGGTCGCCGACCTGGTGGGCCAGGATGAAACGGGCCTGCTCTACCGAATCAATGCCCATCCGTTGACCGATGTGACAGCCCACATAGAGCGCTTGCTGACCTTCTTCGATGGAGAAGAGCTGCCTGGCGCCCTGGAGACTGCGGTGCTGGCTGCACAAGGGGAGTTGCAGCCCGTGCACACCGAGGAGGCCTTGATCCTGCACCTGCCAGAGATCTTGGCCCACGCCGTGGTGCGCGATCCTGTGGCTGGGCCCCTTTTGGAACGTTCTGTCGCTCCTGGCCAGCACTTGGTCAGCCGCTCCAGTCTTACCCGGCTCTCTCAGCGCCTGGAGCGTCTGGGCATCCCCTTCTCGGTCTAAACAGACCTGGGAAGGGCGATCTCAGCTGGGCTGAGCTCGCCCCGCCTGGCTCTGTTGCTCTGGGTCAAAGGGGCAGTGCCGGCAGCCATTGCCGCAGCACTGCCCTTTGTCCAAGAGCGCTTGGGCGGTAAGCACGTAGTACCCGGTCTTCGGGTCCCGATACAATGGCTGATTCTTCGTGACTGCCTGGTCATGCAGAGCACGGATACGCGCGTCCAAACGGGAATCTTGATGTCCGGACGTTCTCATTCGCAGTCCTCTACTAGGCCCTCTTCCACGTCAGCCAAGTCCGGTAGAAGGGTCCAGGTCTCTGTGCTGCAAAGGTCACGACCGCCGCTGTCTTGCGCACAGATTTCCACCTCAACCTCCTGGCAGGAGAGAACCTGGGGCACCGTGTCCCCAAAACTCTCCTCGGTAAACAGGTAAAGCGTCAGGCCTGGAAAGCTGCCCGCACAGCCTTCTTCGTCCACAAGCTGAACGTACGCTTCGGAGAGTGGACTGACCTCGGTCGTGCCAAACATTACACGGGTCTGCAAGGTGACGATATTTCGAGTGCCTGTGAGCCACATGCCCGCCGTCGCATGCCAGCCCCCTTGCACCCCATGCACCATACGAACCCGTCCATCACTCACCGGCTCGTAGGCTAAAACAGGTGTTGAAACACCATCTTTAATGACCGTTGTACCTATGGTTAGGCTGGGTTGCTCACAGGCACACGCAGCGTCAAAGCTGCCCACTTGAGTGCCGTTTTCCACCTGAGGGCAGCCGGTGTCGTCTGGTTTGGCACATGCCAGAATCAGGAAAAGCATGCGCTCAGGTTAGCCTGAAGACGCCGTCTTTTGGGGATCGAGAGCACAGAATTTCTTGACAAGCCCTTCAATATCGGGCATTCCGGCCCCATCCCGCATGGAGTCTATCCGATGTCTGCTTCGATTCTCTTCCTCTTGTCGCTGTCTGCATGTTCCAACGGCTGGTTCGGTGGCGGCAAAGATCCCGAGGCCGACACCGCGAACGAGGCCGATGCAGACACCGACGCGGACGCTGACTCCGACACCGACACCGACACCGATGCCGACACCGACATCGACCCGGACACGATCGACGACGACGGCGACGGCTTCACCGAGGAGGATGGCGACTGCGACGACGACAACCCCGATGTCGGCCCCGGCGAGACAGAGATTCCCTACGACGGGCTGGACAACGACTGTGACCCCGCCACCCCAGACGATGATCTCGACGGCGACGGCTTCGACGACGCCGACGACTGCGACGACGACGACGAAAACTCCTACCCTGGCGCCCCAGAGGACTACAGCGACGGTGTAGACAACGACTGCGATGGCAAAGTGGACGAGCGCTTCGACCTCGAAGTGGCCGACTCCAGCTGTGACTGCGGCTACACCAGCGTGGTCGACGTAGACAGCCTGGGCGGCGTGCACGTGGCCTACCTCAACACCGACACCGGTGAGCTGACCTACTCCAAGCGCAGCGGAAGCAGCTGGGGCAGCAGCTCGGTTATCTCCGGAAACAGTACCAACTGGTCCGGCCTGTACTTGGATGGACGGGTGGACAACGCCGACCAGTTTCAAGTGGCCTACAGCTACCACCAGAACTTGACCTCCAGCAGTTACTACGACAGCTACGTGCTGTGGGGCTACATGGACTCCAGCGGCAGCTGGGACGCTGATTACCTCGTGGACGGCTACTTAGAGACCGGGGACTCCTACGACGTGGGCAACTACGTGAGCATGAGCCACGATTCGTCCAACGTACCCGCCTTCCTTTACCAAGACGCAAGCGGTGTTTCGGACATTATTGGCCTGGGATATGCCACCCCGAAAATTCGAACCTTCCAAGACTTCTCGCTGCTTTCCCTGGACATCTCCAGCTCCCTGGACGTGACTTACTGGGACGACAGCGGCCTGTTCACTGACGTGGCACACGATTCCACTGACACCCTGCACGCTGTCTGGGTCGACTTCGGCGCCAGCTTCGGTTCCGGTGAAGTCCAGTACGTGCGCCCCAAGGATTACATCTCCACCGGCGCCCTCTCCGCGCAAGAGACCGTCTGGGAAGGCTACGGCTACTGGACCAGCTTGGCTATGAAGTCGGACAACACCCCGTGCGTGGCTTTCCAGGACTCGGAAAACGCGGATGTGCTCTACGGCTGCCGCGACTCCTCGACCGAGCAGTGGAACATCGAGACCGTAGATTCCTCCGGCTCCGTAGGCCAAGGCACCCAGCTGGCCTTCAACAGCAAGGACGAGCCCTACATCGTCTACTACAACGAGACCAGCGGCGCCCTGCGCATGAGCCACCACAACGGCAGCGCTTGGAGCAGCTTCCAAGTCGACGGTGCCAGCGGAAATGTGGGTCAGTTCCCAAGCATCGCCATCGACAGCTCCGATGGTGTTCACGTGACCTACTACGACCTGACCAACGGCTACCTGCTCTACGCCGTCGGCGAGTAGTCGCCCACGTGACTTGATCAACTTGGCCGAAGGGTGCTGCACTTCCAGCAGGACCCAAAGCTGCCCTCGTTGACCTCGCTGCAGGAGCAAGTCCAGTCTACCCCTGGAAGGGACTCTGCCTCCCAACGGGCAAGAGCGGACCTGGCCAAGCCCAATTCCTCCTCGTCTACCCAAAGGCTCGGGAAGGAGTCAGGAATCGGGATCACGCCTCCCAGGCCAGCCAAGTCCTGCCCTCGCAGCTGTGAGGGCACCCCGCGCTGAGCAAGGTAGTCACGAATCAAGAAGGCCTCGGTGGGATCCGAAGCTTGGAAGAGGAGGGTCCATCGCATGCCACCATCATCCATCATTTCAGTGCTCCGTGCTGTGGGCCAAAGCTTCCCATCTCCGTGGTAGCGTTCTTGCTGTGATTCAAGACCGCACGCGCATCCAGGCCGATATCCACCAGGCGAGAGCCCAGGGCCATTCTTTACGGGAAGCCGAGCTTCGTGCCCGTCTTGCTGAGCTCCACAGCCAGGCTCAGCAATGGCGCGAGGCGGCCCAAGAGCTTCACTGGGCTGCGCAGCTGGCACTTCAGGAGGGGGCCATGGCGCCCCACGCCGAGTACCTGTTCGAGAAAGGAGAGCGGCTCACCCACGCACCAAGCTTGAGCGAAAGCGCTGCCCGAGCGCTGCGAAAGGCCTGCGCAGCTGCCAAGGTGTCCGGAAAGCCGACCTTGGCACTGAGCGCCTCTCAAGCACTGGTCAGCCTCTGGGTGGAGAGACAGGTGTGGGACAAAGCCGCCTCAGCCGCCGGCCAGGTCATCGAGATGCTGGACAGCTTGGGCCGCAAGGCAGATCTCTGTGACGCCCTGGAAAAACGTGCCAGCTACCTGCACCGCATGGACCGCGAGCAGCCCTCTGAGCGCAGCCGGGAAGGCGCCCTGCGCGACATGACCCGAGCAGTGGCCCTCGCTGAACTCCAGGACGACCTGCGCCGCAGCGTGGAGCTGCGCCTCATGCGTCGGATACTGAGAGACTTTGTGTGGGAGGAGGGAGCACCCATTTCGGCACTGCACGAAGAGTTGGAGCTTGACTACGACGCCGACCCCTTCGCCGAAGAGCCTCTGGGACGAGCCATGGCGGCCCTGCAAGCGGGCATGAGCGAGACAGGGGCCAAACATGCCACCTCTGCCCGCGACGCGGCTTTGGAGGGCGCAGACCCCCTTCGTTACAAGTTGGCGTGTCTGCTCCTCGCGGAGGCAGCCGAACTCACTGGGGATCAACCCGGCGCACTGGCGGCTCTCCTGTCCTGCAAAGCCACTCTGGAACAGTCCCGGGGCAAGCAGGCTGGCCACCCGATTCGCTTGGTGCTGGATGCCCTGCGGCACCGCTGGGGGGATGCGGCAATGTCCGAAGCGATCCAGGCCTACAGCGAGCGCCTTTAAGGTGACCTTGCTTCGGTACACCCTTCGTCAGCCAGACCCACCACATGCGAGGCGTTTTTAGCCGAGGGAACAGCGCGGGGTCTAAACCAAGCCCCAGCGCAGCTCCCAAGTCTCCCGTCCCTCCGCGTGTCCTTTGGCCTCGTATTTGGACACAGGGCGAAAGGCTGGACGCTCTCCTCGGGCCTGGAGAAGAAAGCAGGGGTCGCGGGCCAGGACCCCTTCAGCGTACTCCGCGTACCCCTGCACGTCGGTGGCCAAAAACAGCTGGGTCCCTGGCTGCCCGTGCAACGCGATCAATTCGGTGAAGAGCGTGCGGATCAGCCGACGCTCGGGCCGCTTTGGGAAGGGGTCGGGGAAAAAGACACAGACTTGGTCAAATGCAGCCGGGGCGAGCTGGTCGTTGAGCAGCCGAAGCACGTCCTCCCGCACGATGCGCAGGTTCTCCAGACCCAAGACTGCTGCCCTGGCACAGACAGCGCCAATGGCTGGCAGGTGGACTTCCACGCCGAGAAAGTTGCGATCTGGCTCCGCCTGAGCACGGGCTAGGATGCACTCACCCATGCCAAAACCTACTTCCAGGGTACAGGGGGCGCGGCGGCCAAAGAGCTGGTCGACGTGGAGTATCTGTCCGTAGGTCCAGGACACACCAAAATGGGCCCAGTGCTCGCGCAGTGCGCGGCGCTGGGCCCGTGTCTGTTGGCCTTGGCGGCGGCGGAAGCTTGCCGGCCAGCGGTCACGACCGCCAGGTCCAGGACGCTCCGCCACGACTCTTAGCTCGCCACGGCTTCTGCGTGTGCAGCGCCAGCCTTGGCCCTCTTGGCCTTGAGCACGAGCATCACAATGCCCACAATGCCTCCGATTCCGACGAGCATGAGCAACATGCCCAGCAGGGGCCGCGCTACGATCCAGGCCGCCGCAATGATGAAGAAGGTCAACACCACCGAGAGCATCAGCGAGATCAAACCGATGCCACCTTCGATCACATCGCCGATGATGGGAACGCGGTCAGCGATGACCCTAAGGGGACCAAAGATGGCCCCAAAACCAGCAGAGATCAGCACGAATCCTAAGAAGCGAAGGCCCCAGGTCATCCCCAAGTTGGTCTTCTTGGCCGCCTCGAACATCGCCTCGGAAGACTTGATGGTGGGCGATACCATCAAGAGCGTGTCACCAGCTTTGGTCTGGTAGGCCGAAAACCCACCCCCCACCTGCTTTGCGACGATGCTCATGGGCCCAACGGGCACGACCTTAAAGCCTACGCGCACATCTCCAACCGTTGACTTGGCCGGGTCTGCACCGATGTAGATCTGACCGTTGTGAGACTTGGCCGCACCACCACTCAGTGCAGCCTGCTCTGCTGTCACGGAGAGAGGCTCGAAGTTGTTCAACGAAGAGATCTCATCGTTGTCCAACTCGTAGGCACCCAATGTGCCACGGGTGACCTGGTAAGCCTTGGCCGCGTAGGGCATGGAGGTGGGGTTGATGTGCCCCTGGGGCTCTTTAAAGTCGGTGTGGTCCTTGAGCTCGGAGCTCCACCCCTTGTCGTACGTCCAAGTAGTGATCTCCTTGTCGTTCTCCTTGCGAGTCTTCTTGGACTCGATCCACTGGTACATCTCGACCGTGCGCTCCATGCGAAAACCCTTGGCCTTGATCTGGAACTGATCGTCGCTCAGGCTCTCCGTGGTGTCCGCCTCACCGGATGTGTGCACCAGCTTGCCCTCGTTTCCGGCATCCACTGCGGCGGAGTCGACGGAGATCACCATCCCGGCCCCCTCGTCCAGGCTCTTGGCCGTCTGAACCGAGCGACACTCGTTCCAGAACAACAGCATGGGTGCCAGCAACAACAAGCCAAAGCCGCCAAGCACGCGCTTGAGCGAATCCATCAGGGTTCCGAAAAAACCCTTGTTCACAACTTCAGTCACCATGCTGGCCCTCCTATTGATGTCCAGGCGGGTAGCCCAGTGCCGCCAGCCCTACACCTAACAGGAGAAAACCTATCTTCTCAGCAGACTACTCAAGAACCCGCATCCGGACGGCGAAGCTGAATCACCGGAGGCGTTACAGTCGCACCACGTTCCACGGTAGCCATGGTTGGACCACCCATTTTGGCAACACCGCTTGGGTCTGCGGCTCCAGGAGCGTCGGGGCTGTCAGAGCCCTCGTCAATCCAAGCCCCAATGTAGTAGTTCCCAGGAGCGACCTCCAGTACATGCGTCTGGTTCTCTGGAAAAGTAGGACCAGCGAAAGTCTTGGT
Organism: uncultured bacterium; assembly: GCA_905480105.1. GTDB lineage: Bacteria > Myxococcota_A > UBA796 > UBA796 > CAJQPC01 > CAJQPC01. The sequence goes on along the minus strand of CAJQPC010000073.1, from coordinate 7,794 downwards.
ATATATTAGGTTATCAAAGACTTGGTCACCGTTGGCCAACCCTATGATCAGTGGCCCAATCACGGGCGGCTGGGCCAGGAACTCAACCTCGATCGAGAGAGACCCAGTCTCAGGTTGGGTTTCAACCGATGTGTCCTCGCTATCAGCGGTTTCCCCCGCGACATCTTCTAAACCTTTGCAGGCAACAAGTCCGACCAACGCAACCAACAAAGTCCAGCGCATAGTGCACTCCTATCGGGCGAATTATATCCGGCCCAAGTGTCTGCTGCCCACAGCAGCACTATTCCTCCATGTATCCAGCGGCCCTGAGCATCTCCGATAAGTCAGCATCAACCTCACCAACAGAAGAGCCGCTCTCAAGAATGGCAGACACATAAACGCTCAAGTCGGGATCTGGAGCAGCGGCGGAGCGTTTCCCAACCAACCCCTCGGTCCATCCCTCCTCGTCACTCCACATCACTTTCTGGTCGGCACGCCACTCCGCAGCCGAGGTCCGTGTGAACCACTTTCCCTCCGTCCACTCCGAGCGCTGGACATGTGGAAAGGCCGCCGCCCGCACTCTCGGAAGCGGCTCTGGCAAAGCACCATCCCGCAGCAATCCGTGGACTGCCAGGGCAGAGATGGGCTCCAGCAGCGGCCCGCCTTGACTGCTCAGCAGGAAGACCTGGTTGTTGGGCTCACCCAGGTAGTGCCCGTGGTCGAGCAGGCCGTCCTCACCCAGATACTCCCCGTGATCTGAGGTGATCACAATTCGACTGCCCGGGCCCAAGCGCTTCCAGTCCTGAAGGAGATCCAGGGCTTCCGCCAATGTCTGGTCGGCCCGAGAGACGCCGTAGTCGTAGACATCGCCCAAGTGGCCCAGCAGAGCGCTGCGCTCATCGGGCCCCATACGCCCGCCCAGAAAGTCCGCCCACAAGGTGCCCTGACCCCAGTCCAGGCCGGGCCGAGCCGGGACCCAGTCCAAGCCATTCGGCACAGGCCCCCAGGGCACGTGGGCATCGGCGATGTTCAAAAACAGAAACAAGGGCTTGTCCCTGGAGGAGCCCACTTCCAAGGCATGCTGGAGCTGGCGGGTAAGGTCTGCGCCGTACCAGCTGCCAAAGCGGCTTGGCGCCCGTACCTCTTCAAAACCGCGGGTCAACCCGCTGGCCGCAGACACCACGGGGTTCCCGCTCACCGAGACGGTGTCATAGCCCTGGCTTAGAAAATGCTCGGCCAAGGTCTGGGGTTCTGGACCCAACGGTCGCACCTGCTCTGAGGTGTTTTGGCCCAAGGCCTGGCCACCTGCGGCCAAGCTGTGCGCGCCATGCTCGGGCACCTCCAGGCCGGTGAAGTAGCTGGCGTGGCTCGGCAGCGTCCAGGAGCCCGGCGCATATGCGCGGCAAGCTGTGGACCACCCCTGTTCTTTGGCCAAATGCTCCAGCGTAGGTGTCGTTGGACGCTCATAGCCGCACACGGAGCTGCGGTCCGCACGCACGCTGTCCAGAACGACAAAGAGCACGGTGTCGCCGCGGGGCTCCGGTGGTGCCTTGAACAGGCGCACAGGGGAGATCCAGGCCTTTTGCCAAGCCAACACCCCCAGACCCAAAAGCAGCGCGCCGGCCAAGAGCAGTGAGCGGCGCTGACTCACTCGGCTTCCATCTTCATCGGGGCCAAACGCACCGAGAGCACCGCATCGGGAGCCGGATAGGTGTAGTCGTCGTCCACCTCGCGCAGCTCCACGGTCTCATCCGGCGCGCCGGTGTTTGGAGCCGCCTGGCGAGGGGCCTGGTCCGGTCCCAGACCCGGAGCTTGGTTCGCCTCGGTGCCAGCGTCGTAGAGCACCAATGAACCCACGATTTCGCCTTCTACTGGGGTGCTCCCAGCAAAGAGCGGAATGCCTTGGGGTGGGCTCCCGATGAACAGATCGTTGGTCTGCACCAGCATCGAGGCAAAGAAGAGATGCTCGCCTGGGCTGGCCTCGATCTCAAGGGTCGTGACGGCGCCCGGAGCTAGAGGGTCATAGCCGCCCCCTTCTTGATCGCCGAAGACCGCGCTGTTCGAGAAGCCCTCTCCCTCGAGCAGGCGCAGCGGGTTCCCATCCTCGGCCAGGGCCTCCAGACCTTCGCCGCGATCGGCTTCCCCAAGAACCACGAGCTTGGCTCCGTCCAGAGCCACACCGGCAAAGCCGGCTCCCGCCAAGTGGGTAATGCCCGTGAGCGCCTGGATCTGTGCCTCTCCACCGCTTCGATCTCCATCCAACAGGGCTTGGAGCCACGCTGCAGGCACCGTGGCCTCGGGTGCGGGTTCCTCTCCATGTGGGGCAGACAGGCCAAAGATCTCCCAGCCATCGGGGGCAGTCAGGCCCACCAAGGGGGCCTGTTCCATCACAACCTGGACCTTGTCCACAGAGCGCCGCCGCTGGATCTCACCGTCCAAGATCTGAAGCTCTAAGAGTGGGATGTTTGCGGGTGCTTGGGGCACGCCCTGAGCGTAGAAGGGGGTGGCCTCAGACAGGAGCCACTGGTCCCCATCCGTGGCCAACAGGGTCAAATCAGCGCCCACCGGCACGTTCAAGCTCAACTCGCTGCCCGAGCCCGACGCGATGATGGGGTAGAGCGTGCCCACGTTCTCGACCGTGATCACGAAGCGCTGGGTCACCCGATCAGCGGAGTCGCCGGTGTCTTTGGTGCAAGCGAGTATCGAGAGAGAGAGCAGGAGCGTTGTCATCCCCGCAGGCTACCCCACGATCGCTCAGCGGGCACAGCGCTCCACCGCAGCCAGCACGTCCTTGGCGGGCACGACCTCTTTGAAAGAGATGACCTGGCCCTCAAAGCGTCCCAGGCCCTCCTTCGCGCCCTCCATCTTGGTGCTCACGGCGAGCACCAGGTTGCCCGGACCGTACTTGGCTACCCGCCCCAAATGCTTCCGCAGCCAACCCTTGCGCCAGAAACCCAGGATCTCCAGGTGAGCCGTCTTTTTGCCCTGGGTGAAGGTGTAGCAGGGGGCCAAGACCGCCTGACCGCCCAGGTGAATCAGGCGCGCGCAGCGGCTCATCTTCCAGTCGCTCTCCAGCTTGAGCCAGCGCTCCTCGAACCACTGCTCGGTGCGCGTTTGGTAAGCGCCCTGGTCCCGGTAGTGTGAGATGAGCCCCGCCCCCGAGGTCAGGCTGATCTGCTTGCGCAGCTTGCGCGTCCCCCAGCGGACCACACCCTCGATCTCCCAATCCCCAGGCTGGAGGAGCAGGGCCGGGAAGAAGTTGGCCAGCGCCATGCCGTAGCGCGTGCTTTGTCGCAATAGAGACGTGGGCCCATCCAGGGTCAAGACCAGGTCCTCTTCCACCATCTGGGCCCGGTGCATGAGCTGGTGAAAGGCCACGTAGCGCAGGAGCTGCCGCACCCGCTCAGGGGCCGGCTTGAGCACCTTGAGCGTCAGCGACTCAGCACGCACCAAACAGGACTGCACCAGGGAGACGTTGTAGCGATTCACCAACCACACCGCGTCGGGCACCTTGAGCGAGGTGATGAGCTGCTCTTCTTTTCGGTCCGCGAACAGGCTGCGGCGCAGGAGCTCCGGGTCGCAGTCCAGCTCCTCGGCCAGGGCTTGGTAGGCGGCGGTCGCCGCTTTGCGCGAAGGGGCAGCGGCGGTGGCCTGGAAGATACGCGCGCGCAGTTCCCTGGGCGGAATCGGCGCCTCGGTGGCGAACTCGGCCCTGTCTTCCAGGATGCGGGCCAGGCCGCGGGTGAGCTTGTGGTCGGTGCCATCGCCGATGACATCCTTGACCGCCAGGACCAGGTCGCCCCGTGACAGGCCCTGTTCTACGCCGCGCAGGTACAGCTCCAGCAGCTCTTGGGAGCGGGCCACCAGGGCGGGCTTGGCGGGGTCCACAAAGCTGGGAGAGAGCTCCTTGCCTTTGATGCGGACGCGGATGAGCTCGCCAGAGAGCATGGGGGACCTTGAGGTGGGGTGCTGTTGGGGCTTAACGGACCGCCTACCAAACCCCTGGCAACAACGGCCATCGCACCCGCTCCGCGAACGGTCCCCACTCCAGCAGCTCGCCCAGATGGCCCAGACCGCTCTTGCCGCCGTCCATCTCTTCCCTCATGGGAACGCTCCGTCAATGGCCGGTTTGATCCCGGGCATCTCTTGGTTCGTCAAACGGAACTCCTCCACCGCACAGTAGAGAACCGGCACCACAAACAAGGTCACAATCTCAATGGCCATGCCGCCAAAGACCGGCAGCGCCAAGGGCAGCATGATGTCCGAGCCGCGGCCCTGGGACGTGATCACAGGGAGCAGGGCAAGCAGGGTCGTTGCGGTGGTCATTAGGCAAGGGCGAACCCGACGAAGACCGGCCTGGATGGTGAGCTCTCGCACGTCTTGGACGGTGCTGGGGGGATCCCTCTCAAAGACCTGGCTCAGGTAGGTGGAGAGCACCACACCGTCGTCGGTCGCGATGCCAATCAGGGCAATGACACCGATCCAGACCGCGACGGAGAGGTTGACGGTCCCCACCTGGAAGAGCGCGCGCATGCCCGTCCCAAACAGGGAGAAGTCCAGGAACCAGGGCTGTCCGTAGAGCCAGAGCAGTCCAAAGCCGCCGCTGACCGCGACCAACACACCCGAATAGATGACCGCTGTGGTCGAGACCCGATGAAACTGCAGGTAGAGCAGGATGAACACACAGGCCAGAGCGATGGGAATCAGCATCAGCAGGCGCTTCTCGCTGCGCACCTGGTTTTCGTAGCTGCCGGCAAACTCAAAGCTCACGCCGGCAGGAAGCACCAGCTCACCCGAGGCAATGCTCTGTGCGATGCGCACCTGAGCGGCCTCGACGACCTCGACCTCAGCTCGCTCCGGCTCACGGTCAAAGAGCACGTAGCTGGTCAGGAAAGTGTCCTCGGCTTTGATGACCTGTGGACCCTTGGTGTAGACGACCTCGGCCAGCTGAGAGAGGGGCACATGATCGCCGCTCGGCGTTGGAATCAACACCCCCTCTAAAGCCTCGATGCTGTCCCGATCCTCTCGCATGTAGCGAACCCGGACGGGGTAGCGCTCTCGCCCTTCAACAGTGCGGGTCAAGGTCTGGCCACCCAGGGCGATCTGTAGCACCTGCTGCACGTCGACTACCCGCAGGCCGAAGCGTCCAATGGCCTCGCGGTCAAGCGCGATCTCCAAGTAGGGTTTGCCCACAACCCGGTCGGCGAAGACGGTCTCCTCTCGGATGCTGGGGACCTGCTTGAGAACCCCTTCCAGAGCCATTCCGAAGGCTTCGATGGACTCCAGGTCGGGCCCCTTGACCTTGATTCCCATGGGCGCACGCATCCCACTCTGGAGCATGACGATTCGGGCGTTGATGGGCATGAGCGTGGGGGCGCTGGTCAGGCCCGGAATCTCGGCGGCCTGGGTGATCTCCGTCCAGATGTCCTGGGGCCGGCGGATGTGGTCACGCCACTGTCGCACCCGGGTACCATCGGGCTCGGTGCGGTACTCGGGCAGGTAGGTGATGACCGTCTCGATCATAGAGACCGGCGCGGGATCCAGAGCGCTGTCCACCCGGCCCAGCTTGCCCACGACGCGGTCCACCTCTGGGATCTGAGCGATGGCGGCGTCCATATTGGACATCATCGCCTGGGCCTCGCCTATCGATGCGTGGGGCATGGTGGACGGCATGTACAGATAGGAGCCCTCGTCGAAGGGCGGCATGTACTCGCGCCCCAGACTGGACCAGGACAAGACACCGGCTAGGACCATCAAGGCGGGCAGGGAGAGGAAGACGAGCTTGTGTTCCAGCACCCAGCGCAGCAGCCGCGGATAGAGGGTCACGAAGAGCTGAAAGCCACCCAAAATGCTCGCGATGAGACCGCCCGCAAAAAGCAGGTTTGGCAACAGCCCAGCGGCCTGTCCCAAGGGCAGCCAGTCCACGATGAGGAGCACGGAGACAAGCAGCACCGTAAGCACGTTCTCGGCCAGCTCTCCGCGCTCGAGCCAGTCTGGGTCGACCAGGGGCCGTGCGAAGCGCCAAACCGCCAGCGCGATGACCAACAGGCCGCCCGGCAGGCTCACCCACAGCGCCGCGATTCCCAGGGCCAACAGAGCCAAGTCCCGAAGGTGGGCCATGCGGAAGAGCGAGCGCCAGATCCGCGTGCCTCCGATGCTGTCATCGGCGACGGGCCCGGGTCGAGCTCGAAAGAGCACCAGGGCCGCTGCGGGCAGAATGACCACGGCGAGCACCAGCGCGACGGCCATCGCGAAGGTCTTTGTATAGGCCAGTGGTGCAAAGAGACGCAGCTCCGTTGCGGTCAGTCCAAAGACGGGCAGAAAGCTGACAACGGTGGTCAAGACCGAGGTCAACACGGCCGGGGCCACCTCTGCAGCCGCATTGCGAACCACCACTTCTCGGGTCTGGCTTTTGTTATCGGCCGTGTTCTCCGACAAGTGCTGTTCGATGTTCTCTACGAACACAATGCCGATGTCCACCATCGCGCCAATCGCGATGGCGATCCCACCCAGGGCCATGATGTTGGCGTCCACGCCTGTGAGCTTCATCACCACAAAGGTGCCCAACACCCCCAGAGGCAGGATGACGGAGATCAAGGCCGAGCTGCGAAGCTTGCGCAGCAGGACCAGCACCACGATCAAGGTGATCAGGATCTGCTGGTAGAGCGCCGTGGACAGGGTGCTCAGGGTCTCGCCGATCAGCACGGAGCGGTCGTAGAAGGGCACGATGGTGACTTGGCTGACGGTGCCGTCTTCCAGAGTGCGGGACGGCAGTCCAGGCTGGATCTGGGCCATCTTGTCTTTGACGGAGTGGATGACCTGGAGCGGGTTCTCTAGGTAGCGGGCGACCACCACCCCGCCGACCGCGGGCGCGCCCTCGTCGTCCAGAGCGCCGCGGCGGAGCGCGGGCCCCATCGACACTTTGGCCACATCCCGTATGCGAACCGGGGTGTTCTCCCTGGCCAGGACCACGGCCTGCTCCAAGTCCTCCAGGTTCTCCACAAAGCCCAAGGCGCGGACCAGATACTCAGCGCCGTTGATCTCCAAGGTCCGAGCGCCGGTGTCCAGGTTGGAGCGACGCACAGCGTCGGCGATCTGGGTGATGTTCACCCCATGGGCCCGCATGGCAGTGGGGTCTACGTCGATCTGGTACTCCCGCACAAAGCCGCCGACGGAGGCGACCTCGCTCACGCCTTCTACGGACTGAAGGGCATAGCGAACGGTCCAGTCTTGGATCGAGCGCAGCTCATCTGGGTCCCAGCCGCCCACGGTGTTGCCCTGGGGATCCTGGCCCTCCAGGGTGTACCAGAACACCTGTCCCAGAGCGGTGGCGTCTGGGCCCAGGGTGGGAGTCACCCCCTCCGGCACGGTGCCCGGCGGCAAGGATGCCAGCTTCTCGAGCACCCGGGAGCGGGACCAGTAGAACTCCACGTCATCGCTAAAGATGATGTAGATCGTCGAGAATCCCAAGGCGGAGGAGCTGCGCACTGTACGTACGCCAGGAATGCCCAGCAGCGCCGTGGTCAGGGGGTAGGTGACCTGGTCTTCCACATCCCGAGGCGAGCGGCCTGGCCACTCGGTGAACACGATCTGTTGGTTCTCGCCCGTGTCGGGGATGGCGTCGACGGGCACGGGATCGCGCGGCAAGCCGCGCAGCTCCCAGTCGAAGGGCGCGTTCAGCACGCCCCAGCCGGTGACGAGCGCGACCAGCAGGACGACGACGAGCTTGTTGTCGAGGCAGAACCGCAACAAGCGATCGAGCAGCGAAGGAGCGGGATCGGTCATCGGCCGCTCGCTGCGCGCGGGGGCAGCTCC
>CAJQPC010000072.1 GCA_905480105.1 uncultured bacterium | reverse complement strand
CGACGAGACAAAGGGGCCTGGTTGGGGTGCCTTGCATGGTGGCTCCAGTTCTTGCCTGGGTAGAGTGGTGAGTGCTTAAGTTTGCCACACAAAGACACAAGTCGGTTCGACTCCGGCTCTGTCCGAGTCCACCAGGCGGTCCCCAGCGTGTCCGGCACTCATGAGGACAGCCAGGTACCGAGCTTCACACCACCCAAGGCGGTGGCCAGGGTGCTCTGCCCAGGAAAGACGGTGTCGCCGACCATGTAGAGCTCCGGCAGCATCGGGCTGGGAATCATGCCCTGGTAGTTGTGCAGACCGGCGGTGCGGGGGATGCCGCCCACAAAGCCACCCGTGCGCCGGGTGAAGCGCTCCCAGGTGCGTGGACTGGCCGGAAAGGTGGCCACCCGGTGGGTGACCAGTTCGGGCGCCAAGGCCTTGAGTCCCTGCTCCATCTTGGCTTGAATGGCGGAGATGCGGAGCTCCTGTTCGTCTTTGGACAAGGCCTGCAGGGGGGCCAGGGCGACATGGGTGGACACGGTCACCGTGCGCTGCCCGGAGGGGTCCTCCCCCGCTCCGCCGATGGAGCAGAAGAGGTGGTTTCCATCCACGTAGGGCTGATCCGGGTCTTGGACGAGCTCCAGGTGGTAGGGATGCTGGCGCTCCAGGGCTTGGCCATCGATGGCCAAGTAGAGCATCACGGCGCCCCAGCCCTGCTCTACACGCTCAGCCAAGGCCAAGAGCTCGGGGGTCTGACGCTCGGTCACGGCCATCACCGCTTGGGGCAGCAGGTTGGCCACGACCCGTCGAGCCTGCACCGTCTCTCCGCGGAGCTCTGCCTGCCACATGCCGTCGTGGCGCCGCAGGGACTTGGCCCGGGTGCTCATGCGCACCTCGCCGCCACACTGCTCAATGGCGGAGACCAGGCCCCAGGCGAGCTGGCCGATGCCGCCTTGGATGTGCCCGGTGCCGCGGAAGTAGTAGTCCATCGCGCCCATGGCGAATGGGGCCTCGGCTTGGGATGCGGGAGCCTGGACGGTGATCTGGCAGACCGCGTCCAGGTAGGTCCGCAGCGCCTTGACCTGGTGCACGCCATGGCGCTCCAGGGCGGACTGAAGGGGACGCCCGATCAGGCGCAGGAGGGGCAGGTAGCGCGGGCTGCGCGCGGCGTGGGCCAGGGCCTGCTTCAATCCAAAGGGCGGCAACATGGCAGGATCATCAAAGAGCGCCCAGAGCGAGTCTGCGACCCGGCGCTGCTCGTCAAAGAAGTCTCGTACACCCTGGGCTTTGTCACCGGATAGCGCTGCAATCCGGGAGACCAGTTCCTCCCGCTGCGTCGGAATCGCCAAGCAAAATCCCGGCGCACGCAGCTCCACGATGGGGTCCAGCATCTGCACCTGAACGTCCAGGCCGTAGCGCTCGATCCACCCCCGCATGAGCTGGCCGGGACCAAAGCCGGAGAAGAGGGTGGCGCCGGCTTCGAAGGCGTAGCCCTGTTTGGTGAAGGTGGACGCACAGCCCCCGGGGTACTTCAGGCTCTCGACCAGGAGCACCTCCACGCCCTGTTCGGCCAGGGTCAGGGCAGCGGACAGACCTCCAAAACCGGAGCCAATCACAAGGGTGTCTACTTCTCTCAAGCCCGGGCTCCAGGGTACCCATCCATGGCCCATCCAGGGGCTCAGGTTGCACTCCCAAAAGAATAGTGCCGGCCAGGCCAATCCCTTCACGCCAGCGATGCGCTCAGGGTAGACCTATAGCGCTCGTGAATACGAAGACCTGGCCCCGCTTGCCAATGGGCTGCTCCCAGGGTCAACGCTCCAGGTCCTCCAAGAAGAAGTCCGCCGCCCAGACGCCGGCCACTTCGCCGTCACTGAACTCATGGGTGAGTACTCGGAGGAGTCTTGAGAGTCGACGGATGAGGAGTCCGGTTCCACATCCAAGCCCATGTTGCCCGTTCAGGCCATCTTGCGCCTATTCTGATCATTCGATACATTCCGAACAATGAAAACTGAGGCAAGCCATCTGAGCTACGACGCCTTCCGCCGACAGTGTGGCGAGAGTATGGCGGGCATCTTCCGCATCTACGGAATGTCCGAGATGCAGGGGCATGTGCTGGGCGCGTTGATGGGCAGCGCTGCGCCGGTGACCCTGGGCGAGTTGACCACTCTCCTGGGGGCGGCCAAGAGCACGGTGAGTGTGGCTGCGCGGGGCTTGGAGACCTTTGGACTCGTGCTGCGCACGCGCCTGATGGGGGACCGTCGGGACCACTACGCGGTGCAGGAAGACATGCTGTGCTTGGGGGAGCACTTCCTGAAACGGTTCTTGATTCCTGAGTTTCAGGCTGGCGCCGCGATGCTCACTCAAATGCACGACAGCTTGGCCTTGGGAGAGGGCACGGACTGGCCAGGGCCCGCCCAGAGAGGGGTGCTGGAGGCGCGGACGGCCGCACTGCAGGCGCTGACTCAGGGCAGCGCCGTGTTCCTGAACGGTCTGCTCCTTCCCGACGGACGCTTGGATCAGGACCGAATCGCCCAGCTCATCTCCCTGCTCGCTCAGCTTCAAGAGGGCTCCCCATGAACGTCTCTCTTCCCTCAGGGAACCCCACCGAGCTGCCGGAACACATCCGCGGCCACTACCAACTCCAGGAGAGCACCATGACCTTGGAAGAGGGACTGGCGGAGTACTACCGCGTCAATCCAGGGCTGGATGACCCAAAGAATATCGAGAACTCTGAGTCTGCTCTTTGGTTCCGACGACACGACACAACCCACGTGATCTTCGGTACGCACACCGGTGATCTGAACGAGGGCTGCAACGACTACTACACCCTCTTCGGTGTAGAGCTGAGCTTTTGGGCCTACGTGCGCGGCTACGCGAAGACCGAGCAGTCCAAGGGCATTACCGCCTACTACGTCAAGTGGGACACGCTGCGCATGCTGTGGATGACCTTGGTCTTGACCCTGCCCGTGCGGCGTTTGGCCAAGGCGATGCACAAGAAGTGGCCCTGGCACCCCACCCAAGAGATGTATCAGACCCCCTTGGCGAAGCTGCGGGCAGAGTACGGAATTCAGGTTGCTCACCCGCACGCAATGTGGGCGGCGCGATAGGACAGGACCTGCCTGGTGATGCCCAGCCTGGCGGCCAGCGCAGTGGGGTGCCCAGCCTGGGTGCGGGTTTGGCGCCTGAAGAATGCCAGCCTTGCATTCCCCAGCAGCGTGCCTACGTCCCCTCCGCAACACCGGAGACGATCGTGTTCCTCAAGAACCTGAACTGGCGCTACGCCACCAAGAAAATGGACCCCACCAAGGCCGTACCGGCCGAGCTGGTCGAGCAAATTGTCGAGGCGGTACGCTTGGCGCCGACTTCCTCCGGCCTGCAGCCCTTTGAGCTCTTCGTCATCACGAACCCCGACATCCGTGCCCAGATTGAGCCAGTGGCCTGGGGGCAGAAGCAGATAACGGAGGGTTCTCACCTGCTCGTGTTCGCAGCCTGGGACACCTACACCGCGGAGCGCATCGACGAGGTGCTAAACCTAATGGCCGAGCACCGTGGCGGGCTGACCCCCATGCTCGAGGGCTACTACGCCAAGCTCAAGACGGCCTATGTGGACCGCGAGGCCGAGGTCAACTACGCCCATGCTGCGCGTCAGGCCTACATCGCTCTGGGCTTCGCCATGGCAGCAGCAGCAGAGCTCAAGGTCGACAGCACACCGATGGAAGGATTCCACCCCGCCGCGGTGGACAAGATCCTTGGACTGGAGGAGAAGGGACTTCGCTCTGTTGTGCTCTTGCCTCTGGGCTACCGGGCGGACGAGGGTGACTGGCTGGCTCCCATGGCCAAGGTGCGCAAGGCCAAGGCGGACATGGTCACCGAGCTCGACTGAGCGGATTCACTCCGCCAACAACCACCCCAAGGCCGCCTCCGAGAAACGCTTCCCATGTAGCCAAGGGATGTGGGCGGTCTCCTCCATCGTCCAGAGCTCCACCCGGTGGCTGCAGCCGGTGTGACGCTCGACCACGGTCTCCTCCTTGCCCTTGTTTCGGGAGAGGTTCATCGTGCCGTCCGCCTCGGTGTCCGTGCAGCCAGCGCGCTCGGCCCAGCGTGCGACGGACTCCGGAGCGCTGGGGTGGTCGCCCTCTTTGCCCTCGTAGGGAACGGACTCGTCTTCGGTGCCATGGATGTGCAGGCTGCTGACGGGGGCCCCGACGGCGCAGTCTTGAGCGTCCCAGGGGACGGAGCCGGCCAGCCCGCCAATGGCGCGGATGCGCTCGGGCGCCTCGCACGCCATGCGGTAGCTCATAAAGTGGCCGTTGCTGTGGCCGAAGTAGACCGCCTTTTCCTGGGCACCCAAGTCCGCGACCATCTCGTCCTGAAGACCCAGCAAAAAGCCAACATCGTCGACCTCGTCGTCCAGGTTGCAGCAGTATTCACCGGCGTCCCAGCTCTGTTTTCCGTCCAGGCGCTCCAGCCCCTCCGGCAAGAGCAGATGAAAGCGGTAGGTGTCCACCTGGTCCGAGAAGCCCATGTACCAGTCCTGGCGGCCGGCGGTGCTGCCCAAGCCGTGTAGCAGGAAAACCACCGGCAGAGCCTCTTGGCCGTCCCAGTCGCTGGGGGAGAGCACGGGGGTGGACCGCTCGGAGGAGCCGACGGTGACCTCGGGCGCGCAGGCCAGAAACATGAGCAGCATGGCAGACTCCAACTTCAGCGTAGGGCTAAGGTGGCCCAGAGCTAACGTGCCCTCTGGCACCTCCGCTCGACAATCCCCACGCCGCGCCAAGTGTTGAAGCTACCAAGACCACCAGCCGCAAAGCTATGGGGAGACCGGAATTTAACCCGGGCATTGTTCCTGCGGTTCGGTGAACTACAAAGTGGACATGCCCGCCGGGAAACGACCCCGTTTCGTCCTGTATTGCCACTGCGACAGCTGCCGACGGGCCCACGCTGCGGCGCTCTCCCAAGTGGTTTGTGTTGACACCACGATACGGACCATCACGGCAGGGGCGGAACGCGTGACTGAATTCAGAAGGGAGCCCGCTACAATAGCCCCATGCCTAAAAGCCCATCTTCTCCCAAGAGCGCAGCCGCCCACCCGAGCCGGAAATGGGCCTGGCTTGCCAGTGGGCTCTTGCCGTACCCGCTGTTGCTGTGCCCGCTGTTGCTTGCCCTTGGCTGCACGCCCAGCAAAACGGATACCAGCGTCTCTGCCCCCCCGTGCGATGGCAGTGGTCTGACCGCCGGGGACCACGCGAGGACGCAGGTCGTCGACGGTCTGGAACGCACGTGGTCCATCCACCTGCCACCCGGCGCGGACAGCACCTCGGCGCTCCCTGTGGTGCTCAATCTCCACCCCTTCGTCCTGGGCGGCAATGAAGTCTTCCACGAGCTCTGGCGCACCGAGTCCGGTTTGGAGGCGCTGGCTGACATGGAGGGCTTCATCGTCGTGCACCCCGAGGGAACCGGTGATCCGGCTGCGTGGAACGCGGGCCAGGCCTGCTGTGGGGATGCCAGCGCAGACGAGGTGGACGATGTAGGTTTCCTGCTACACCTCATCGAGAGCGTCAGCCAAGAGACCTGCGTGGACGAGCGTCGGGTGTACGCCACTGGCATGTCCAATGGTGGCTACCTGTCCCATCGCCTGGCCTGCGAGAACCCCGACCGAGTCGCGGCCATCGCGCCCGTTGTAGGAAGTCTCTCCGAAGAGCTGGTCTGCGCCGACGGCCGCGCGGTGCCGGTGTTGCAGATCTCCGGCAGCGAAGACAATCTGACCAGTCGCCAGGCGTCTGTGGATCACTGGGTAGATGCCAACGAGTGCACAGGTCAAGCCCAGGTCACTGAAAACGGTGCCGCTACATGCACCACGGCCACAGACTGCCGAGATGGGGTCTCGGTCACCCACTGTGTGATCTCGGAGGGTGGACACTGCTGGTTTAGCGATCACCAGGCCCAGGTCGCGCCCGGATGCGACCCAGTCGACTTCGTGAGTGAGCAAGAAGCGTGGGACTTCTTTAGCCAATGGGCGTTGCCTTAACGGAACTTGGCTGGGCTGAAGGCCTAAGGGGAGCGCTCTTCTCCGCCGTCGGGCCAAGCCATCAGGCCGCGAAGAACAGACGTGAGGTTGCCAAAGGTGCGGTCCAGCTGAAGCATCACCTCCGCCTCATCATCCCCCCAGGCCCAGAACGACAGCATCAACTGGGAGCCTTGTTGCTCCTCGCGGGTGCCAGGTAGAGTCGTGAAGTTCACGGGGACAACCGTCGCTCCAACGACTCCCCATCCAAAGCCCTCGTCTTCACCCGATAGGGCACGGGCGAAGGCGTTGGTAAAGGCATGCACGCGGGTGACGCTCGTGTTCAGAGGCAGCTCGCGGAACAGCAGCATCAACCGGCCCGAGCACACAAGGGCCTTGTCCATCCCAGCGTGCTCGTTGGCGCTCGGAGCGTTGAAAGCACAGTCGTTGGTCTCCAGGGTGGAGTCCGGGCCGTTGATCAACTCCAGCAGCTGGTAGAAGGTCTCGAGCTCGGCCTGATTCTCCCAGCCACGCAGGTCTTCGAGCGCCGAGCGGATCAGGCCGGGCGAGCGTCGAAGGTCGATGTAGCGGTGTGCATCGTCCGAAAGCGACCCACTCCACGGGTGGGAGCGGAGTGCCAGCGCGTCGGGGTCACTGAGTTCAACGACTGTCATGAGAGTCCTCTTTTAGCGCCGGGATGGAGAGTACTTCAGCCGTAACTAGGCCGCCATTTGCCCTTTTTGGGGAGAGCCGCTGCCCAAGCGAGCGCTTCCATGGCCAGAGCGGCAAGCAACTCCGGATCCAGGGTCAGATCCAGCTGTACGTAGTCGTCCCATACTTGGCCCGGAGAGGGGGTGAATGACTGGATCCCCGCCTGTCCAATCAAGGCCTGGACCCGCTCTGGACCCACCCGTGCAACGAGGGTCTCCTCAAAGGTTCCAAAGAACATCTGTCGCTTTACAAAGGCGGCAGGGGTGCCAAAAGCCTTCTTCAGCTTCACCCTTGGGTCGGCGGGAAGTGCGCTCTCGTAGGCGGCAATGACTGCTGGGGATTGCATGGGGTCTCCGGGGTCCACGCTCCTATCCCGCTACGGCACCTCCACCACCACTCCCAGGCTCTCCACCCCATGCTTGCCCGCCGCGCTCACTGCCCACCGTCCTGAACTCAGCTCGACACGGGCCTGTTTTGAGGACTGAATGCGGTCCACTCGCCAGCCAGATTCTTCCTGGGCGTACACGACCCACCACCGGGCAGCTGGGTGACTGATCTCTGCCCCCGTCGAGGTCAGACTGACGCTGGGCGCATCCACTTCAACATTGGCCATGTCAAAAACCGGCGGTGTGAGAGCAGGCACAGGGTAGAGCTCGTCACGGAACACGTCGCGGATCCCAGACCGGTTCTCGACCAAGGGACCGATGTGGTAGTGGATGCCCCCGTAGACGTGGGCCTGGCCCGCACTCTGAGTCAGGCGCACCTGTTCGCGAAACTCATCGACGGACCAAGTGGAGGTGCTGTCCAGCTGGTATAGGGCGTGCCCAACGTAGGTCGAACGACCGGTCTCCGGAAGCGCGGCCCACCAGTCCAGCAAGGGCTCAAAGGCCTGGGCGGTCTGGGTGGTGGGCCAGTACAGCTGCGGCGCCAAGTAGTCGACCCAGCCATTGGCCTTCCACAGAACGGGGTCGGCGTAGAGCTCGGCATACTGGTCCAGGCCCGCGATGCCCTCGGGCTGGCCGGGGCGGTAGATGCCGAAGGGGGAGATGCCGAATCGAACGGCGGGATCGATCCCGGACACCGTGTTCGAGACCCGCTCCACCATCTGGTTGACGTTGTCCCGCCTCCAGTCGGCCTGGCTCATGCCCGCGCCGTAGGCTGCAAAGGTGGCCTCGTCCGGGAAGGGGGTGCCGTCAGGATAGGGGTAAAAGTAGTCGTCGAAGTGCACGCCATCGACATCGTAGTGGGTCACCAGGTCGGCGATGACCGCTTCCAAGTGGTCTTGCACCGGCGGTGCGCCCGGGTCGAGCCAGAGGGTGCTGCCGTAAGGGTAGGCGTATTGGCTGTTGACCACACTCTGGTGGTTGGATGTGGCGCTTGAGCTGCTGGCGGCCTTGGCGCGGTAGGGGTTCATCCAGGCGTGGATCTCCAGTCCCCTGGCGTGTCCCTCGTCCAAGAGAAACTGCAGTGGATCCCAGCCCGGGTCAGTACCTTGCGTGCCCGTCAGGTAGCGACTCCACGGCTCCAGGCTGCTCTGATACATCGCGTCTGCCTCGGGACGCACCTGGAAGAAGACGGCGTTGAGTCCGCTGTCTTGCGCCACGTCCAAAAGGGTGAGCAGCTCCGCCTGGCTCTCGCTTGCGCTCAAGGAGCTGCTGCTGGGCCAGTTGATGTTCCAGACCGTGGCCACCCACACGCCGCGAAGCTCCCGATCATGGGCGACCAGGACCCGCCCCGAGTCCGCCTGGGTGTCGAAGCTTGTAATGGCCCTCGAAGGCGGGGAGCCAGACCCAGAACAGGCCGTTAGCGCGAGTAGGGCGAGCAGCAAAAAGACTCCATCCAGGTCGGAGAACTAAGCCCAAAGCTCCATCGTCGCCATGCTTCATGCCCCTGAGTGGGTCCCTTTTCCGACCCCACGGAGGAGGGAGTGAGTGCCGCCAGCGTCTATGGCTCCAGGCCCGCCCCCCTCAGCTCCAAACACAATGCGACGGGTAGCTACCTTGTCGATGAAGAAGCGGTCATGGCTGACCACCAGCACGCCCCCAGGGAACTTGACCAGGGCCCGCTCCATGACCTGGGCGCTGGTCATGTCCAGGTGGTTTGTGGGCTCATCCAGCACCAGCACCGAGGCCCCGGACAGCAAGCACTGCGCCATGGCCACGCGGGCCTTCTGACCCCCGGAGAGCGTCCCGATCTTGGATTTCATGTCCGCCTCTGAGAACTGGAACATGGTCAGAAAGCGCTTCACGGCTTTCCGGGTCGCGGTCAGCGCCAGGCTGTCGGGCAGAGCGTTGACGGCATGGGTCACGGTGTCTGTGGGGTCCAGGTCCTCCAGCATCTGGTTGAAGGAGACGAACTCCTGCCCTCGGGTCCACTCTACGCTCCCGGTGTCGGCCTCGGTCAGGCCGGTTAGAACGCGCAGCAGGGTGGACTTGCCGCAGCCGTTGGGCCCAATGATGGCCAAGCGCTGCTGACGGCGCAAATCGAAGCTCAGCTCCGAGAACAGGGACTGCTCGCCATAGGACTTGCTCAGGTCCCGAACCTCGCAGAGCACGTCTTTGGTGTGCAGGCCCTTGTAGATCTCCGTGATGATCTGGTCGACGGGCTTGGGGCCCTTGCTCTTGCGGATCCGGGACAGACGCTTGCCCAGCCCCTTGCTCTTGTTTCGGGCCGCTTCTCGCCGGCTGGCGATGCCCTCGGCCTCGTACGCCAGCAGCTCCGACTCAAACACGAACTGCTTTTGCAGAGTCTTGAAGCGCAGCTGTTTCTCGACCACGTAGGAGCCGAAGTTGCCCGAGTACTCGTGCAGGTGGTGGTTCTCAACCTCCACAATGCGGTTCACGATGTCGTCCAAAAAAGCCCGGTCATGGGAGACCACGATGGCCGCGCCGTGGAAGCTGCGGAACCAGCTCTCCACCCACTCCACGCCCACCACGTCCAGGTAGTTGGTGGGCTCGTCGAAGAGCAGCACGTCCGGCTTCTCCAACAGGATCTTGGCCAGAGACGCCCGGTTTCGCCAACCACCCGAGAGCGCGTCGATGGGGCAAGTCCGGTGCGCTTGGCTAAAGCCCAGCTTGGTCAGTGCGGTGTCGATCTCCCGGTCCACGTCCCAGCCGTCCAGGCGGGCCATGGCCTCGAAGAGCTCGGCCTGGCGCTCCACCAGGCGGTCCATCTCCGCTTCTCCGGTGTCCTGTGCGGCCATGGCAGTGTCGATCAGGGCCAGCTCGGCCTCGACCTCGCGCACCTCTGCGAACACCTCCGAGAGCACCTCCATGACCGAGACCGAGCCATCCAGCTCCGAGAACTGAGAGAAGTACCCAATCTTTACGTCGTCCTGCACGCTGACCGTGCCGGTGGTGGGCTCCAGTTGGTCCAGGACCAGCTTGAGCAGTGTGGACTTGCCTGAGCCGTTCTTGCCGATCAGGCCCACACGGTCGCCAGCCTCCAGGCGGAAGAAGGCCTCCCGCAGCACGGGGGTGGTGTCAAAGACAACCGAGACATCGTTCAATCGGACCAGGCTCATCGAGCTCCCAGGGGGCATGACGGGGGTGGCCCAATGCTGGGCCTCCAAGGACGTAGCCACGCCTGCGAGAGCGCGCGAGTTCTCCGCCCAGTAGAGACTTTTCCTTTTGCCCCATCTTTGGCCGGGCATGGGCCGTTTTGGCAGTTAAGCCGACCTTCGGAGGAGCAACTGAATGGAATTCAAGCACATGTTTCGAGCCTTGGTTCTTAGCAGCGGTGTCTCGGCCGCTGGCTGTGTTGGAAAGAATGTCAGCTCGACGACCGGTGCGGCTGCTGCCCCCGGCGTAGTCGAAAAGGCCGCCGACTCATTGGACGGCATGGACTGCGAAGAGATCTGCGACTACGGGTCTGAAGCAATCTGTCCTGATTCCGAGAGCGGATCGGAGGGATGTTGTTGGTTGATGATGTCCCCCCATCCATGCTGTGACTTTGTTCCGAGCGTGGAGGAGCCGAGTGAAGGTCCACGCTGACCCGGGTGGGTCGCCACCAGCACTCGACGCGACTCAGTCTCGCTTTGTGGCCAACACCTGGGCTTCGCGGGCGAGCTCCGAGCGTGCGGCGGCCCTGCGCTTCGAGCGGCTGACGAACACGCTACGCGCGTCTCAGGCCCCGCAGGCTGTGGTCGACTTGGCCCAACGCGCGGTTGTCGATGAGCGCCGGCATATCGGTCTATGTGATGGGCTCGCAGCGCACTTTGGCTGGACCGATCCGCCTCTTCCGCCGGGTCCCCACGCGGCTATCGGCCCCCCCCAGGCCTCTGCCAGCGAACGCCTTCTCTATGAGATGGTCTCTTCGTGCTGCCTTAGCGAAACCCTGAACGCTTGCATGCTTCGGGCAATCCTAGACCGTGCCCTGTCCCCGATGATCCGGGACACGACTCGGAGCATCCTGGGGGATGAGGTCCATCATGCACGCTTGGGTTGGCTGTACCTGGAGCATGCACGCCATGCAGACTTAGGGGAGTATCTGGGCCCGTTGCTTCCACGCATGCTCCGGGGAATTGGTGTGGAACACATCGGCGCTCCGGACCCACCGGGTTGGGACGGGCCAAGCTTGGCGGCTTGGGGAGAGATCGACCAGGCAGCTCGCTTGGCCATCTTTCACGCAGCGATGCGGGATGTTGTTCTGCCCGGTCTGGAACGCGTGGGGGTGCCAACGGCTCAGGGACGGAAGTGGTTGGCATCAACCACCGAGTCGTCCCAGCCCATGGCGCCATCTGCATGAGTGGACAACGAGATCTAAAGACCCTCCTCAGCGAGCTGGCTCCCGTTCTACGCAAGGGTGAGTTTGTGTTCTGCACCTTTCCTTCGGCTCGGTACGGAGACCACGCGCACCTTGAGCCCATCGCGGCGGTGGTCGAGGCTGAGGGACTCACACTCATCGTCCCCAGAGCGATCGCAGAACGAGAGGGCCACGGCTTTGAGTCCGTGGTGAGATGCATCACGCTCACGGTCCATTCGAGTTTGGAGGCGGTCGGGCTGACTGCCGCTGTTTCAGCTGCCCTGGCGGCCCAGGGCATTAGCGCCAACCTGGTCGCCGGCTACTTTCACGATCACGTCTTTGTCTCTGCCAGCCACGCGGATCGTGCGCTCCGTGTGCTGTCCCAAGGGGCGCTCCAAGACGCTCAGAGAGCGGACTAGAGAGGGGCGGCGGCGCGGCACCGGGCCTTCTTGCAATGCACGCCGGGGGTCGGTCCACTCACGGCCAGGGCGTCTTGCTGGTTCATATTTTTCCCCAACGCTTCGCCGAGTTTGCTGGAAGAAGTCGAAGGCGTGGTTGTAGACTGCAAGCATGCCTTCCCGTCGCCAACTCCTCCTCGCCTCAGCCGCTACGCTTGCTGTGGGCTGCAGTCCAACGCCCACTCTCTTGGACACGCACCAGGACGGTGACCCCTTGGACAGCGACCCCGCGGAGACCGGTATAGATTCGGGGCCACAGGACACCGGCCCCTTTGACACGGGCGCCCCAGAAGACTGCGGGGTCACAGCTTCTCTGGACTCGGGGCCCTTCTTCCGCCCCGATGCACCCGACCGCACGGATCTCCGCACCTTGGACGAGGAGGGCGTGCTTTTAAGCCTGCGCTTTCAAGTGCGCAGTGCCGCAGACTGCTCTTTGTTGCCGGGGACGAGTCTGGAGCTTTGGCACTGTCAACAGGACGGAATGTATGACATGCAGAGCGAGGAGATGCACTACCGCTGTAAGGTGACGACCGGGGAGTTCGGTAGAGTTGTTATTACAACTCTAAGGCCGCCTGGCTACGGCCAGCTGGAAAACCGTATACAGGCCCATCTGCACTTAAAGCTGATTCATCCTGATCATACAACGCTCGTTACGCAGTTGCGCTTTGTCAACGACCCGGACGATGACGGGACCACTCCAGCAGGTTTGTATCTGGATCCGACGGTTCTGGACGATGGCTCTGAAGATGTGAGCTTTGTGTTCTCGCTCTCCCCAGCTGTCTGAGACGCGTGGGTAGCAGGAGTTAGCGCGGTGCGGATGCCAGCACGCTGTCGATTGCACCGCGTAGGACCCAGGCAGCGTCTGCTGCGCTCAGGGACTCGGCATCAGCCAGTGCTTCGTCAATCAAGGCCTGCTCACCAGCGGTGAGCGCCGGATGCACCCGAAGTTGACCCAGAGCTTGGGTGTAGGCTGCTTGGCACCCTGCAGCGTCTCCCTGGTTGAAGAGAGGCACGCCTATGGTGACCGCCTCTGCGAGTGCTTCAGCGACTTGGCGATGCCCAGCAGCCCGCGGGGTCGCACCCAAGAGTAGCTCCATGGAGACCAATTCCAAAGCGAAGGAACCGGCCTGCTTGTCGGCCAGCAGAAATCCAACCTCGTCAATGCGTGACAGGTCAGCATCCAAGGCTGGAGCCCCTGCGACTGGCCTACCAAAGGACGTGGGCCGAAAGTCCGCCAGCGGAATTTCCACCACTGTCAGACCCTCCGCTTGAGTGGGTACCGAGACCCGGTAGGAACCCGCCCGCATCGGTACATCCCTGCGGCGAAGGGTGAAATCGTACGCTCGGCCGTCACCGCGAAGGGTCAGGCGGACTGCGCGGGTCTCCTCCATGGCCTGTCTGGGCAGGGGGGCCCGCATGGATGTGAAACCGCCATTCTGCTCCAGGGAGAGCTCCCCAATGAACCGTACGGAATCGTCCATCGAGACGGAAGACGTGGACACCCCGCCCATCACGGTATCGTTCACGACAACCCACTTGAGATCTTCCGCGCTGATGGCGAGGAGCTGGCTCATAAGGATGTACAACAGCATGGAGCGTCCAGGAGAGGGTGTGGGTGTTTCATTTCCCTCTTGAGCCACGTACCAGTCGTGGATTGCGAACTGATTCGCGGCCGTCACCGGTCGATCGACCCCCTTCGATTCTCCTTGTCACTCAGCTCCTCAGCGACTTGATCTTGTTGAATACAGGTCCAATGACCTGGGTCGCCACAGGGATGAGCAACAGGCCATAGAGCAAGCCCAGAATGCCGTCACAGAATGCCGTCACAGACCACTCCACCAAGCCGACAAGTCCACCTGGAACCGCGCCCGAGGCCAACTCGGCCAGGTGATGGATGTCCTGATAGGGGTGGTGCACGCCGAGCTCATGCAGGCCGTGAACGACGATGTTTCCACCCACCCACAGCATCGCTGCGGTGCCCACAACGGAGAGCAGCTTGAGCAGCTTGGGCATGCCCTTGACCAGGCCTTGGCCCAGACCACGAACGGCACGGTTTCCGGACTCCGAAGCCAAGTGCAGGCCCACGTCATCCATCTTGATGATCAAGGCCACTGCGCCATACACCCCAGCCGTGACCGCGGTGCCTACAAGTGCCAGGGCCCCCGCTTCGACGAAGAGACTGCTCTCGGGAATCGTGGACAGGGCGATGGCCATGATCTCGGCAGAGAGAATAAAGTCGGTCTTTACGGCGCCAGCGACTTTCTCCTCTTCTAGCTCTTCGGATGTCTGTGTGGGTGTTTCGCTGGCGTGCTCTTCCTCCTCGTGAGGAAAGACCGCGTGGTAGATCTTCTCCGCCCCTTCGAAACACAGATAGCTGCCACCCAGCATCAAGAGCGGCGTGATCAAGGAGGGTGCAAAGTTTGACAGAAGCAACGACGCGGGAAGCAGCAGAACCAGTTTGTTGAACAACGAACCCTTGGCGATCTTCCAGATGATAGGAAGCTCCCGCTCCGGCTGGAACCCCTGCACATACTTGGGTGTGACTGCAGCGTCATCGATCACCACGCCGGCGGTCTTGCTGCCGGCTTCTGCGGCTGCGGCAGCGATGTCATCTATGCTGGACGCGGCCACCTTTGCGATGGCTGCGACGTCGTCCAGTAGGGCCAAGAGACCGCTCATGTGTTCTCCGTTGTATCCAATAGTTCGGCGACCCTGCTGCGAAGCGTCGGCAACAGGTCCGCCTCAAACCAGGGGTGACGTTTCATCCAGCCTCGGCTGCGCCAAGAGGGGTGGGGGAGGGGAATGGCCGCGGGGCCGTACTCAGGAAAGTGCCGCACGGTCTCCGTCAGGCTGCGCTTGCGCGTCTTGCCCAACACGAACTTGTGAGCGTACTGTCCAACCACCAGGGTCAGCGCCACCTGGTTCAACATCCCCAAGAGCTTGGCGTGCCATGTCTCACCGCAGCGGGATGGGGGCGGCAGGTCTGCACTCTTTCCGCGACCTGGGTAGCAAAAAGCCATGGGAACAATGGCAAAGTTTCGCGGGTCTTCGAACTGTGTTCGGTCCACGCCCAACCAATCCAGCAGGTGCTCACCGCTTGCGTCATCCCAGGGAACGCCAGAGGCGTGCACCCTGGAGCCGGGGGCTTGTCCCACCAACAGGATTCGGCTCTCCGGATGTACACGCAACACGGGGCGGGGTTCCAGGATGTCCTGACACAAAGTACAGGCTCGAACCTCCTTAGCGAGTTGTGACAAGCTCACTTTCTCTTCCGGAGCTTGTAGGCCAGGGGCATCTGCTTGGGCAGGAGAATAGCCGTGAACGCGGCTTGCACACCAGGTTCGTCAAAAGGGGGGCTGGTAGTCCACGTCATGGGGTCTCCTATCGCCTTCTCGGCCACCCTGCGTGCCCCGTGGACTCCAGAGTCGGGCCGAGACCCCACGGTCTGCATGCGCCCTTGGTGAACCAACGCACTACCGCCCAGCCTCCGCATCCGCTATCGGGGCGGGGCATGAAGCGCCGTACCCTCCTAAAAGCCTCACTCGCAGCCAGTGCCCTTGCGGCGGCCGGCTTTGCGGTTGTGCTTCGCGCGTTTCGCGCAGACCGGCAGACGGTGCCCAAACTGGGTGATGGAACGTTAGCTTCTACGCCGACTTCCAAGCATGTCGCTGTTGTGGGAGGGGGCTTGGCTGGAATGGCGGCGGCCGCGACCCTGGCCGAGCGTGGCTATCGGGTCACCCTGGTGGAGAAGGCCAACGCGCTCGGGGGCAAACTCTCCGGTTGGCCCATTGAGGTGCTGGGGGAGACGGTGCCTATGGAGCATGGCTTTCACGGATTCTTCTCTCAGTACTACAACCTGCGTGTCTTTTTGGCAGAGGCGGGTGCCGACCAACACCTCGTGCCGCAACCCGCCTACACAGTGCTCTTCGAGGATGGCCGGGAGGAGGCCTTTGGAGGGCAGAAGCTCCCCTTCCCGATGGACTTGCTCCAGGTACTCAAGGAGAGCCCCAGCTTGGATTTGGAGCATGTGGCCGGTGACCGTCCCGGCATGCAAGCGCTGCTCTCCTACGACCCGGTCAAGACCTTCGAGCAGTGGGACCACATCGACGCGGAGACCTTTGTGCGGGAGGGGCGGCTGGAAGGCCCCTTCGCTGAACTGATTCTGCGTCCCTTTGGTCAGGCATCCATGAACGGGCTCAAGCAGCTCTCCGCGGCCGAACTGATACGGTTTTTCCACTTTTACATGCTCGGCAACCCGGAGGGCCTGGGGTTCGACGCCTTAGGACTGGGCTGTCACTTGAGCATCTTGGCTCCCCTGAAAGCGCACCTGGAGACGCTGGGTGTGACGCTCCGTACAGGCACCTTGGCCCGGAGCGTGCGCTTCGAGAACGGCCGTGCGGTCGGCTTGGTCCTGGGGGACGTGGCTCAGGACCATCGGATTGAGCTGGCGCAGATACCCGAGCAGGGCTGGGTCGCCGTTGGAGCAGCGTTTTTGCGCCGCACACCGGATGGACTGGAGGCGCGCTCCAGCCGCTGCACCCACATGGGCTGTCCGGTTCAGCTGGCCCAGAGCGGCTTTGTCTGTCCCTGTCACAACGGTCGATATGATTCCGACGGCCGGAACATTGGGGGCCCTCCACCCAAGCCCATGGAAAAGGTTGTGGTCGAGATCGTAGGCACGCAAGCAGTGCTGCAGATGCCTGGGCAGGAAGAGACTCTGGACGCGGATAGCGTCGTGCTCGCCACAGAGGTCGGGCCCTTGCAGGCCATCGCCCAAGCCAGTGCACTGGAACAGCACGCCCCGACCTTGAACGCCTCGATTCAGGCGGTGGGCATGGCCGAGCCCTATGCGGTGTGTCGCTTCTGGTTCGATACCCCGGTTCGCGCGGATCGAACGTCTTTCTATACGGTCGCCGGCTACCGCTGGACCGACTCTCTGGCCATCTACTCCAAGTTTCAAGCCCCCTACATCGCATGGGCCGAGGGGAGCGGAGGCAGCGTGGTGGAGAGCCACGCCTATGCCATCCCACCGCAGGACCAAGGCCGTGTGGATGCACCCAGAGATGTGCTCTTGGCTGAGCTGCGAGATGCCTTTCCAGAGCTGGCCGATGCCAAAGTGCTGCACAGCGAGACCATGACCCAGGACAACTTCACCCGGTTTGGGGTGGGAGAGTGGGACAAGCGCAGCCCGGTACACACCGAGATCCCCAACCTCTTCTTGGCGGGAGACCACGTAAAGCTGGAGTTTCCGGCCTACTTGATGGAGGCTGCGGTCTCCAGTGGACGCTTGGCTGCGGCCCACATCTGTGCCCAGGATGGCGTGGCTGAACCGGAGCTCTACGCAGTTTCCTCGCGGGGACGTCTGGCGGGTCTACCGGTCTGATGACCCAAACCCTGATGGCCTACTCCAGTAGCACCAAGTACCCAGCCCCCAAATCCAGCCCAGCAGCGCTGCTCAGGGGGGCGCCCACCATCAGGTAGCTCTCTCCGCTTGCGCTTTGTGCACGGAGGGTGCCGCCCAGGCCACCCAGCTCCGCCTGACTTTCGCCTGCCACAAGAGCGAAGGGGACGGTCTCAAGTCCCCAAGCCCCCCCTTCAAAGCGGTAGCGGTAGAGCGCGACTCCGCCGCTCAGAGCGGTGCCTCCCAGTGCACCCTGAGGAATACCCACCGCTGCGGCCCAGCCGTTGTCCGGCAGCTCAACCCATGCGACCGCTTGCCCAAACAGGCTCGCGGCGCTGGGTCCCAGCAGACCGTGTACGCCCTTTAGGCCATCCTCAGGAACCAAATAGGAGAAGCCCTCGCTGCTCAGATCGGGCAGGATCCCTTCCAAGGTCGCCGCGCGGGGCAGGTCTCGCAGGTAGTGACCGGGGGAGACCCAGATGCCGCCCATCTCGGCAAAGAAAGCCCGCTGCTCAGCACCGCCTACAAGCAGATCCTGCAAGCCGTCCCCGTCTACGTCTGATGCGTCCAAGGCGGCGCCGATTCCCCCGCCGACGCTGCGCATGCTGAGCGCGCTGACCTGGACCTGGTCGCCGCAGTTGGGCGACCAGCCCCAGAGCAGGTGCACCATGCCCTGGTTGTAGTAGTCGCTGCTGTACTCGGTGCCGGTGGCGCCGACAGCCAGCTCATCGCAGCCGTCTCCATCCAGGTCACCCAGGCCGGTGAAGGCTGTCCCTAAACGGTCGAAGGGGTTTGCTCCCTCAAAGCTGAGTGCATCGCAGATCACCAGGGTCCCGCTGCTGTCCCTGGCGCGACCAAAGGCCAGGGCAAAGCCGCCTCCCTCGTGCCAGCCTTGGCCGCCAAAAGCAAGCTCGTCCCTGCCGTCTCCATCCAGGTCAAAGCCGCTGGCCAGGGCGTCGACGTAGCCGTAGCTGTCCGGTGCATGCACGATCCAGGTGGGGTCGCTGGCGAATCCAGCGCTGCGCCCTCGGTAGATCAGCACCGAGCCTGCCAAGGCGACGTACCCAGCGCATTCCGTCGGGTTGGCATAGGAGTCATCGAAGCTGGAGGGCTTGGAGTCCTTGCGTGCCGCAACCGCCAGGTCCTGGCGACCGTCTCCGTCAAAGTCGCCCAGGGCAAAGCCGTGGCCAAAGCGGTCGGTGGAGGACCAGGAGTGGTGGCCCCCCAAGATCGACTCGGAAAAGGCGGCCTGGTCGCCCTGTAAAGCGTAGGCGTAGACCCCCCCAGCGTTGGCGCCTTCGCTGGGTTGGCCAGCGCCAGGAGCGCCCAATATGAGCTGCGGGTCCCCGTCTCCGTTGATGTCCAATAGGGCCATCGCCTGGCCAAATCCATGGCCAGATGCTTGACCCGGAAGCTCAAGGAGCTCGGGGTCTGACGCGTTCAAAGGCACGTACCAAGGGGCCCCAGCCTGGATGCCCCACTCGGAGTCGTAGCCAGCAAATACCAGCAGCCCGTCCAGATCCACCGGTGCCACGACCTGACCAAATCGGCCCTGGGCGTTGGGGCCAAGCAGACGCAGCGAAGCCCGGGTGCCACTCTCTTGGGTGCCGTCGGTGAGCACCTTGATAGCGTCGTAGAACAGCACCACACCGTTGTTGGTGCGCGTATCGTCCTCGACTCGGTAGGCGCCGATCATGACCTCGGAGCGGCCGTCGCCATCCAGGTCTTCCATGGCCACGCTGGAGCCCAGGTAGTCGGAGCTGGCGGTCCCGTAGACGGTCCATGCGGCCTGGTCGCTGGCTTGGATGTCGCCTTCTGACAGGTCCAGCCCGGCGAACAGGAAGGCCGCACCGCCGCTGGACTTTACGATGTCGGCATCCCAGTGGCCTACCAGCAGCTCGTCCTGGCCATCCCCTTCAACGTCCCCGCTCGCCAAGCTGCGCCCAAAGTCTCCAGGCTCTCCTGCGAGTATCAGACCAGGGCTCCGCTCCAAGACCAAACCCTCGGTCTGGGTGCCGGCCCAGATAGCCACGGCATCGGCACCCGTTCCCCCTGCAGCCACATCGCATCGGCCGTCGCCGTTGTAGTCCCCGGCGCTCAGTGCTTCGCCGAAGTGGGCGTCGTCCTCTGCGCGCCACCCTTCGCCATCGGGTACTTGCCCCCAGAGCACAAAGTCCGGCTCGTCCCCAAAGCCGTCGCTGCTGCCCTTGAAGACCTGGACCGAGCCCTGGGCGTCAGCGCCGCCAGCCGGGTCCTCTGAGTCTGGTGCGCCAACGGCCAAGTCCAGCCACCCATCTGCGTCAAAGTCGCACAGAGCCAGGGCGTCCCCAAATCGATCGTATTGATTCACGCCATAGAGGGTTTGGCTTGGTGTATCCCCCCAAAACGCCCCTGCTTGGCCCGCGTAGATCTGCACGCCGCCGTTGTTGGTGGCCCCACGATCAATCCCACCGCTGCCGATGAGCAGCTCGGGGTAGCCGTCGCCGTCCAGGTCTCCCTGGGCCAAGGCCATGCCCAAGCCCTCGTAGCGTGTGTTGCCGGCCCAGGTCTGGACTGGGGTGGGGGACAGGCCCGATGAGGTGCCGGCATAGAGCTGAACTTGTCCACCGTAGTAGGCGCCGCTGCTGACCTCGGGCGTGCCCAACAGTGCGTCGCTATAGCCGTCGCCATTCACGTCCCCGACGTATACAGCGCTGCCCAAGCCGGAACGCTCCCCATCTCTCTCTGCTTCTGGGACCAGGGGGGAGAGCGCGTGTACCTGAACGTCGACCCAGGTGGGGATGTAGCGGTCCTGCACACGCACTGTGCCGCTGCCCCCGCTCAGGGTGTTCCCATCCAAGACCACGTCGCCGCTGACCACCGTTAGTTGTACAGCGCCGCTCCCACCGACGGGCTCAAAGTCGAAGCGTGCGCCTGCTGGAAGATAGACGTGCTCGTAGCCCCAGACCGAGAAGCTGGCCGACTCGGAGACGGTGATCAAGGCTGCGGCAAAGGCGCCGGTGGCTGCATCCTCTAAGCGAACTTGGTCCACGCCAGGCAGGGGGCCCGCGGTGTACATGCAGTCTGCATCCAGGCTGGCACCGCTGCTGTCTTGGTACAGGAAACAGGCGGTCTCTGCGCCGCCCTGTGCTTGGAAAGATAAGGTTTGCCCGGGCGCCAGGGTGGCTTTTTCAGGCAGGAAAGAGAGGGTGTCCACGACCTGGATCTCTGCCGTCGCCGATCCCAGACAGCCCTGATCGACCACGCTGACGCTTGCCATGCCCAAGGTCAGACCGGCCAGAAAAGCGCCGCTGTCTTCGGCCACTTGGCCCACGCCCTCTGAACTGAACAGGTAGGCGCCTGTTCCCCCGCTGGCCTGGAGCTGCACAAAGCCAAAAGCGTCCACGACCGCATCCTGCGGGGTCAGGTATAGAGCTGGAGCGCAAGGGGCCAGGTCGCTGCTGCCCGAGCCGGTGTCCGGGGGAGGCAGCTCGTCGGAGTCAGCACAGGCCAGAAGGAGGAGCCAAGGCAGCAAAGGATCTCCGAGGGGGGGCAGGCTCAGGATAGTATCTCCATGAACCCCCAACGCCATCAAGCGCTAAAGGATACCGCTCCCGTGTTTTCCATTGCCCTTGTCCTGGCTTGTGGCCCCTCGATGGTGGAGGATCTGGAGGTTGAGCTACTTGAGTCGGAGCGGTTGAGCTCTGACGCGGTCTCCGGGGTTGTGGCGCTCTCGGACCTTGGGATGCTGGTGAGCTCCCAGGAGGGTCTGGAGCTGCGCCATCCTCTGAGCAGCCAGGGCACCTGGGTTTGGGACCGGCCGGGCGAGCTGTGGAGCGCCGTGCGCAGCCAAGAGCTGGGTCTTGTGGTGTCCACGGAGCACGGGCTACTGGCTGGCCATGGACTGCTGGGCCCTTCGCCCCTGCAGGACCAGCTCAACGAGGTGGGCCGGGTATTTGCCGCAGGAGACGGCTTGGTGCTCGAGACCTCTGAAGGGGTCCACGCGTGGCGTGCAGGGGAGCTCTTTGCGTTCAACGACTTTGCCGCGCCCATTGCGACGAGCGGGGACGGAGAGATCTACCTACAGCAAGCCAAGCACCGGGTGCACTTTGTGCGCAGTGGGGTCGGCTGGGCGGAGCTGGACCGCGAGACGGATCGTGCCTTGGGGCGCGGCTTGGACGGCAAGGGCGTCCTGTGGACCCTGGGAGACAAGGAGCTGACGCGCAGTGATGGCTTGCGCTGGAGGCTGCCCACCGAGGCGCTCTCTTTGCATGTTTGTGCCCAGAATAGTGGGGCATGGGTAGCCGACGATCACGGCAGTGCCTGGTTCTTCGACACCCAGGTCCGCGTGCGTGCCGAAGTGCCGGCAGACGCGGTTCTGGACGGCCAGTGCCGCTGGCTGGTCGCTGATTCCCAGGGTCTGGAGCGGCTGTCTTGGGCACGCCCAGTGGCTCTCTGGGGCCTGGGGGAAGGGGAGCAGCTGCTGGGGGATACGCCGATCGTCGTACTGCCCACCCTGCCAGCGCTTGTGGAGAGCGTGCTCCTGTCCGTGAATGGGGAGACGCAAGCGTTGGTCGACGATGGCTGGGTGCTGGAGCTCGCAGACTGGCCCGCTGGCGGCACGATGGAAGTGGTGGTCCGGTACCAAGACAACGTGACCTCGACCTTGCAGCGTACTTTCGAAGTGGGCGATGCAGGACAGCCCACCTGGAGCGAGGACCTATCCTTGCTTTATAAAGATCACTGCGCCCTTTGCCACACCAACGGGACCGAGACTGTGCTTGCCGAAGCCCAAGACTGGGAGGACAACATCGAGACCATTCTGACCAGCGTGAGCAGCGGGACCATGCCCCTGGGCAAGGCGCCTTTGACCGGCGCCCAGATCGCGACGATTCGCGCCTGGCGGGATGGGGGCTTTGAGTGAGTGCTTGGCTAAGCATCGCACTGCTCAACTCGGTGCAAGCCCAGGAGTATCCAACCTGCCCACAGGTGGTGGATGAGCTGAGGGGTCCTGAGCTTCTGCGTAGCCTGTCCTTGGACCTTCGCGGGGTCGTACCCAGCGCGGATGAGTACGCGACCCTGGACGGGGACCAGGTCCCGGAAGAACTGCTGCGTGAATACTTGGACAGCCCAGAGTTCGCCCAGCAGGTGGTGCGACACCACCGAGATCTGCTCTGGCCCAATGTCTCGGACATCCGCCTGATCTCCAACCGCCAGCGCCTCAAGCTGGAGGAGGACCGTTGGTACCGCTACTTGGTGGCGCCGCACTACCGCGGCGCAGCCATTGACTGCGGCGACTTTGAGGCCGAGTGGGACACGAACGGGGAGCTGATCACGGTGCCGGGTCCAGAGTCTGGCTCCGTGCAGGAAGGCTGGGTTTGGGTCACGCCCTATTGGGACTCGGAGCCCATCAAGGTCTGCGCTTTTGGGGCACAAGAACCACGGGTCTCGCCTTTGGGTACCGAGTGCGACACCTACGACTCCCGCTACGACCCCTACTGCGGCTGTGGTCCCAACTTGGCGTGGTGCGATATCCCCGATCTGGGACACAACGGAGACGTGGCCAACCCGCCGGTTCACAAGGCTTTGGCCGGCGACATAGAGCACCGGGTCGCGCGCATTATCGAGCAGGACCTGAGTTATCTGGAGCTGCTCACCGGGCGCACGGCCTACGTCAATGGTCCCCTGGTGCACTTTTACCGCTACCAGACCCAGGCGCCAGCGCACGTGCGCTTCAACGAGCTGCCGGTGGACCTGGAGCTGCTGCCTGAGCTGGCCTACACCGACACCGAGACCTGGGTGCCGGTGGAGCTTGGACCGGAGCAGTCGGGTATCCTGACCTCGCCCCTGTATCTGATGAAGTATCAGACACGGCGCGGTCGCACAAACTGCTTCTACGACAAGTTCTTGTGTCAGCCTTTTACCCCGCCGGAGGGTGGTCTGAGCGATCTGGAGAACCCTGACGTGAGCTTGGACCTTACCCAGCGGGCTGGCTGCAAGTACTGCCACGCGGTGATGGAG
The DNA here is from genome assembly GCA_905480105.1 of uncultured bacterium. GTDB lineage: Bacteria > Myxococcota_A > UBA796 > UBA796 > CAJQPC01 > CAJQPC01. Next base: position 2,540 of record CAJQPC010000072.1, on the reverse strand, counting down.
CCGGCCGGAGCCCACTGGGCGCGTTGGTCGGAGTATGGGGCCGGCTACCTGGATCCAGACGAATTTCCGGTCTTTGACCCAGACTGTGCCTGGTGCGCCGAGAGCGGGGAGTCCTGCTCCGAGGAGTGTGACAAGTACTATGTGGTCGACCCCCTCTCCAGCGAGGAGGACCCCTACGTTGGGTGGTTGAGCTCCTATGAGTTCTTGGAGGAGCGCCACTGGGACAACGCCCAGGCAGGACCGTCCCTCTTGGTCGAACGGGGCGTGGCCGACGGCCGCCTGCCGCGCTGTGTGGCGAGCACCACCGCGGAGTGGTTGTTGGGCCGAGAGTTGGCGGACGGCGAGGAGCCATGGGTGGAGCATCTGAGCGCAGTGTTTGTGGCCTCGGACTTTGACTATACCGAGCTGGTCTACGAGATCGTGTCCTCGGACAGCTACAGGAGCGTGCGATGATCTGGCTCCTGATGGCTTGCAAGCAGGGGCCCATTTTGGAGCCGCTCGGACCGGTCGATCCGACGCCCTTGGCCTATGGTCGCGATAGAAAGCGCATGAACATCGATCAGGTCGCGGCCAGCATCGAGCGGGTCACGGGTCAGTCCTGGGAAGAGCTGGACGAGAATGGAGCGCAGGTTCAGCTCTTCGAGGATCTGTCTGGCAGCTTGGGCAAGCCCGACTACCTGGCGGCTACTGAGGAGGACCTGGCGCCCGGTCTGCTCTTTCAGAAGTTCTTGGATGATGCAGCGCGCTCCACCTGCATCGCCGCTGCGGAGTCTGAGCGGCCCGGTCAGGGGGCCTATTTGATGCTGGAGGAGACGCCCCAAGACACTGTGCGCGCCTTGATCTTGCGCTTTCACGGGCACGAGTGGCCGGCGAGCGACGAGCGCTTGGACCCCTGGTTAGATCTCTACGCGGTCGCCGAGACCCCAGAGCGTGGCTGGGCTCTGGTCTGCGTCGGGCTGATCACACACCCTGACTTTTACACCTACTAATGCCCATCCTCTCCCGCCGATCTGCGCTCACTGCTGGCCTGTCTCTCGGGGGGCTATCCTTGTTTGGGCCTGGGCTTTCCAGACTGGCCCAAGCCGCAGAACTCCAGGATCGCTATTACATTTTCTGTTACTTTAATGGTGGCTGGGATCTGCTGTTGAGCCTGGATCCGCGGGACCCAGGAGAGTTCAGAGACGACCTGAAGAAGACCACGCTGATCGACACCGGCTACAGCGCATTGAGCTCCAAGTATGGAGAGCTGGTGTCCAGCAACGTGCCGGACATGATCTTTGGGCCTTGTGTGGGTGGGTTGGTAGAGCACGCCGACAAGCTCACAGTGGTACGCGGCATGTCGATGGACACCCTGACACACGAGGTGGGAAGACGGCGCTTCCTGACGGGACGTCCGCCTGCCGGTTTACAAGCCAAGGGCTCCAACGCCTCCACAGTCCTGGCCAGCGCCTTGGGCAAGGGGCAGCCCATTCCCCAGCTCAGCATCCGAGTAGAGTCCTACAACGACGGCTTTGACGGCTTTGCCAGCGCGATTCGAGTGAACTCGGTACAGGACTTGGTACGGGCACTTCGTCCCAGCGACAACGACTTTAGCTCGGCGGAGGAGCGGGCCCTGCAAGCGTTGCTGGGACAGGCAGCCCTGTGCCCTTCAGCGCGCGACTCACGGATTCGAGACGCCGCCATGGAGTACCAGCTGGGCTCCAAAGAACTGGTGTCCCTGGGCTTGGACGCCGCCTTTGACTTTGGGTCGGCAGAGAGCGCGGAGCTTCGAGAGCTTTACGGCATCGACGTAAATGATCTGGGGGCTGCCCCTGCCCAGGCCGCCGCGGCCGCCACCGCGTTGACCACCGGCATCTCCCGCACGGTCTGCTTCGAGGCGGCCAGCGGCTTGGACACCCATGGACCCGAGTGGGCCAGCGCCCATCCAGCCGCGCTCGTCAAGGGTTTTGATGTGGTCGCGTCCCTCATCGCGGACCTGAGCACCCGGCAGTACAAAGACAGCTCCGAGACTTGGTTGGACCGCACGACTGTGGTGGGCTTCTCCGAGTTTGGGCGTTCGACCTTGCTCAACTCCAGCGGCGGTCGAGACCACTTCCTGCACAACGCTTGCTTCCTGGCCGGTGGTGGGGTCAAGGGTGGTCAAGTCATCGGGCGAAGCTCGGACATTGGCATGGCGCCGACCGCAACAGACCTGCTCACCGGACAGCCATCGGAGAGTGGCGAGGTGGTCTATCCCGAGCACATCTTCCGAGCTCTGCTCAAGGGCGCTGGTGTGGACGAGGATCTGGGAGACTATGGCGTGGACCCGTTGATGGCTGTGTTCTCTTGAGTCTGTTTCTCTGGCTGGCCTGCACGACAGCGTCTGTCGATGCTTGGGTACAGGACAGCACTCCGGCGGATGACTCAGCACGGGTGGACACAGCGGATATGGGGCCCGTGACTTTGACCGTGAAGCAGGGCCGAGGCCTGCAATACGCGCCCTTCACCCAAGAGCTGAGCAGTTCCTATTCACAGGGTGTGATCCGCTACACCTTGGACGG
>CAJQPC010000071.1 GCA_905480105.1 uncultured bacterium | reverse complement strand
GCCATCTTGGCCAAGGCCAAGGAAGTGGGTGCCTTGGTGATTCTGGACGAGGTCGCCACAGGATTTGGGCGCACCGGCACACTGTTTGCCGCCGAACAGCTCTCCGTAGCGCCGGACCTGATGTGCTTGGGCAAGGGGTTGAGCAATGGCTATTTGCCGCTGGCTGCCACCTTGGCAAGTGATCGGATTTTCCAGGGCTTTGTAGGCTCGCCTCGAAACACCTTCTTCCACGGCCACACCTTCACCGGAAACCCCCTGGCGTGTGCGGCGGGGGTGGCCTGCCTGGAGCTCTTTGAGGAGGAGCGCACAATAGAGCGGGTTGCAAGGCGCGCTATACAGCTGGAGCGGGGCCTATCTGAGTTCTTGGATCACCCCCATGTCGCTGCCATTCGTCAGCAGGGACTCATGATCGGCTTGGATCTCTGCCAGGCGAGTGGAGCTTCTTACGACCCTGCACTTCGCACCGGGGCCCGCTTCTGCGCCGGGCTTCGTTCCCAGGGTGTAGTACTCCGTCCGCTGGGCGATACGGTTGTACTTATGCCGCCGCTGTGCATCTCAGCGGCGCAGACCGAGCAGCTCCTGGAAACGCTTGGCTGGGGCCTGAAGAGCTTGCTTCAGGAAAGGTGACAAGAAAAGTCAGGAAAGAGAAGGTGGCGTGTGTTGCCGTACCTGTACGGAACGTCATAAGGTCGACCTCAACGATACGGAGGAGCGATGCCGCTCATATTGCTCGGCCTATTTGGGGTGGTTGGCGAGGCCCAAGCCCAAGACGCGGATACCTTCGAATTCGCGGGGTCTAACTTTGATCGCCGTGGTTCCCTGCAGTTGGCTCACCCCGTTCTGGGCGCAGCGGGTGGCTTCTACGCCGGGCTAGGCCTGGTGTACGCAGACGACCCATTGGTCATTCGCTACGAAGATGGGACCGAGGAGTCGGTGGTCTCCCGACAGTTCTCCACGCGTCTGGCTGGTGGCTACACCATCGGAGATGTGGCCCGCATCGACGTCTCGGTGCCCCTGTACCCCTCCGTGGTCGTGAACGGCGTCTCCGACTTTGCCTTGGGTGACATCAGCCTGGGCGCTTTGATCCCCGTTTGGTCCGATGGCGATGCCACCACCGGCTACAGCTTCGGCGTCAAGCCCCGCCTTGATCTGCCAACGGGCAGGGTGGAAGCGTTCACCGGCCAAGGTGGCGTTAGCGGCGGCCTGGTGATGGCGTTCGGCGGCTACGCCGAGCAGATCCACTACCGCTTGAACGCTGGCGTGAACCTGGCCAAGAAGGTTGAGCTCGATGACTTGGGTCTGGGCTCCAATATCGCCCTGGGTGCCGGTTTAGACTACCGCATCACCGACGAGTGGCTGGTAGGTGCTGAGCTGACTTCTAAGGTCGACATTGCGGGAGGCACAGCGTGGAATGAGAACCCAACCGAGGGCCACGTCTATGGCGGCTTTTGGCACCCATCCGGCGTTACCACGCACCTGGGCCTGGGCACCGGGATCATCGCCGGTGTGGGTGCTCCCGACTACCGAGTGGTCTTGGGTCTGGGTTTCCGCAAGCCGGACGTCGTGGATATTGACGGTGACGGCATCCTCGATGAAAACGATCGTTGCGTGAACGATCCCGAGGACATGGACGGATTCCAGGACGGCGATGGCTGCCCTGACACCGACAATGACATGGATGGCTTGCTTGACGGTGCCGACCAGTGTCCTGACGACGCCGAAGACATGGATGGCTTTGAGGACGAAAATGGCTGCCCCGACCCCGACAACGACGATGATGGAATCCTGGACGAAAAGGACGAGTGTCCGAACGAGCCGGGTACCCAAGCCACCAATGGCTGCCCCGACACCGACGGCGACGGTCTAAGGGACACCGATGACGAGTGCCCGACCGAGGCTGGACCCCTGGAGACCAAGGGCTGCCCGGACAGCGACGGCGACCGTGTCCCCGACAAGCGCGATGAATGTCCCAACGAGCCCATCTCGCCTCAGGCGGATCCTGCTCGCAGCAATGGCTGCCCAGCCCGAGTCATCGTCACAGCAGATGCCATTGAAATCATGGACAAGGTGTACTTCAACACCGGAAAAGCTTCGATCAAGAATGTCTCCTACCCACTGCTCGATGATGTCGCGGCAGTGCTCATGAACAATCTTGATCTGACCTTGATCGAGGTTGCAGGGCACACCGACAGCCAGGGGAGCAACAAGTCCAACCTGGACCTCTCCCAGCGTCGCGCCGAGTCGGTCAAGGCCTACTTGGTGTCTAAGGGTGTCGATGCCAATCGCCTCAGCCCCAAGGGCTACGGTGAGAATAGGCCCACCGGAACCAACGAGACCGCCGAAGGCCGTGCAGACAACCGCCGGGTTGAGTTCACCATCGAAGAGCGCGAATAGGTCCAATTGGCTGCTTGGGTCACTTGGGTCGCGCCTCATCAAGAAGCCGTTGATCTGCGGGAGTCTCTCCCTCAGCTTGGCGCTTCTTCGCGGTTGCCGTGGTCCGAGCTAGGCATTCGACGTGGTGGCCCCTGGAGGCCGTCGGAGATCTTTGAGAGGGCTGGGCCTGCTCCTCTCTTGGACATGTGGGTTCTGGAGGCTCGCGATCCTCGCGGTCGTCTCCTGTCTCCCCGTGCCCATGACGCCCTGGTGCATGCGCCTCTTGGGCCGTTGGCTCGAGGAGGCCAGGCCTGGGACACCGAGATCTTCGCCCTGGCAGCCTCCAAGGTCCTGGGGGTCGTAGTGGTCCTGGCCCACCAAGACCAGCCCGGCCTGGACTACGCCGCGGAGTACCGCAATGGGGAACTGGTGTGGTCCCTTGCCATTCGGGCGGAGCAGGGAAAGCTAAGGGTGTTTCGTAGCGATGGCCGGGGGGTCAAAGAGCTGCGCTTGCGGGAGGCGGCGGAGGGGGAGCGCAGTGCCGTGTTGCTGCGCGGTATGGAGCGCTTGCTGCGGGAGCGCATCGAGCCAGCGGACCACGAGAAGCTGGTGATACCGGAGCTCATCGCTGAGTGTATGTTGGCCTGCGAGTAGTTCACGGTTGCTGAAATGTCGTGTGTCAACCGATGTGCAAACTGGGGTTGACGAGATACGTCTGGGGAATGACTGGAGCCTCCGTGCACTTTGACGAGCTGGACTGGAACGACATTCTTCGACGTGGCAAGGCCGGCATCGGCATCTCCGAGGACGAGGCTCAGGCACTCTCTGAGTTGGGGGAAGAGGACAAGCTCCAGCAGGTCTTCTTGGTGACCGACGCCTTGCGTCAGCACTTCAAGAAGAACGAGGTGTACACCTGCGGCATCACCAACGCCAAGAGCGGTGCATGCCCCGAGAAGTGCAACTTCTGCAGTCAGTCGGCGCATTTTAAGCAAGCCGAGACGCCGGTTTACAAGCTCAAGAGCGCCGAGACCATGGTCGCCGAGGCCCAGGCCGCTCAAGCCGCGGGTGTGCGCGAGTTCAGCATTGTGACCCAAGGCAGGGCCCTGAAGAAGCGCGAGGAGATCGAAGAGGTCAAGACTGCGCTGAAGGGCATTCGGGAGACCACTGGCATGCAGACCTGCGCATCCGTGGGTCTGATCGATTCCGAGCACCTCAGGGAGTTGAGAGACGCTGGCATGGACGCCATGCACCACAACCTGGAGACCGCGCGCAGCTTCCACGACCAGATCGTGGAAACCCACAGCTACGACGACGAGGTCGAGACCGTCAAGGCCGCAAAGAACTTGGGGATGTACGTTTGCTCAGGCGGGATCTTCGGCATGGGTGAGAACTGGGGGCACCGCGTGGAGTTGGCCGCCGATCTGCGCGCCCTCGAGGTCGACTCGGTGCCGCTCAACTTCCTCAATGCGCGGCCGGGCACCCCCCTGGAGGGCATGGACGAACTCTCGCCCTTCGAATGTCTAAAGACCATCGCCCTGTACCGTCTGATGTTGCCCACAAAAGACCTGATCGTGTGCGGGGGCCGTCAGATCCACCTTCAGGACCGTCAACACGAGCTCTTCTTGGCCGGTGCCAACGGAATCATGCTCGGCGATTACCTGACCACTTCGGGTGGCGAGACCCCCCAAGACCTGAAGCTCTTGGAGGACCAAGGCTTGGTCATTCGCCCGCCGCCCCACACACCTACCGCTCCCTCGCTCGCGCCAGCGAAGTAGAGTGGGCCCCATGCGGGCACGATTCAAGAGACTGGAGGAGCGGGTCGCCGAGCTTGAGAGCTCTGGCTTGGCGAGATCTCTGCGCCCGCTCTTTCCAACTGGGCCCACCACCGCCGAGCTGGAGGGCCAGGAGATCCAGGTCTTCTCCTCCAACGACTACCTGGGCTTGGCCTGGGAGTTGCGGTCGAGTTGGCGCGGCCGAGGTGCGGGGTCCTCCAGGTTGATCGCAGGGGACCGCAACGCGCACCATGCCTTGGAGGAGAAGCTTGAGGAGCTCTTTTGCGGCCCTGCGTTGGTCTTCCCCTCTGGCTACCAGGCCAATCTGGCTCTGATGACTACTCTGTTCGAGGCCGGCGATTTGGTGGCCTCGGATGCGCTCAACCACGCCAGCATTATCGACGGCTTGCGCCTGTCAAAGGCCGAGTGCAGTGTGATTCCGCATGGGCGTCCATCTGCGATTCCCCCCAAGAGCACCGCGGTGGTTGTCGAAGGGCTGTACTCCATGGACGGAGATCAGCTTTCTTTAAGCGAGTACCAGAGCAAGCGGCGCTGGCTGGTCGTGGACGAGGCGCATGCGGTGGGCTGCATTGGTCCCAAGGGCCGCGGCGCATCCTATGAGCAGGAGCTGGTCCCAGACGTGGTCGTCGGCACCCTGGGCAAGGCCTACGGTGCCGCCGGTGCCTTTGTCATCTGTCCTTTGGAACTCAAGCAGCTGCTCATTTCCCGCGGGCGCAGCTTTGTGTACACCACCGGTCTGGCGGAGGCTGCGGCCCGTGCGGCCCTGGTGGGCTTAGAGCGTGCGGACCAGGAGCGGCGTGATCTCTTGACCTCGCGGGTCAGGCGCTTTCGGGCGGGCTTGGCGGATCTGGGCCGCTTCCCTCCAGGCAAGGACCACATCGTGCCTCTGGTCTTGGGTCCTTCCACCATGGTGGCCGCTCAGGCTTTGCTGGAGGAGGGCTTCTTCGTGCCAGGTATACGCGCACCGACGGTTGGCAAGGGCCAGGAACGCCTTCGGTTTTCGCTGAGCGCAGGCCACAGCGATGACCAGATCGATGCCTTGCTCGCAGCTATCGACAGGGTGATTCGGTGATGTTCAGCCTGATCTGTTTGAGCTTGCTCTCCTGTGGTTTGCGCGATGGAGTCCAGGGAGAGAGAGCTGCGCGGAACAAGGGGCCGCGAGCTCTGCCGATTGCTGAGCCCATGGTGCTGGGGTGGCGCTTGGTGCCAGGAGATCAGCTGGTCTATGACCACAGCGTGATCTGGCAGGCCAACCCGAAAGAGAGTTCCCGCCGGGTCGAGCGCTGGACCTACTTGGTTCGGGACGTCGACCCACAGGGCATTGCAACTCTGGAAGGCAGTCTGACCGCCATGGGCGTAGAGCAGATTCTCGATGGCCAGATCACCCCGGAACCGCTGCTGACCCTGGCCCTGTCTGAGGAAAAGGAGCGTCTGAGCCAAGACAGCGTCCAGGTTCTGCTGGCCATGGACGGACGTTTGGTCGGAGTCAGGGGCGTGTCGTGGTCGGACAGCCTGAGCCACCGCCTGCTCGGTCTTCAGCTGAGTGGGGAGGGGATCACAGAGCAGAGCACCTGGCCAGACCCGGTCCTGGCCCGTCCCTATGCCGACCTGTTGCCAGTGAGTCTCGATGTCGAGGTCAGTGGGTCCCACAGGGTCGCTGGGCTCTACGACGACCAGGGCGAGCTGCGGCTGTCCCTGCTCAGTGAGGGACTGGTTCGAAGCACCAATGGCGGCCCACAGGTGGAGCTCGAGGGCCAGGGATGGTGGGACCCTCAGACCGGCCGCTTGGTCTCCCGCGAACTCACTGCGCGGGTGGGAAATCTGAGTACGACGGATCCTGGGTCCCTGACCATTGAGCTTAAACTTGCGGAATAAGACGCTACCCTTCTTGCTTTTTGCCAACATTGGAGCGGCCATGGCCTGTGGCGCGTCTGTGGACGTGTGTCCGCCAGCGCCTGCGGACCCCTGCTCGACCTTGGCCGAGTTGGAGCTCTAAGAACATGTCCTGCACACTGCTGTTTGCCAGTCCCAGTGAGCGTGAGCGGCGCGTGGCTGTGGAGGCCCTGGGCGAGGAGCAGGTTGTCTTGGCCTCGAGCACGGCCGATCTGCTCCTGGCGCTGCCCATGCAGCCAGAGGTGGTGGTCCTCCGCATCGATCTGCCAGGGCTGTCCTCCTCACGACTGCTCACCCGCATCTTGAGCCAACCCAACCCCCCTGCGGTGCTTCTGGCAGTCGCCGAGGAGGAGCGCAAGGCGGCCCTGGAGTTGGCAAAGGCTGGAGCGAATGGATGGCTGATGCGTCCTATGAGCGCGGAGGTCTTGGCCTGGCGGGTTCAGCAGCTGGTGGAGCAGCGTCGCGGGGCCCCCGCCCTTACCCCCGATCTGGCCAAAGTGGTGGGGGGCATTATCGGCATCTCGCCTGAGATGGAAAGGCTTCGTCGCATGGTGGCTCGGGTGGCGTGCACGGACCTAAGCGTGCTGATCACAGGCGAGTCGGGAACGGGAAAAGAGGTCGTGGCCCGGGCGCTGCATCTGGCCTCTCTGCGCTCCACCAAGGCCTTCGTACCGGTGGACTGCGCCGCGATCCCCCCCACCCTGATGGAGTCCGAGCTCTTTGGATACGAGAAGGGCGCCTTTACAGGAGCCACGTCGCGCCGGTCTGGTTTGGTAGAAAGTGCTCGAGATGGAACCTTCTTCTTGGACGAGGTCGGAGAGCTCGAGTCGGGCTCCCAGGTCAAGTTGCTTCGTTTGCTGCAGGAGGGGGCCTACCGTCTGGTTGGCGGGACCCAAGAAAAGCAAGTCAACCTGCGCGTGCTGGCGGCGACCAACAGGAAGCTCGAAGAGCGCATTGCGGATGGGGGCTTTCGCGCCGATCTCTTCCACCGCCTCAACGTCGTTCGCCTGCACTTGCCACCTTTGCGAAAACGCACCGAAGACGTGGCCGTCCTGCTGAAACACTTCTTGGGCCGCTTCGCCGCTGAGTCTGGCCGACCGCCCCTAATCCTGGGGGATTCCATCGCCGCTACCCTCGCTGCCTATGCTTGGCCGGGGAACGTGCGAGAGCTGGTGAACTGCGCCCGCTATGTGGCCAACTTGGCTCCTGGCCCTGAGCTGCAGGTGGCCGATCTCCCGCCTCGTCTTCGCGCCTCCTTGGGCCAGGTCAAGGCCCCTGGGCCCACTGCTTCCCCGCAGGCCATGGGGTTGGGGATTCGCTACGAGTTGCCCTACAAAGACGCCAAGCGAGCTTGGCTGAGCATCTTCGAGTTCGCCTACGTGCAGCACCAGCTCCAGGCTCACGACGGAAATGTCAGTCGTGCCGCTCGGGCCTGTGGGATGGACCGCAAATCTATCCAGAGACTACTCAAGCGCTCCCAGGAACAGGACGAGACAGGCTGAGGGCTTGCGGCGTTTTGAGCTATGGTGCGGACACAGTGTCCGAAGTCACCAGCACAATTGCCCGGGTTATCCCCCGGCAGATCCACATCCGCAAGGGGCGCCTCTCGGCCGTCACTGGTGCGGACAAGGGGCGTGGTTGGGAGGTCGACAGCGACGTGGTGCGGATCGGTACCAACTTGGCCAACGAAGTGGTACTCCAAGACGGCACGGTCTCTCGTCGTCATGCCGAGGTTGTTCGCACCCCCCACGGAGTGATTCTCCGCGACACGGACAGCACCAATGGGACCTATGTAGGGGAGCTTCGCATCCGCGAGGTCTTCCTTACGCCGGAGACGCGCTTCCGCGTTGGGCAGACCGAGATGGTCTTTGCTCCCCAGGACGAGGTCATCTTGATCACGCCTTCGGAGAAGAGCCGACTGATGGACCTGGTCGGGGAGTCTATGGCCATGCGGCAGGTCTTCTCCATCATTGAGCGTGTGGCACCGACGACGCTGACCGCCTTGATCACCGGCGAGACGGGTACCGGTAAGGAGCTGGCCAGTCGCGCAATGCACCGACTCTCCAATCGAGAGCAGGGCCCCTTTGTGATCTTTGACTGCGGTGCGGCCCCCGATTCCCTGATTGAGTCCGAGCTCTTTGGCCACGAGAAGGGCGCCTTTACCGGGGCTGTGGCGGCTCGCGAGGGGGTCTTTGAGGCGGCCGACGGGGGCACCCTCTTCCTGGACGAGATCGGAGAGTTGCCCTTGGATCTGCAGCCCAAGTTGCTCCGGGTACTCGAGCAGCGAGAGCTGCGGCGGGTGGGCGGCTCCAAGGTGCGCTCAGTGGACGTGCGGATCGTGGCGGCCACCAACCGGGACTTGCTGAAAGAGGTACAGGCGGGACGCTTCCGCGAGGATCTGTATTACCGCCTGGCTGTAGTCGAGCTGCAGCTGCCGCCCTTGCGAGACCGCATCGAGGACCTGCCTCTGCTGGTCAGTCATCTGTTGTCCCGCGCACAGAAGGGCGGGGCCAGGGTGCGCGCAGTGGAGGACCAGGTCATCTCGCTTTTCCAAGACTGGCGTTGGCCAGGCTACGTGAGAGAGTTGGCCAACGTGGTAGAGCGAGCCATTCCCTTTACGGACGGGCCCATCGTGACCCTGGATGCCCTGCCGGAAGCCTTCTTGGCCGGCCGCCCGCGCAGTGCTGGCGCCCCGGGTGTACAGGCGCGCTCAGATATGCCTTTCAAGGACGCCAAGGAGAAGCTGATCGAAGCGTTTGAGCGTCAGTATTTGCTCGACCTTATCGAGCGCCACAGTGGCAACATTTCCAAGGCCGCTCGGGCCGCTGATATGGACCGAAAGTCCATCGCCCGCCTGATGCGGAAGCATGGGATCAATCGTTAGCCCTTGGGGCTGAACATTCGCCGAAAAATGCCCAGCTTGAGAGGCCCTTCCAGGGTGTCTCCGCTGGTGAAGCTCTCCATCCAACGGGCAAAGCCTTCCAGCGGAGCTTGACCTCTGACATAGGCATCCGCGAGGTGGACTTCGATGGCGCTCTGGGAGGTGCTTGCTCCCCCAGGATCCCAGACCACTACGCGCGGCGCTTTGCGATCGGTCTTGATTGCCAAGCAGAGCCTTAAGCCAGACGACACGCTTCGCGGATGTAGGCCGATCAAGATCAGTTCGGCACGCGTTTCGCGCACTGCGCGGACTGTAGGAGGGCTACTGACGGGGCTGAGGACCTCGAATCTGTGGCGAAGCTGGGTGATCACCAAAAGCCGATCACGGGGATCCTGAACCAGGACAAGAAGGCGGGGACTGGCCATTCGTTAGGCTATCCCAGAGCGGCGTTGTTTGACCTTACTTTGGGGGCCTGATAAATTTGCCTCCCATCTGGCAGTACGCCGATTTGTGGACAGCTGACACGCACGCAGAGGCCATGCAATGAGTGATCGTCTTCAAGCCCTCCAAGGAGAGCTCCAGTCCGTTCTTGACGAGAGAATGGGTGAGCTTCGGGCTGCTATCGAAAACGCAGAGAGCGCCACCAAGGCCATCGTCAGCGCTGAGTTAGAGATTGCTCGTAATCAGCAGACCGCGGCTGGATTGTCCGAGGACACGCAGCGCCTAACGACTGAGTTAGGCAAGGCCAAGAAGAGCGCCAAGACGGCCAAGACCGCCAACACCACGCTCCGTAAAGAGCGCGACGAGTTGGCTCTCATCCTGCAGGGCGTGGACGAAGAAGGCGGGGATCTGCGGGCCGAGGTGTCCGAGCTTCAGAGTAAGGTTCGGGATGCGGAGGCGGCCAACGCGAAGCTCCAGGCCGATCAGGACTCCCTGCGCGGGAAGCTCAAGAACCTGGAAGAAACCGGGATCAAGATGCGGGCTCTCAAGGCCGAACTCATGAGCTCCATCAAGCAGAACATGGATGAGCTCTCCGGGGGCAATTAGCGTGGCCTTTTCTTCGCTTCTGGCCAATCTGGCTCGCGCTAAGGGTGAATTGGGCTCCATGAGCTTGACCGACCTGAGCCTCTTGCGTGCACAGGCCGAACAGGACCTTGTAAGCTTCGGCCCGCGCTTTGAGCTGGTTCGCCAACGCCGCTTGGCGATGCGCGTGCAGAACCTAAGAGAGCAACCTGGTTTTCTGGCGGCTAGAGCGGCAGCTGTCAGTTCCCCTGCAGCCCCATCCGAGAACACCAGTGACCCGGTCCTGGCTCAGATGAATGTTCCCGAGTCGTCTATCGACTCCAAAGTTCTGGACTCTGAGCCAACGATTGAGTCTGAAATGGGTTGGTCAGATGCGGAAAGCATCCAGGCTGGAACCGTGGGCAGCCAATTCATTGATATCGGGAAGGGTGTCGAGAAAAGCAGTGTCGCGAATGATGATTTCGGCATTGACTACGGGGCCACCCAGCCCCTGGATGCTCTGACGGACATTGCCAGCGAACGGGGCGACGAAGCCAGCGCAAGCGCCAGTGAGATCGCGGCGGTTTTGGGTGGCGTCATGGATTCTGCCGCTGCTGCAGGCACCCTGAACCGCGAGCTCACCGGCCTGGAGGACGTCGAGCAGCTCGAGGAACTCTCTTTGGCCGAGCTGGAGGCATCAGACCTGTTGGGAGGAGGCTCTGCCTTTGATCCGCTGGGCGACGATGAGTCCAGTGACCAGGACGCGCTGTTTTCCGCGGCGGACTCCTTCGACGAAGACATGTTGCCCGAGGACGAACCCGTCCCTGGCTCGGTCGAGGCGGAAGGGCCGGACCTTATGGTCCAACCGGATGCCCTGGCGGCGAACCTCAAGCCTCTTCAATCGGCCAGTGGGGACTTGGACGGAGACGACTCCACCGATTCTCTGGTGGAGCTTCTGGAAGATTCTGGCGAAGACTCTGCCTTTGCAGAAGCCTTTGGTGACTACGAAGACGCCGCTCCGAGCGCGAAACTGGACGAACACGGTGACGTTGAAAGTGCCTGGTTCGAGGTTGCTGGTGGCCGCGGTGGCGTCGCCTCCAGCCAGGTTGTGCGCAACATCGCCAAGGAGCACCGCTCCGATGAACTGCCCACCATGCCCACCATCAAGGACGGGACCATTGAGCCCGGGGTCCATGCCGCAGCGGCGATTCGCTTGAACGCAGATGGTTCATCTGAAGCCTTGATGTCCGACGATGAGGAAAACATCGAGGTGGAGATGCCCGATGCGGGGGAGGAGTACGACTACGAGTCCGATGGCGACGGCATGAACGTCGACTATGTGGACGAGGTGGAGTACGTCGAAGAGGAAGAAAGTGCTTCGCCCAAGCTGGATGTCACGCCCACTCTTCAGACCTTTGGTGATGGTCAGGTCCTGAGCGGCGACGACTTTTCCTCTGGGGAGGAGGTGGATTCGGCCGCGGTCGCAGTCCTTCTCGCTCAGGCTGACGAGGCGCTGGAACGTGGCGATTTGCATGCGGCTGCCCAGGCCTTCAGTGACACCTTGGAGTTCGATCCCGAGAGCCTACAGGCGTATTTGGGACGGGGACGGTGCTCCCTGGATCTGGGCGACTTTGCAGCTGCCATGTCGGACTTTCAAAAGGCCGAGGACCTGGACAGCGAGGGCCCCGAGCCTCTGGTTGCCATGGGCGAGCTCTTCTTCGCACGCAAAGAGTACACCCGGGCCATTGAGTTTTTCGACCAGGCCGTTGAGATGGACGCTGAACACGCCATGGCGCGCTGTCGCCGAGGAATCTCCTACTACTACAAGAAATCCTACCGTCAGGCCTTTTTGGATCTTCAAAAGGCCTACACTCTGGATCCGGACATTCCCAACATCCGAAAGTACGTACAGATGGCCATCAAGAAACTGGAGCGCAGCGGCGAGAAGGTCTAAGCGCTGTTCGGAAGCTCGAAGGGCCTCTCTTCGGAGGCCAAACGCAGAAGAGGAGACCCGGCTCAATGCAGGGTCTCCTCTTCTTTGCTCTGCCCCCCGAAGAGAAGGGCTCGCTTTTCTGGCTGCCTACTTGGCTGAGACGGGGGCCTGGGACTGCATCTCGCCAGCAACCATGTCCAAGAGCTCGGTGCTCAGGTCGATGATCTGCTCGTGAGAGAAGCCCTGGGTCTTGAGGTGCCGGTAAAAGCTACGGGCGACGACCTTGTTGCGGTTCTGGTAGAGCTGGGTGCGGGGGGCGGTCATGGTGGCCTCGCTGGTGGAAGGGTGTTCGATGCCCAGGTAGTAGCAAGACCCGGGCCAAGACCGACACAACGAAATTTCAGGGGTTTAGCTCCTTTGAACCCCCAGAGCGCGAAAGTGCTTTCGCACCTGAATCCTCTGGGTGGGTAGGGGGTTTCGCACCTGCCGCGCACCGGTCCCTAAGACCCCACAAAGACCACAAGAACAACCTGGATTCTTTCTTTTACGTACTGAATCCAGGTCAGGACTCGTTCAAGACACGTCCAGCTCCAGCTTGCCCATGAGCTCTGTCCACTCGCGCTTGGACAGACCGCTTGCTTCTTGCTCGACTTTTTCACCAGCGATCATGCGCTTGACCACGTCCACACCTTGGCGGCTCACAAAGGTGCCGCCCACGCGGTAGTCTTGGAAGGCTTCGTAGGTGGCAGGCACCCAGTCCTTTACGAACTCGGCGATTGCGTGGCCATAGACCCGAATCTCGTACTGGGCGTGGGGGTGGATACGCAGGCTCAAGAAGTTGAGCAGGTTGTGCAGGTCCACCTTCCAGTACCACTGGGTGTAAAAGTTCACCGGCAGGTTCATACGGGCCAGCTCACGCGCCAGTCCGTGGTCATCCATTAGGCTCTTGTATCCATCGTATGCCTGGATGGCATCGCGCTTGAGCAAGTCCAGGACCTCGGCGCTCTGCTCGGCTGTGAGGGTGTCTCCGCGGCCCTGCTTGTTGTCGCTGGATTGCAGCGAAATGTGCTGGGGCTCGGGCAGGTAGAACTCGTTGTCCATCACCGAGTAGCGGGCGCTGTACTCATTGACGTTGGCTGTGCGATGGCGAATCCACTGGCGGGCCACAAAGATGGGGAGCTTGACGTGGAGCTTGAGTTCGCACATCTCAAAGGGCGTGGTGTGCCTGTGGCGCATCAGGTAGCGGATCAAACCCCGGTCCTGGCGCAGCTTTTTGGTGCCCTTGCCGTAGGAAACGCGCGCCGCCTGCACCACGGCTGCGTCGTCGCCCATGTAGTCGACCACCCGAACAAAGCCGCGATCTAGACAGGGAGTAGGCTCGTAGAGATGCTCCTCCAAGGCCGGTACAGTCGCTCTACGGGTCGTGTAGGTCTGGGCGCGGGCGTCATCGATCGCGGCACGCATCTCGTCGTTGAGCTTCATCGGGGGTCTCCGTAGGATAGCCTCCTAACACTGGAGGATGTGTGAGCGCAGACAGCTTTTCGCAGTTGGCCCTACAGGCTCTCAAGGCCGATCAGCCGGAACGGGCCATCGCCTACTTCGAGGAGGCGCTCGAGCACGCTGAGCGGCCGAGACCTGATCTTCTGCACAGCATGGGCGTGGTGCTGTTGCAGCTCGCAGAGCCTGAGAAGGCTCGTCCGTTGATGAAGATGGCTCTGGAGCAAGCCTGGGCTGTAGGCGCCGAGCAGGATCTCTTGCTCCAGTGCGCTCTGGGACTGGCTGCCGCGAGCGAGGACACCGATCTCGTCATCGAGGCTCTGGCCGCCTATGAGCAAGCCTTCGAGGTGGATGCTCGGAGCAATCGCGCCCTGGTCGGCAAGGCCCATTTGCTCCTGGGCTTGGGCCGAGTGGACGAAGCGGTCGATCTGTTGGAACTCTACCTGGGCTACGCCACGGACGCCCCGGAGTTCTTGGAGGCGGGCAAGGCCCTGGTCGACGGTGCCAAGGCCTTTGCCAAGGACGGTGACGCCCCGGTCTTGCTCAAGGCGCACCGCGAGTCCTACGTGGGCTTTTTTGATGAGACCATCAAGAACATGGCCGAGAAGGGCTGGATCGCCGAGTGCGCCCGCATGATGAAGGACGACAAGGGAGACGTGGTCAACGTCATCCCGGAAGGCGCCCGTCCCTACGCCGCAGTACGCGTAGACCTGGTCGACCCCAGCACGGGCCAGGCCGGTCAGATCGGCGAGCAGCCCATGGTGGTGGCCGTCGGCGGCTTTGAAGCGCTGGCCCAGGCGCCGGTGACTTTCGACACGACCGGGCGCGCGTACCGCTTGCGCTACAGCTCTCAGGCGCCATGGGACCAGCTACCCATCCAGGTGCTGCTTGAAAAGCCTGTGGCGGAGGCGGAAGTTGAGCCCATCATGGCCGCCTGGTATCAGGCCGGCTTTGACGGCCGCTTTGGCACCAAGGAAGGCGGCCGTTTCCACTACATCTCCGATCCCATCGTCTGCAGGGACGGGTATGGGGTGGTGTTCAATGTGGATTTGGGCCGGGCCAACCTGCAGTGCATGGAGCACCTGCTCTCTCAGTTCGACGCACTGCACCAAAAGGTGGGCGTGGTCGAGGTCTTGTTGGGCCGCGGCTCGCTGAGCCCTGTAAAAGCGGCTCAGGATTAGTCCTGGGGTGAGGGATCGGCGCTGCGCTGGCCGCTGTTGGCGCAGACTATTTCGGCAGCTCTGGGGTCGGGCTCAGGCCGGGTACGTACTCGGGGAACATGACGGTGCCAGGAGCAAGCTCTTGCAGCACATGCCAAGCCTGCTGGGCTTGCTTGATCTTTCCTTGGGCAATGAGCAGGTGGACGCGGGCCAAGAGCACTGGTGGACTCTGCTTGGGGTTCAGCTTGGGTTTGTTCAGGACTGAACTTGCCCCGCTGACATCGCCCATGGCCAGAAGTACCATGGTGTGCAGATACACCCCCTCCACCAGCCAACGGCGCTGCTCTCTTGCTTTCTTGACCAGCTCCAGGGCTCGGGCATGCTCGCCCTGGGCCAAGTACAATCGGGCTTGGGTTAGGTAGAGACGGGGAGGGGCGGCGCCTTCAATGCGCTTTTCGGCCAAGAAGAGGTGGCCTTCAGCAAGTTCGAGCTGACCCGCATCCATGGCAATGTCGGCCAGGACTGCATGGGCCTTAATGCCCAACGGGCGCAGTGCGAGGGCTTGGCTCGCTGCCTCCCAAGCCTGGTCCAGCTCCCCTGCTGCGCGGTGATCATCCGCTTTCTCGAGCCAGATTAAGCCCTCGGCATCCAAATCCGGGGCGAGTAGCTGTAGGTCACGCAGGGCTGCCGCCTGACCAGGCTGGCCGGAGTATCGCAGGCTCTCCGCGTGGTAGCTCACGCACTGGTCCCAGTACATAGGGGCGGCTTCCCCGGCCCGGTAATAGATCATCGCATCGTTGTGTTTGCCCTCGACGCTCAAGGCCATGCCCATCAAGACATTGGCGGATGGGTCGTTCGGACCGGCGGCCAACATTGGGACCAGGGTCTGCCTGGCTGTCAGGGCTTTGCCGTTGAGTATCTGTGCAAGCAGCTTCCCGGGAGGGCCAGCTGCCGCGGCGGTCGTTATGAGCGTGCCAAAGGCAATGAGCGCAAGTTGGATTCGCATTGCGGCGCTCTAACCCACCGGAGACTTCGATGTCCTTCCTGCTCTTGCTTGCGTGTACGCAGACTGTTGTTGAAACGCCCGGGGCCAAGGCCAAGCCATCTGTACTGTTGGTGACCTTGGACACCACCCGTGCAGACGCGATGGGGACCTATGGGCACGCTGGGGCAAAGACACCGAACTTTGATGCCCTGGCCGCCCAGGGCGTGCGTTTTGATCGGGCCTATGCGACCGTGCCCCTCACAACACCTTCCCATGCCTCCATGTTGACCGGGCTCTACCCCACCCGTCATGGCGTGCACAACAACGGTGACGCCATCCTGCCGGACGACGTGGACACCCTGGCCGAGGTGCTCAAGGGCCAAGGCTACCGGAGCGCTGCCAGCGTTTCGGCCTTTGTCACCACCGCCAGCTGGAACCTGGACCAGGGCTTTGACGCCTACTTTGATGATGTTCGGCGCAGCGCGGGGTCCCGATGGGAGTTCGAGCGTCCAGCCAACGAAGTGGTGGACGATCTTGTGGGCTGGTTGCCTGAGGGGGAGAAGCCCTTCTTTGCCTGGGCGCATTTCTATGACGCCCACACCCCGTACATTGCTCATCCCGAGACCGGTCTGGAGTCCCTGTACGACGGGGAAATCGCCTTTGTGGACATGGAGCTGGGTCGCTTGGTCAAGGCCGCCCGCGAACAGGCTGGTGAGGCTGGCTTGGTTGTGATTGTCGTGGCGGACCACGGCGAGGCCTTTGGAGAGCACGGCGAGCACGGACATGGCCTGTTCGTCTTTGACAGCACGATGCGCATTCCTTTCATCGCTGTTCCCGCCAAGCCTCTGGAGACAGGCGTTCAGATCGATCAGGCGGTCTCCAACGTGGACGTGACCCCGACCATCCTGGGCCTGCTCGGAGTGGAAGGGCTGAAGGGCCTGGACGGACGCGACCTGAGTGCTGCGGCCCAGGGCAGCCTGCCCGAGCTGGGGCCAGTGTACATGGAGTCGGAGGTCGTGGCCCAGCGCTTTGGCTTTCATCCAGAGATTGGGTTGGCTCAGGGCACCTACAAGCTCCTGGATACGCCATCCGCGCGGCTCTTCGACATGGCCATGACCCCCGTGGAGGAGGTCAATGTGCTGGACGAGCACCCGGACGAGGCGGCAGCGCTGCGTGCCTTTCATGCCCAGGTGCGGGATGCTCGGGTCAGCTCGGATGCCGCCAACATGGGGGCCGAGGTCTACGAGCAGCTTGCTGCGCTCGGCTACGTCGGCGGCGCTCCAGGGGATCTGAACTATGACGAGACCGTGGACGCCAAGGACCAGCGCAAGGTCATCCAGCAAGTGGAGCAGGCCCGAACCGCCCTCCGTGAGAAGCGGCCCAAGGACGCCGAGCGACTCTTTGAGGCAGTTCTCAAGGAGCATCCCAGCTTGGGCGAGGTGCTCGCCGGATTGGCCCAGGCGCAGAGCCAGTTGGGCAAGCGCTACGAGGCCGAGGCCACCTACAGGCGGGCCATCGAGCTTCAGCCGGAGAGCACCCTGCTGCGGGTGAACCTGGCCAACAACCTTGCGGAACAGGGTCGTCTCGAAGAGGGCTTCGCCTTGATGAAGTCCGTGCACGAACAGGTCCCTGGCGACGACATCGCACGCTCCGGCATCATGAAGATGACCATCGACATGGGGCAGTATGAGGAGGCGGCCACCCAAGGGAAGCTGTGGCTTGAGGAGACCCCGGACCGGGGCTCTCTGCAGGCCTTTACCGGCATCGCCCTGGTGAGAATGGGGCGCGATTCCCAGGCCAAGGCACTGCTGCAGGCCTCGCTGCAAGACGGTATTCCCCGTCAGCTCGTGCACCTTGGATTGGCGACCATCGCCACCCGTGCAAAGGAGACCGAGGTCGCTGTCAGCCACATGGAGGCGGAGCTGGCCTGGTTCCCCAACACCCGCGCTGCCCACAAGGGCCTGGCGTCCCATGCCATGGCCACCACGGATTGGGCCAAGGCGCGGGATCACTTCAATCACCTGGCCACGCACCCGGGTTCTGAGCCCATGGATTCGGTGGGTTGGGCGCAGGCGCTCTTCAACCTAGAGGAGTTCACCGCCGCGCGCAAGGTGCTCGACCCTCTCTTGGCCACTGACCCCAACGCAGACATGTTGCTACTCCACGCCAACCTTCTGGCGAAGGAGGGTAAGAAGGCAGAGGGGCAGAAGGTCTTCGAGGGTGCGCAAGCCTTGAAGATCAAGGAGGTAGAGGCCCGGCGGGCCGCGCGCGAGGCCCAGATCAAGGCCCAAGGTGGCGCGGAGGCCGTCAACCCGGGCCCAGGCGTTCCTGCGCCCTGAGGGCGGCTGGATGGCCGCGCGAAGCGGGGAATCCTTGGGCCAGACCCAGAGCAAAACACCCCCGCCACAAGGGCGAGGGTGTTTTGTGCTCTGGGAGCGCGGTGTCTACTTGGAGACGGTCGCGCTGCCTTCCCAGTAGTTGGTGTTGTACCCCTTGTAGTCGGGGTAGTAACCGTAGGCGTCTTCGTAGTAGTAGTCCTCGTACCCATCGGCGTAGGTAAAGGTGGTGCCGTCAAAGCTGGCGGCCCAGAAGTAGTACCAGCTTCCGTTGTAGTCGTACATCATGTAGGGACCGTAGGCGTCGTACAGGTTCGGCGTGAAGCCGTAGCCGTAGGAGCTGTCAACCATTAGGCCGGAGCAGTCGCCGCCGGGAGTGTTGTCGTAGCTGGTGTCTGCCTTGTAGGTCATGGCGACATCGAAGGCGAAGTCACAGCCAGAGCATGCGTCGCGGTAGGAACCGACGGCGTCCCACTCGACGTAGCAGTCGTAGGTTCCATTGGCAGGCTGAGGAGTCGCATCGGAGCTCTTGTAGCTCTCCACGCCAACGTAGGTCTTGTAGTCGTGGGGGGCATCGGCGTCTGCGTCAGAGTCAGCGTCAGCGTCCGCGTCAGCGTCTGAGTCAGCGTCAGCGTCGGTATCGGCATCGGCATCGGCCCAGGTGTCCCCGGTCTCCTCGGTCTTGTCGAAGATACAGGCGGTGAACGTGGCGAAGCTGGCCACGGTCAGGAAGAAAGGAAGGCGGCGCATTGAAGAACTCCATCGTTGGCTCAGGATGCGAGCCGTAGTGACGTGAAGGGTATTGCAAGATTCTGTGCCAAGCAACACCCCTCGGTACCAAGCAGCACTCGTGGGGGAATCGTCACGGGTTTGACTACCAAAAGTACCAGAGGTCCACACTGGGTAAAGGCAAGACCGGAGGCAGGTTATCGCCCCCCCCATTCAAGCTCTCTAGGCCTTGGGCAAGCCAGGCGCTGTCCCGGTACTGTAGGCCCACGGCGAGGCGCCAATTCTCCTGCCATGCATGGTTCCACTCGGCGCCGAAGCTGCCGACGTAGCTCTCAGTGAGCACCGAGTTGTAGGCGTCAACCCCAGCGTAGAAGCGCCAAGTCGTTCCGTTGTTGATGAACCAGTGGGCGCTCGCGTAGAGCTCTGTATTCAGCGAGTTGATGCGTTCGTCTTCCGCCTCTGCAGTCACAAAACCGACGTTTGCGCTTAGGTTAAAGCGGGTCGTCTTTGGGCCGCCGCTGGTCCAGTTGATCCCTGCATTGGCGCTTTGACTGGCAAAGAGCCAGCTTGTGCTGACGAAGCCCTCTACACTCAAGGCGCCCTGCTTGCCCTCGCGGATGGCGTACTCGACCCCGAGGTTGGGACCGCGAAGCCAGCCTCGGCGCTCGTTGATCCCGCCCAGGACCACGGTCTTGAGCTCTACCTCGTTGGTGACCGCGAACTGGGAGACCCGGAACACATCAATCTGATTTTGCCCGGGGGCCAGGGTGTGGGCGCTGTCGTCGAACTCGGCGCTGGTCAGTGGCTTGGCTTGGGCGGACGCCAAAAGCAGAAATAGCACGGGTCTACCAGGTGAAGAAGAGGTTGGCTGTGGGGACTGGGAAGACCGCGGGCAGCCCAGAGGAGTCGACATCGAGGCTATCGAAGACCGCGATCAAACGCGTGGGGGTCTGCAGGCGCAAGCCTAGGCTGACCCGTGCGGATTCGCCGAAGCCGTGGTTCCAGTCAAAGCCCAGGCTGCCCTGAAAGGCCTCGCTGCGCACCGTGTTCAGTGGATCCAGCCCACCGTAGATCCGCCAAGTGGTCTTTTTGGACGGCACGATGTGGTAGCTGGCGTACAGGCTGGTGCCCGGTACGTTCACCCGGTCAACGTTCTCCAATTTGACGGTGGCCACAGATCCGCCGCCAGAGAGGTTGAAGCGGTTGCTGCCAGGTCCGCCTTTGGTCCATGTCACGTTTCCGCCCAGGGTCTGTCCGGTGAACTGCCAGTCGCTGGCCAGGCTCACGCCTACAGAGAGCGCGCCCTGCTTCCCCTCTTGGATGGCGTACTCCAGGCCCAGGTTGGGGCCTGCGAGCAGTCCACCGCGGGCATCGCGACCGGAGTTGCCCAGGATGACCGTGCTCAGCTCCAGCTCATTGGAGATGGCGAACTGAGACGCCCGAAACACGTCGATCTGCTTCTGGCCGGCGGCCAGGGTGTGGCCGGTGTCTTCGAACTCACCGGAGCTCAGGTTCTTGGCTTGTGCGATCGTCATCATCAGCAGCAGCATGGGGATCTCGCTTGTGGTTGCCCCAGACTACCTCGATTGACTCAAGGTGTCTCTGGCAGAAGTACAACATCGTCTCGGTGAACCAAGGGTCGATGCCCACTCTCACCCAGTCTCGCTCGCATCTCGCTGGCCCCGCATCCTGCGATTCCATGGGCCAAGAGTTGCCCTTTGGGGCCGTGTATGGCAATGGCTTCGCCTGGGGGAAACTCTCCTGAGATTTGGGTCGCGCCGACCGCGAGCAGGCTTGCGCCGTGGGTCTGCAGGGCCATGGCGGCTCCTTCGTTCACTTGAACCCAACAGCGCGGCGCGGTCGCGTAGGCCAGCCACCTTCGTCGACGGTTGCCTTGGGGATCCGCAGGAAAAAAGGTGCCAGTGGGTGCGCCCGAGAGGATTTCCCGGACCACACCAGACTCAAAGCCGGAGTCAATCACACAGGCCACGCCTGCAGCCGACGACACCAGGGCGCTGTCCACCTTGGCCTGCATGCCGCCACTTCCCCCCACAGATTTGCCGACAAGGTCTATGTCCAAGCTGGGATCCCAGCGCTCTAGAACCTCTCCCTCGTGCATCACGCCGGGTACGTTGGAGAGCAGAATCAGCGCATCGGCGCCCATCGCCGATGCCACCAGGGCCGCCAGTCGATCGTTGTCCCCAAAGACGCGCTGTCGCTCCGGATCCAGGCCCGCGGTGCTCACACTGTCGTTTTCGTTGATCACAGGCAGGGCGCTCAACTCCAGCAGGCGCTCCAGGTTCTCGCTCAAGTTGCGGTATCGGCGCCGACTGTGAAAGTCGGCCTCGATCAGCAGTACTTGGGCAGTGCGCAGACCCAAGCGCCTACCTAGTTCGTCGTAGAAGCTCATCAGGCCCGCTTGGCCGGCGGTCGCAGCGGCTTGTCGGTCCCGCAGGTCTTCCGGCTGCGCCGGCAAGCCCAGGCGACGGGCGCCCACGCCAACGGCTCCTGAGCTGACCAAGAGCACCTGGATCCCCTCCGAATGCAAGGCGGCCAGTTCCTCCATCAGGTGGCTCAGTCGGCCAACCGCAAGCCCGCCATCTGGACGGGTTGCGACCCGGGTACCCACCTTGACCACGATCCGCTTGGCCGCCTTGAGTTCGTCGCGGCTCATTTCTTGGATCCATCGAGCGTGGGCCATCTCTGGGCTCGATCGTCGGGCGCGTAGTCTATGAACAGGGGGTGATCGTCCACAGCGCGTCGCTCTCGGCAGTGGGTGAGCCAAATCCCGTAGTGGCTGGGGTTTTCGCGCAGCCAGGGCTCTGCGCGTTCGGTGAGAAAGCGTGCCATGAGCTGCTTCCAGTCGCTGCCCCACAAGGGCTCGCCCACTTGGCAGACGTTGGGGCCATGGGTCGGGCAGTGGTTGAAGATCGGCACCAAGGCTGCCCCTGTCCGGGCAGCGATTCGAAAGGCACCAGGGTTTAGCAGTGCCTGTCGCCCCAGGTAAGGGGTGCGCACAAAGCGGCTGCCGATGCGCCCGTCGTAGGCGATGCCCACCGTCTCGTTGGCGGCCAAGCGGCGAAAGAGCTCGCGCACCGGTGTCTCCAGGGTCAAGTAGCGGGCGGGCAGCATGTCCTCGTTCGCTTCACGGGCTGCTCGAACTTGGGCCCGCAGAGGGGTGTGGCCAAAGACGTCGGGGTTCTCCAGGGCCACAGCTTCCGGCGCCATACCCCTGGCTGCGTACTGGGTGTAGGGAATTCCGCTCAGGCTGATTCTGGCGATCATCATCATGATGTTTCCGGCGTGGGGCAGCACGATGATGGCGCCCTTTCCCCGGGCCAGTGCGGCGTCCAGGTGCTCCTTGCCCTGCCACGTCATGTAGTGATCGACGGTGTCGGGGTTGAGCTTTCCCAACAGCAGTTCTTCTAAGTGAACCCGAAAGGCCACACGGTAGGCGTCCTGCAGGCGCTCTTCTCGGGCATCACCAAAGCTGAGCACCATCTCCTTGGCCATTTCGTCTCGTTGTACGCGTGCGGCTTGGTACTGGGCCCGCCACAGAGGATAGAGCGTCGCCAACTGCTCGGGGTGCTCCGGGCGCAGAGCTCTACGAAAGGGCACCCAAAAGGCCCAGCGGGCCAAGTCTTTGGGGCTAGCCCCTTTGAGAGGGTTCATCGAAGAAGCCCGCTGGCTAGTGCAAAGACCGTGCGGACCACGATGCTGCCTCCGCAACACAAAAAGAGCATCGCCGCGCCGCCGCCCAGCGCCACGAACAAGGTGTTGTCGGTCTTGACGCGCTCATCGGGGTCGGGATCCGAGAGGTGCTTTGGCTGGGCGGCAATCTCAGCCACGCCGGCGACCGGACGGTTCCAAGAGGCCAGAAAGGGCGGGATGTACGGGTGCAGATCCGGGCGGTCGATATCCACGAGTTGGATGGGCTCCGGGAAGCCCTGGATCTCCAAGCGCGCGGTCGAGGTGGTGGTGCGGGGGTATTGGCCGATGTGCACTGTGTCGCGGTTCATGGCCCAGCGCTTGTCGCTCGTCCACCCCGGTGCTCCGTCCTTGGCGACCATCTTGACCACCAGAATGCGGTAGTCCGTGAGCGCCAGTTGATACCAGTGGTTCAGCTCTTTCACGCGCGGCCCGGGAGCGCCCAAAATATGGTGAACGCGCTCGTGGCCGACCAGCATGTCTTTAAAGAACTCAGCGTTATCGATGCGCAACCTCCGTCACACTTGGCTGCTAACTGGATTGCAGCAGCGTCGAGGTTCTATGCTCCGACTATGCTGGGACAGTCCAGCCGTTGGAGAGCTTGTGCGCATTATCTTGATCAACCCACCTCTGGACTCCGTCCTTCGCGACGGCAACGTGGACCCGGTCACCAGCTACCTGTTCTACAACTCAGCTCCGCTTGGCCTGCTCTACATCGCCGCCATGCTCGAGCAGCAGGGCGAGGAGATGGCGGTGCTGGATGCGGCGGCTGAGCTTCTGGATATACCGGGCACAGTCCAGCGCATTCAGGAATTCAAGCCAGACATTATCGGCATTGGCTCCACCACGGTGGTCTTTGATGGGGCCGTAGAGCTTGCTCAGATGCTCAAGCAGGTGCTCCCTGACGTGCCGATTGTCCTGGGCGGCTACCACGTGACGTTGGTGCCGGAAGAGGCCCTGGCGTTCAAGTGCTTTGACTTGGGGGTCATCCACGAGGCCGAACACACGATGGTCGAGGTGGTGGAGCACTACAAGGGTGACCGAGAACTGGCGGACATCGAGGGCATCGTCTACCGCGATGAGCACGATGTGGTGCAGCATACCCCGCATCGAAAGGCCTTCCGAAAGCTGGACGAGCTGCCTTTGCCTGCCCGGCATCTGCTGCCTCCGGACCTATACAAGCCCATCCCTGTCGATGAGCACGCCATGCCCAAGTTCGCAATGGTGAGCTCCAGGGGCTGTCCCCACGCCTGTGCGTTCTGTCAGAAGAGCCGCACGGGATACCGCAGCCGAAGTCCCGAGGCGGTGGTGGACGAAATCGAGCACTTGGTGCGCGACTACGGAGTGAAGGACCTGGCCTTTGTGGACAGCCTCTTTTGTGCGAACAAGCGCCGCGTCATGAAGATTTGCGACGAGATTATTCGCCGCGGCGTGAAGGTTTCTTGGACCTGCTCCTCTCGCGTCGAGGTTGTGGACAAGGAGATGCTTCAGCGCATGAAGGACGCCGGCTGTTGGCGCACTCGCTTTGGCGTTGAGAGCGGAAGCGACCAAGTGCTGGACTTTATCTCCAAGGGGATCACCAAGGAAAAGATCCGCGACGCCATCACCTGGGCGCACGAGGTTGGTCTGCGGCCCAAGGCCTTCTTCATGGTCGGGCACATGCCGGATACCCACGAGACCATCAAGGAGACCATCGCGTTCGCGAAGTCCATTCCCCTTCATGACGTGACAGTGCAGATCAACACTTTGCTGCCTAAAACGCCGCAGATGGAGACCTGGCAGCGCGAGGGCAGCAAGTGGGGCCGGGTGATCACCGAGACGACCAGCGAGTCCTCGTTTTGGGAGCCGACGTTTGTCCCTTGGGGCTTGGAGTCTCAGGATCTGATCGACTACCACCGCCAGTTCTACCGAGAGTTCTATTTCAGGCCCGTCACTCTGGCGCGTCACTTAGAAGGCATCGACAACTGGCAGGACGTCTACAAGTACATGCAGGCCAGCGGGCTGTTTTCCTTTTTGTTCTTCAATGCCGAAAAGCCTAGCCTGTCGATGATCACGAATTTCGCCAAGACATTGCGTCAGGCACGTAAGATGAGGGCCGCTGCGGCCGAGATGGAGTACGCGGACTGAGCTTTGGGTTGTAGACTCCGAGGTCTTGACACGAGCCCCTTACGGGGTATCGAAGCACCTCTTCCCCCGGCTCCCAGGATCGCAACCTCATGTTGACTCTTTTGCTCGCTCTCTCCACTGCTTCGGCCCAAGACTGCAGCACAAAGATCTTAAAGGCTGGGCTGGCAGAGGCCACGCCTGCGGGAATACCGGTCGCGTTCAAGGCAATGGCCGAGTGTGACGCGGATCTGGCTGCCAAGTCGGCGCCCCAGGCATTCGAGAAAGTGCTCGCTGGAGCGGAGGGGAATCAAGTGTTGGTGACCGCCGTAAAGGTGGGCGCGAACGATGCGGCGATGGGCTACATCGGTGGCCTGCAGTCCGATGAGCGCAGCCGTGCGGTGGCGTCGCTTGGCACAGCATGCAACGGCAATGAACAGGTCTCTACGTTCTTGACCGGCGCTGCAGCGACACTGGGAGAGTCCTTTTGGACGGACCGCTGGTACCGCTCCTTGGCGGAGTGCCGAAACGAGGACGTACAGGCTTTTCTGCAGTCCGAGGTGGACGGGTCTGCGGGTGACCGGACCCGATTCTTCGGTGTGGTCGAGGTCTACGCGCGCAACTTGGGGAAGGACTCCATACCCACCCTTGAGCGCCTTCTGGGCGAGCTCGAGAACGAGGAGGAACTGACCTATGTGGTCAACGCCTTCGCCGACGCTGCGCAGGTAGGTGGCCTGGAAGGTCAGAACGTCGAGACGACCCAGTTGGCCGTGGCCGCCATCGTGGAAATGGCCCCTCAATTGCCCCCCAAGGCCATTGAGCAGGCCCGCACGACCTTGTTGTCGCTTGGCGCCGAAGCCGAGGCGAACGCTCTGGCCGGCGCGCGCTACCAGGACCGGATGGTTGACGGAAAGCTGCAGTACGGCGTGGTCGTGGTCGAGACCGCCGTCTGTAAAAAGGGCAACCAGATGGTCGGCGTGCACATGGGCGTTTTGGAGGAAGCAGGCAATGCCTGGCCCGACCAGATCGCCGCCCAGGTAGATGGCGCCAGCTACAGTTGGGAGTACGACATTGCCGCTTCTCGTAAGTGCAAGGGCACCAGCGAGAACGCGGTGTTCATCACCAGCCAGCCGGTGAGTAAAGAGGACCTGCAGTCCTTCTATGATGAGAAGCGCCAGGACGTGATTCGTGCGGCCCAGGGCGACATCATGGAGATCCCCGAAGCTGCCGCTCTGCAGCTTTGAGGGCGAAAGCTCTTCGGGCGGCGCTGTGAGCCTTGATGACCCTCGCGTTCAGGCCGTCCAGGGCTGGGTGCAAGAAGTGGTCGTCGGTTTGAATCTTTGTCCCTTTGCCGCCGGTCCCCTGGGGCGGGGCAAGGTGGGTTGGCGCAGCGTCGAGGTGGCCTCGGATGCCGTAATGGGTGTGCTGGCTTTGGTGGAAGAGGTGGATTCTGGTGCCTACGAGACCGCGCTCTTGGTGCTTCCAGACTGCCGCTTCTCCGAGTTCTTGGACATCGCTGCCGCAGCCCAGGACATGCTGGAGCAGACCCGCTTAGACCAACGATTTCAATTGGCCAGCTTCCATCCGGACTACTGCTTTGAGGGGGCATGGAAGGACGACCCGGCGAACGCTACCAACCAGTCCCCCTACCCCGCATTGCATGTGCTGCGGGTAGAAGACGTCTCGCGTGCTGTGGACAGCCACCCGAACATTGCCGGAGTCCCCGAGCGCAACATGGCTCTGTTGAGAGACCGTGCGGGGTGGACCGAGTAGCCTGCCAGTCGCTTGGGGTTCAGCGCGGGACCAGTGGTCAGGCGCTCACGCCGCCGGCGCTGTGAATGTCGGTGAGCTCTTCGCCATCGAGCCAATGGATGCAAGTCACTGGGCAAGCATCGATGGCGTCCTGGATCAGGTCCATTGGCCCCTCTTGCTTGAGCACCTCGGCTTTGACCTCTTCTCCGCTCTTGTCGTCTTCGCCTAGATAGAACACATCTTCGGTCTGCTCCACGCAGGTGCCGCAGGAGATGCACTCGTGCTGGTCGATGCTGAGTATCAGGCCAACGGCTTTGGCGCGCGAGCTCTCGTTGTTTACAGGCCCTACGAACTGGGTGCCGTCTTCCGCGGTGTTCAGGCCGATGCCAGAAAGCTCTATGTCCTCACGACCATTGACGCGCATGCGCTCGCGGTAGGCATCCAGGTCGGTTCCGGACTGATCCGCGTGGCGCGCTTCGCCAAGTTGTCCGCTCGCTGCCATAGCTGCCAGGTTGGCAAAGGAAGAGACGGGCTTGGCAGCTGGGGTCGGAGCTGCCGGTGGAGAAGCAGGCTTGGCTGCAGCCACAGGCTCTGTGGTTTTCGGCACGGCCAAGGCCACTGGGTCCTGTTTGGGCTTGAGTTTGGGCTTGGCGATAAGCTCAGGAGCGGGCTGGGAAGTAGGTTCTGCGCTCTGCTGAGGGGCCGGCTTTACAAAGGCCTTTGGAGCCCAAGCGGGGGCAGGCTCGGCTGCAGGAGAGGGGGTAGCCTTGGCAGCAGACTCGCCGCGTCCCAGGAGCTTCTTGCCAATGCGTTTTAAACCGGAGCGGAACATATTGGCAGTTTAGCCTTGCTGGAGCGCACTGGCCGTACTTTGATAGACTTCGCACTAAAACTAAGGTCGCAAAAGGGCTGGCTGTGGCTGGATTGCAAAGAATGCAGCCGGTCCAAAAAGGAGACTGCAGCAATCAGCGGGGCCACTGCTCCAGGAAGCTCACAATCCGGTCGCCAAGCGGTCCGAGTCGCTCAAAGAGCTCATGGTCTTCCACATCGGACTGTAGCCGCAGGAAAAAGGCCTCCTCCAGCACCAGACTGTTGCCTACGCGGAGAGCGATGCCCAGGGCTCCGAGCACTTCGGCGAGCTGCTCTCCGGTGAGTCCACCTCGCAGACGCCGGGAGACCATCCAGCCCTGCATGCAGCAGAACTCGTCCAGATGAAAAAGCAGGTCCTTGAAGCGACGGCGCTTGATGCGCAGGTCTAAGCCGGTGCCTTGCACGCTCACGGCGAGCTCTCCGCCGCTACGCCGGTGCAGCTGGAGTAGAGCCACCAACATGGCCAAATGCGGGATGTGGGCCAAGGCGCGCTGGCGCAGGCTGACCCTGTCTGGGATGGCGCGGGAACGAGGCTCACCAGGGGCGAAGAGACCGCCGTGCACCAGCTCTCTGCGGTCGACGACCTTGGGCTGGCCCCCCTCGGTCTTCCGGCGTTCTTCCAAAATGCGGTTCACGCCGGAGACTCCGCCCACCAGATCCATCAAGGTGGGGGGCAGGGCGATGAACAGGTCGGTGGTGTCCACCAGCTCTAAGAATGGGCCGGTCTGCTCTCCAGGTTCGGGGCCTGGGTCGTCCGCTAAAGGAAAGGCGTCGATGGGACGACCGAGTAGCACCCGGTCTAGATCGACGGCCAAGCGCGCTGGGGTGACCTCGGCACCGAAGATGCGCTTGTCCCAAGATGCGTAGCGCTCCTGGAGTCTGGCGTATTCCATGGCGGCGCCAGGGTGGCCCTCACTGGCCTGGCGCAGGATGGAGAGGTAGTGGCGATATCCTGGGTCACTCAGCGCTACGCCGGCCACCGTGTCAGAGAGATCACGTCGCCAGACTGCACCCCAGCTGACCACCAGGCGGTCTCCAACTCGCCAGCCGTCACCGCGACGGACTGCCATCTCTACATAGGAACCCACAGGGCAGGCCTCGCCCCCATGCCAGTCCAGGATGGCCCGGATGTGCCATAGGGAAAGCTCGCCGTGGTCTAGCAGGGCGCGCAGAACCACCCGGTAGGCCTCGGGACTGTGGTCGCTGCCGCCGCTGAGCTGTATGCGGGGTGGGCGCTTGCGGGGGCGCCCCAGGCCTAAATCGAAGCTGAGCTGGTGGCCTGGGGGCTGGGTCTTGGGGGCGGGATATCGCAGAGCGGGCTCCAACAGGGCGCGTACGGATGACGCACGGCGCCTGGCCGTGCTGGGGGCCATGTCGGGAACCGAGGCCTGGATGAACTGCGCAATGCCCGCAGCTTTGGGGAGCTCGGTTCGGCCATCCATGAGTTGGACCACGAAGGGGTTCTGCCAGACGGCGCGTGCGTAGACGCGTCCGCGGTCCTTTCCGGCAAAGGCGTACTCTGTGCCCAAGCGGGTCAATGTGGGCGAGAGGGTCTTTTCGTCTGTGGCCAAGAGATTGAGCCAGTCCCCGGCCTGGGTGTAGTAGTTCACCGTGCGGACTTCGCAGTCTAGCAGCATGGCCAGTGTCCGGTTGTCGCGAACTCCGCGGGCCACGAGATCTACAAGCCGGGCGAGCAGACGCACATTGTTGGCATTGGGGATCAGAGTTTGACGGGGGGGCCGGGCGCTCATGGCGAGAGTCTATCCGGGTTGCGATCTGGATGCCTTAAGACAAGGTTTCCCTTGACATGACAAGAGTCTAACCCTAGGCTCCAGCGACCCGAGGGTCCAGATCCCTTTGCGGCGGAGGATGCTGTGAGCCAACCGGCTAGCCGACTGGCACGACGAATCGAGCAGGAGCGCAGCGTTGGACAAGCACGTCGTGAGCTTGTTTTCGACCAGGACCAGCACTACATCGAGGCTGCACTGCGTGGTCGCACTGCCCGGCGAGTACGCGGGCACCTGCGCCGCCTGGAGCCTGTGGTCGTGATGACCCCGCGTTGGTCCAACCCCCAGACATTTCTGGAGGAAATCGCCCTTGATCTCGCGGTTGGAGAGCCCGCCGTTGGCTGCCGCACCGTTTCCTTCCGTCCTCTGAAGGGCCGCCGTGCGCCCGAGGCCTGGAGCTTTATTCTCTCGGTGCTTGGTCAGCTTCGGAGCTGTCAGAACCAAGGAACCAGTCCGATCATTGTCGCTGACGGACGTGGATTTCGCTCCGCGGCGCTGGACATCTTGCTCCACGCGCAGGATGAAACCGAGCACAACCTAGCGCTACTGGGCCACGGCGCGGAATACCTTCCGATTGACGTGATCGAGGATCTAGGCGAGGTCTGGGCCAACTACGTGCAGCGCATTCCCCGGGGGCGGCGCGCCACGATGCTGCTCGCCGGTAGTGTGAATGCCCGGATGGACCTGGATACCGGCCATAGGGTCGAGCTGGCTGACTACGGCGAGGCCGAGGCAGCTGCAGCCATAATTGGTCGCGTGGGGGCATCATCTCGGGTGCACTTAGAGACCGCTGCGCGCTTCTCCGGAGGCATCCCAGCTGTTGTCGAAGCGTTGGGACGCGGCGCACAGACCCAGGGCACCATGCCCCGCAGCCGCGCTGGGCTGGTTCGCACCTTGGGTCCGCTGGGCCAAGAGATGCGCATGGCTGTCGACATTGTAAAGGCCGACTCCGATTTAGCGGAGCGCCTCCATCAGCTCCTGCGCGGCGAGCCCTTGGTCGAGGTCCCTCAGGTGGACAAGCCTTTGATGCTGGCGGGTCTCCTTCGCCGAGTGCGTCTGCCTGGTCAGGACCGCGTCATGTTGCGGGCTCCAGCTATAGGCCAGGTCAGTGGAGGCTGAGAGGTGTTCTGTAGAGGGGTCCTGACGGCGGGATACTCCAGAGCACAAACGGCGCCCAGAAGGCGCCGCTTGTCTCATTCAGTTCGGAGGGTTCAGCCCTTTGCTCCCTGAACCTCAATCGTGCCCTCGTTTCCGTCGTAGTCCTTGATCACGAAGCGGAAGCGCCAGTCGGTGGCGGTGGCGCAGGTCAGTCCGTAAGATGCGCCGGGAAAGCTTCCGGTGCAGGTCCCGCCGTCGGGGTCGCAGGCGACTACTCCGGCTTGGTCGACCATGTTGCCGTCGCGCAGCCACTCGATGTGGTGCTGATCATCCACGTCGGCCTCGCTGAAGAGGTTGCGGGGTACATCTTCTGTCCCTTGGGGATCATCGAAGAGCACCTGGAAGTTCCAGAGGTCTACGGTGCCTTCGCCATCGGGATGCTCCACGCACTTGGCGCTGGGCTCGCTGAGAGTTGGAGACTGTCCGTCGTCCACGACCTCTTCTCCGGTGTCGCTGTCTTCGACCGTGACGCCGCTCTTGCAGGCGGTCAAGGACAGGGCTCCAAGCAGGATGCAGAGGTGAATGCGCATTGCGTCTCCTAGTTCAGGAGCCACCATAGCGCATCCTGAAGGGGGGGAGAAGGCTTGGCTTAGAGTCTTGCGAGTGAATGTCGATTTAGAGTGTAAAAATACTTACACACTGTAAATAATTGTGCACATAATTTCATCAACAAGTAAAATTAGGTACTTGGAGTTCTCTTGCTTGGTAATTGGCGGGTCGTATGGACAGGGTGTAAAGAATGAGTTCTCAACTGCACATAGCTAAGTAGCTGAAATTACTTGATCCAAAAGTTGGCACGGTCAATGCACAAGGAGAGACCGACACCCGGCTTGCTGGGGTCGGCCGAGAGAAACGCTCGAACACGTTCTTTGACGTTGACATTGCTGATTGTAGACGACCTGCTGCACTGCTCCTACCGGAGCGACCGAGAAATCGGATGTGTGGCGTCTCTGTACGCCCTCACTTGTTGGGGTAGTGGAACAGGGGGACAGGGCGCTCGGGACCACTGGTAATCACCAGGAAGAACGAGGAGCCAGTCGGGCAGAGCGCGGAACCAACTCGTTGGGAAAGCAAGCTGGCTTAGGACCACCCTTTGGGGCGGAAACCACGGCGCAATCAGTGTCCAAAAGCCCATGGAAGAATCGATCT
Organism: uncultured bacterium; assembly: GCA_905480105.1. Lineage (GTDB taxonomy): Bacteria > Myxococcota_A > UBA796 > UBA796 > CAJQPC01 > CAJQPC01. The sequence goes on along the minus strand of CAJQPC010000071.1, from coordinate 109,992 downwards.
GAAGGTGCCTGGAAACGGGTACCGGACGAAACGGACTCTCCCAGAGGAGTAAAAGCCCTGAAGCTGAGGCGCAGTTCTTTCGAGAATTGCGAGTGAGGACCGTCCGCGGTCATTTGAAGAAACAGCAAGAGGGAACGGGAGCTACGGAGACGTGGTTTCAGCTTCTGGAGAGGGAAAGTCTTTGAAGGGTCATGCGCTACGAGGAGCACTCTGGCCCCGTTTTCGGACGGATAAAGAGCGAGCAAAACGGAAGCGAACCTTATGACCGGTAGCAGGATGCAATAAGCCTGCAGCTCAGATGCGGAGAAAAGCGTCGAGGAGCAGAGAAAGCTCAGGACGTACCCAGTTCTCTCTGGCAAGAGAGAAACAACAGCATGGTGAGACTTTGCAAAGGCGCGCAAGCGTTGAAGCGAGGTACAAGCGAGTGGAGACACAAGCTCGGGGAACAGCTGGCTACGAGGCCAACCGTTCATTCAACCCAAATCAAGCTGAAGAGGACGCATCGCGAAGCAGGAGCAATCTTGAGTCGCAAGAGAGTCGATGAATTGGATTCAGAGAACAGGATGGCTGCACGACTCGCAAGAGTTGAGGCGCATCTTGGAGAAGAATCACAGGATTTGGCGCTGACGAGTATGTCGGTGGAGAGGCGGAAGAACCCTGGAGAGAAGGAGACAGCGAAGCAGCCCGGTAGGTGAGGCTTCGTAGAGAAGTTGAGACGGACAGAGGACTGCTTGCAGGCCGATGAAACCGAGCAAGGACTTGCTGGCTCAGGTACAAGAAGGAGTCTCTGAAGGAGGCGCCCAAGGACAATAGGCGGCATCGTTGCAAGACGAAGCAGGCAGTGTGTGAGAAACCTTGAAGGTCCCATCGAAACAGCACGCTCAAAAGGCGGAGCCGATGAAGCCCAAGAAGGGACGCGAGAAAGGCCAACGACTCGCAGCACACAGTCAGACAAACAGCAGCAATGCTGGTTTGCCACCTGAAGGTTCAGGTAAACCCCACGAGAGGCGGACAGAGGCAACTCTGAGAGCTTTGAGTACCCGAATTCTCTGACAGGAAATCCCACGGGCTGGGTGTCACCCTCCAATCCCTTGCGGGGGAAAACGAGGCTCTCTGCGGACGCGAAAGCGACGGCGGAGAAAATGAAGAGCCCCGAAGCCGGAAACGGCTTCGGGGCTTTTCTGCGTTTTCGGCTTTTGTCTGTCTGAGTTGCTTTTAGGGCAAACTCCAGCAGTGCTTTCCGGGGCTTGGCTCAGCCGCAGTGCTTTATGGGGCTTGGCTCAGCCGCAGTACACAGCCGCAGTGGGCGGCTCTCACGGGGTGGCTCTGCTCAAGTCACAAAGAAGCGGGGTGGGACCCAGCTCCAGGATTTTGTGCTGCCTGCGACCTGTATCTGCATGACCTCGCCAGCAGCAGCGATGATGTCTTCCTTGGTCAAGACGGTCGCAGCTTCCAGCTTGAGAGACTGGGCAATGCCCGGCACGTTCTTCTGGCCCAAGGCCTTGGTTGGCAGACCGGGGAAGCGCTCCACGAGCTGGCCCTGGATGCTGCGCACGAAACCAGCGAAGGAGCGGTCCTCGGCAGCGACCAGCAGGCGCCCGGTCTTCTCGACGCTCTCAGTGATCAGGTCCAGATCCGGCGGAACCAGGGTTCGCAGGTCAATGACTTCGACAGATAGACCCTGCTTTTCCAGCTCTTCAGCAGCGGCGATGCTGGTCCAGACGGCGCGCCCCCAGCTGACCAGAGTCACATCGCGTCCTTCCTTTCTGATCACACCCTTTCCGAAAGGAACTTTGACGTTGCGGGGCAGGTCGGGGATCTCCCCGCGCATGATGCCCTTTTTGAGCTTGGTGATGCCGTCAGCGTCGGTGGGCTCGCCGGGGAAGGCGGGGCCTAAGGTCTGACGGTACATCCACTTGGGCTCAAGCATGATGACCGGGCCGTCGTATTCGGAGGCGGCCATGATCAGGCCGTAGACGTCCCAAGAAGTGCTCGGCATCACGATGACCAGGCCGGGAATGGGCGTGAAGTAGCCATCCAGAGACATGGAGTGGTAGACCGCGCCGCCGCCGAAGGGGTCCGTGGGCATCCGCAGGAGCATGCGGCAGGTGCTGTTGCCGTTGCTGCTCCAGTACAGATTGCCGAGGTGAACCAGCCAATGGAAGGCGTTCAGGCTGTAGTCGCCGAACTGAATCTCTGGGAGGGCATGCACGTTGGGGTGCAGACCGGCGCCCATGCTGCAGCCCACAATCAGGGGCTCATTGAGGGGCGCATCGGTGACTCGGTCTGGGTACTTGTTCTTCAGACCGGCTGTGGCCTGCATCACGCCGCCTAGCTTGCCGACGTCCTGACCCAGGATCATGCCGCCCTTGGTGTCCAAGATGTGGTCCAGCGCGGAGCGAATGGCGCCGCCGTAGCTAACGTTGGTCGTGCCAGCCTGGGAAGAGGGTTCCTGCACCTCTGGGAAGGGGGCGTAGACGTTCTCCAACACGGAGTCGTCGGGAGGGTCAGGCTCGGCGCGCACTTCGTCGAAGATCGCCTTGACCTCTTCGTCTTGGCGGCCCATGACGTTGCCCAGCTCGTGGTGAGCAAAGAAGTCGCGGCCTTGGCCTTCGACCCGGCGCATGATGTCCTGGTCTTCGAGCACGCCGCGCTTCACCAGCTCGGCGCCGAAGGTGATCAGGGGGTCTTCCTGGCCCAAGTCGAAAGTCATGTCCGCAGCGGAGCTGTGGCCGTTGAAGCGGGGCAGGTTCACCACGTGCATGAACGCAGGCTTTTGATTCTCCCGGACGTACTTGGCGCAGGCCAAGGTGGTCTCGTATGTGTCGAAGAAGTCGCTGCCATCGCAGGTGAAGAACTTCACGCCAAAGCCCTCGGCGTACTTCTCGAAGCTCTTGATTCCGCGGCCCTCGTCCGGGGTCGTGGAGATAGCTACCCCGTTGTCGGTGACCATCACGATGGTTGGGAGCTGCCAGACACTGATGGCGTTCATCGTGTCGTGCAGATCGCCCTCGGCGGAGGTGCCGTCGCCGATGATGCCCAGGGACATGCAGTCCGTGCGACCCTGGCTGCGGTTGCCCAAGGCCCAGCCCGCGGCCTTTCCTAATTGCATGCCGACTGGCGACTGCACGGGTAGAATGCCGTATTCGCGGATGTCCAGGTGGTAGACCATCTGGCGACCGCGGGACATGGGGTCGGTGTCCTTTGAGAACTGCTGGCGCAGCATGGTCCGAGTAAAGTCGGTGTTTCCATGCAGGGTCAGCCACATGCTCACCAGGGCGCCGGAGCGGTAATGAGGAACCACGGCGAACTGATCGAGCCCGGCGATCTTGGAGATCGCTAAGGCTGTGGCTGTGCCGTGCACTTCCTCGCCGGGGCCCCAGATGGCGAACTTGACCTCGCCGCGGCTGGCCAAACGCACGATGTGCTCTTCGGTAGAGCGCGATCGAACTCCGATCTCATAGGCTAGGCGCAGATCGTCAGCGGTCAGCTCGGACATCGGTCCTCCAACTAAGAAAACTTCGGGACGGTCACTTAACGCGGTGCGCACGCGGGTTCAGATGACCATGGCCTCGGCGGCGCCAAAGTCGCGATTGATCTTGAAGGGGGCCAGCTCGGCGTCCTCGCCCAAGACCCTGACATGGTCGATGGATTCGCCTGCTTCGGCCAGTGCAAGGCCCACCTGAGCGGAGAAGGGACCGAACATGGCGCCGTGGCCGGAGAAACCCACCATGCGGATCAGGTTCTTCGTCTGCGGGTCAAAGTCCAAGAAGGGGTTGTGGTCCGGGGTGGTGCCGTAGAAGCCCGCGGTGGTGGCCGAGATACCGGCGAACTCGCCAACGGGTGGCAGTGCCTGAGCCAAGGCCATCCAGGTCTCGAAGGGCCGAGAATCGGCGTCGTTCTTGTGGAAGTAGGCGGGTTCTATGATGTCTTGATCGTCGTAGGCAAAGTTGGCGCTCACATCGGGAGCTTGGTGCTTCCAGCCGGTCATGAGAGAACCTGCGTTCTCGGGCCTGCAGTAGGCGCCCTGTGGGGAGATGATCAGGGGCATGTTGAGTAGCTCAGCTTCGCTCATCGAGTCGCCGCGCTCGATAAACCACAGGTAGCGTTTGAGGGCCTGTATGGGCAGGTGTGCGGCACCCAGGATGTCCCCGACACGGCGACTCCAGGCGTTTGTGCAGTCCAGAAAAACGTCGGCGTTCAGGACGGCGCCCTTGCCGGTTGTGATGCTGATTAGGCGCTCTCCGGCCCGCTCGGCCTGGACCAGTGGACTGCCTTGGAGCAGGGTCCCGCCCAGGGCGCGAAAGGCGGCGGCAGCTTCGCTGTAGACCACGTCTGGGCGTAGAAATCCGTCGCTCGGACACCAGGTGGCACCGGTGATCTCTTCGGGGTCGACGTAGGAGAAGCGCTCGACCGTTTGTTGGGGGCTGAGCGCTTGAACCTCTGTGAGTCCCCAGTTCTGTTGGTCACTGACCCGCTTTTGCGCCGCCTTCCACGCGTCTTCCCCTTGAACCAAGAAGAGGTAGCCGTTCTGCTCGATGGGCTGGCCGTCTTGGCCCATGCTCTGTTGCCAGTGCTTGTAAAAATCCACTGAATAGCGCATCCCCAGCACGCTCTCGCGGGTGGAAAACTGTTGGCGAATGCCTGCGGCGGTGCGGGAGCTCGATCCGGCACCGATGTGCAGGGCCTCGATCAGGGTCACTTCCCAGCCCGCACGCAGCAGCGCACAGCCCGTCAAGGTGCCCGTGATGCCGCCTCCGATCACGACTGCTCTCCGATCCGCCATCCAGGACTCCTGCCTCTGCCAGCTTAGTCAACCACGGCGCAGGGAATGCGTCTCGGATCCAGGGGGTGGTAGTTTCGTGTTCCCCTGTAGGGGACCCGACCCCGGAGCTTTCAATGTCCTTGCTTCTCGCCACCGTCACCCTGGCCTTTGCCGCCCCCGCAGGCTGGGAGAAGTTCGACTCCCAGAGTGGCTGTGACTACTTCCGCTCTCCCAAGAACGAGAGCGGCTACCCCACCTTGCGGGCGGAGTGTGTTTGGAGCGATGTGAGCGTCGCCGCTCTCGACGCGGTGCTGACGGACTTGGGTGGACACGACAAGGTGCATAGCTCCATTGCCGAGGCCACTGTGGTCTCGACTGACAGCGCAGGATCGGTGGTTTACCAGCGTCATGTGGCCGGCGGAATCTCGGACCGCGAGGCCCACCTGCTCTACTCCCGGGCGGTCTCAGGCGAGACGGTCACGCACGCTTGGAGCATGACCGGAACACAGCCCACAGCCAAAGACGGAAACGTGGTGCCGGCGAAGGACACGGGGAAGTGGGAGTTGAGCCCCCAAGGCACAGGTACCAAGGTGGTCTACGAGCTGCACTACGAGCCCAGCGGCAGCGTTCCGGGCTTTGTAGTCCGTGCATTTCAGAGCAGCGGTTTTGTGCTGCTGACCCAAGAGCTGCACAAGGCCGGTCAGGGCTGAGGACACGCTGTAGAGCTGGGGTGCCGTAGAGCTGCGGCCTAAGCGCTCGCACCATGGTCTCAAGCCGTGCGCAGGAGGACCTCATGGGGGGCGCCAGCCTTGTGTTTGCTTGCCAACCTGTCAGTTGACAGGCTACACATGTCACCTGACAGGTTGGTGGCCTGTTGCAACCGGAGCTGCTCATGATCTTGTTGTTGGCTGATCTCGCACTCGCGCAGTCCGGTGCACCGCATCCCCCTTCTGAGCCTCTGGTCCAGCCCTTGGTCCAACCTTCACCGCAGGCGCTCAGCCTGGGACTGACCTTGCCCTGGCTGAGCCAGCCGGGTTTGATTCTCGGGCTTCGTAGGGACCTGGGTGCCACGCGGTGGCAGGGTGGGCTGGACCTCGCCGGTTGGGTGAATCCCAAGGACTCCTTTCATGGTCAGCTCACGCCTCAGTTTGGCGCAGAGTGGCAGCGGCTCGGTGATGACGGAACTCTGCGCATCGCCAGCACTGTGGGCGTCGGCTTGGGCCTGGAGTCTCGGACCACCGAGAGGAGCCTGAACCTCGCCGATGGCAGCTCTGAAGGTGTGTGGGAACAACAGCTTTGGGCCGTACCGCAGCTCTCTACGCGGTTGTCCTGGCGGCATTCGCGGCAGTTTCCGGTGTTCCTTGACCTGAGTGTGGGTCAGCAGCTTGCATGGGAAAGTAATGGGGGAACAGTGTTTACGGTGAATTTTGGTGTGCTGCTTTCAGGGAAGGAGAACCCATGAGACGTCGGAGCTTTCTCAAGGGCGCCGCGGGCGCGGGGCTGGTGTCTTTGCTGCCGACGGTGGGCTGCGCCTCGCAGGGAACCTGGTGGGATTTGCCGGTGAACTTCCAGGGCCGCGTGGTGGTTGTGGGAGCCGGGGCCGCTGGATTGGCCGCCGGGTACCTGCTGGAGCGCTACGGCATCGACTACACGATTGTCGAAGCCAGCAGCCGCTGGGGTGGGCGCGTACAGCGCATGGATGACTTTGTGGATGTGCCCATCGACCTGGGCGCAGAGTGGATCCACGACCAGCCCAGTGTGCTGGCCGAGCTCATTGATGACAGCGGGGTGAACGCCAGCCTGGATGTTGTTCGCTACGCCCCGCAGACCACGAGCCTCTGGACGGGGTCGCGTCTGCAGTCCATGGACGGATTCCGGCACCTCTACGGTGAGTTCAAGTTTAAACGCACGACCTGGCATTCCTATCTGGAAGACTGGTTCCTGCCGGCCTCGGCTGACCGGCTCCAGCTGAACACGCCGGTGGTCGCCATCGACTCCTCGGGCAGCGGCGTCAGCGTCCACCTGGAGGACGGGCGCGTCGAGCAGGCCGATCGGGTGATTCTGGCCGTGCCCTTGAAGATCCTGCAGCAAGGGCGCATTGCCTTCACACCGGAGCTTCCCGAGTGGAAGCAGCAGGCCATCGACGGGCGTGAGGTGGTCGACGGGCTCAAGGTCTTCTTGGAGATGGAGTCCAAGTTCTATCCCGACCTGACCATGTTGAGCCCCTTGGGTCAGGGTGGGGTAGATCACTTGGCGATGGACGGGGTCTTCCGCAAAGGGTCCGCTCAGAATCTATTGAGCCTCTTCTGTGTCGGGCGTCAAGCCGCTCAGTATGTGGGCTTGGAGGACGAGGCGGTCGTGGAGCGTCTCCTCCAGCACCTGGATGCAGCCTTTGACGGTGCAGCCTCGCGGAACCTGCTCAACGCCCGCGTCCAGAACTGGAGCCAGGAGCCGTGGATTCAGGGCGCCTACGTCTATGGGGCAGACGCCTTGAGGGACATCGATTCGCTGTCTGCCAGCGTGGATGACCGCCTGTATTGGGCTGGAGGCGCGTTCACGTCCCAGAACACCGTCGCGGTCCATGGGGCCATGAGAAGTGGCTATACGGCGGTCGCGGAGCTGCTTGCGACGCCCTAACGTAGAGGCGCTTGGCAAAGATGACTTTGGCGTCGCCGTCGGAGAAGAAGTCGGTTTCGCGGGCGATTTGGTCGTAGTCCAAAGCTGTGTAAAAGCGGCGCCTTGCTTGAAATCCCGCCATCCCCGAGGTCTCCATGAGCAGCATGCGCTGGTTTCTGCGTGGTCACGCAGGCATGATCGCGCGAACGCACGCAACATACGGCAGCTCACTCTTCATCCAGCAAGGCCTCGTCCACCGTCACCTCGATGCCCACGCCGACGATCTGGGCGAGCTCCTGGGCCTTCTTCTTGAAGTTGAGCTCCTTGGAGTCCTCGTACACGATGCGGCGGCCGTCTTTGAGGGTGAGCAAGATGGCCGAGCATAGGGCCTCTCCCTGCACCTCCGCCCGGTACTCCACGCCCTCTACATCCCGGAACTTGATCTCCAGCTGCTCGATCTCTTCGGTGTCCGGGCGGTGGATGTCGATCTTGATGATGCTGCGGCCGGCAGCAAGCTGGGTGTAGGAGGTGTACCCCTGGGCACAGATGCTCAGCGCCTGTGGGGGAGCAGCAATGGTGAACGCACCGGGGGAGCTGGCGTTCTGTCCATCCGGGTTGGCCACAATCACCGTGTGGTCCCCTGCCTCAAGCAAAGGCACAGTTCCTTCGAGCAAGGTCGCGCCCAGACGTTTGACCGCGAGATCCTGACCACCCATAGTGGCCGTGGCCCCTTCTTGAAAGTCTGCACCGACCACCTTGATCCGCTCTCCAGGCTCTCCGGCTTTTGGGTCCACCATGCTCAGGGTGGGTGGGGCTTGGGTGCACGCAATCAAGGGCAAAGTGGCGAATAGGGACAGCATGGAACCTCCGATGCTTAAGGATACCGAATAGGGGGTGTAGATGAACTACAAGCTCCCCGATGTCCCCGGCTTCCCTGGCCGCGGTTTTCCTGGCAGTGCCCCGAGCGGTGCCTCCAACAATGGCCCAGTGGTCCTCTGCATCTTGGATGGCGTGGGCCTGGGCCTGCAGGATGGTGGGGACGCGGTCTACCAAGCCCACACGCCCACTTTGGACCGGCTCTTCGCGGGTGCCATGTCCACCCAGCTCAAGGCGCACGGTACGGCCGTAGGGCTGCCCTCGGACGGGGACATGGGCAACTCAGAGGTGGGGCACAATGCTTTGGGGGCCGGCAGAATCATTGCTCAGGGTGCCAAGCTCGTTGCAGCCGCTTTCAAGGACGGATCGGCCTTTGGGAAGACCTGGGAGTGGCTGACCCAGAGCGGCACCCTGCATCTCTTGGGCTTGCTCTCTGACGGGGGGGTGCACAGCCACATCAACCACCTGCTGCACATCCTGCAGCAGGCCGACGCCCAGGGCATCGAGCGGGTTCGCATTCACATTCTCAGTGACGGGCGGGACGTGAGCGCGCGCAGCGTCTTGGGCTACATCCAGACCCTGGAAGAGGCGCTGGGGAAGATCAACCGGGACTACCGCATCGCCAGTGGCGGCGGCCGGATGAACCTCACCATGGACCGCTACCAGGCCGACTGGTCGATGGTGCAGCGCGGTTGGGACACCCATGTTTTGGGCCAGGGGCGCGGCTTTGAGAACGCCACGCAAGCTGTGGAGACCCTTTACGCAGAGGACCCCACGGTCAACGACCAGTACCTGCCTGCTTTTGTCATTGAGGAAGGCGGTCCTGAAGGGGCTCAGCCCATCGGCTCCGTGCAGGAAGGGGACGGCATGCTCTTGTTCAACTTTCGCGGGGACCGGGCTCTGGAGTTCTCTTCTACCGCCCAAGGCCAGGAAACCCCGGTAGACCGCGGCGACGCCCCCAGCTTCCGCTTCGCCGGAATCATGCAGTACGACGGGGACCTAAAGATCCCGGCCCGCTACCTGATCGAGCCTCCCAGCATCGATGCGACCGTGGGTCAGTACTTGGCTGCGAATGGCCGCCGCAGCTTTGTGGTCTCCGAGACCCAGAAGTTTGGCCACGTGACCTTCTTCTTCAATGGAAACCGCAGTGGGCTGTTGGACGATGCCCTGGAGGCGTACGTCGAGATTCCCTCGGACGTGATTCCCTTCGAGCAGGCCCCCGCCATGAAAGCACAGGAGATCACCCAAGCGGCCATTGCTGCCATTGACTCAGGGAGCTGGGATCACGTACGGCTGAACATCGCCAACGGCGACATGGTGGGCCACAGCGGCGATCTGGCGGCCACCATCACCGCGATGGAGGTCGTGGATTCCTGCGTGGCTGAGCTGGAGGCGGCTGTCGTAAAGGCGGGTGGCGTGCTCCTGGTCACCGCGGACCACGGCAACGCCGACGACATGTGGATGCGGGACAAGCAGAACCAGCCCAAGATGGATGGGGACAGCATCCAGCCCAAGACCAGCCACACCTTGGCACCCGTTCCCTTCGCCGTGGTGGACCCACACGCCCGCTGGACGCTCTCCGAGACCCCAGAGCCGGGACTGGCCAACGTCTCGGCGACTCTGCTGCTCCTGTGTGGCCTGACGCCCCCGACCGACTACCTCCCCTCCTTGCTCCAGGTTCGCTCATGACCGTTGATCTACGCTCTGACACCGTCACCCGTCCCACTCCGCAGATGCTGCAGGCCATGTTCACGGCCGAGGTAGGCGATGATGTGCTGGGAGACGACCCCAACTGCAACGCATTGGAAGCCGAAGCTGCTGAGTTGACCGGCATGGAGGCCGCGCTCTTTACGCCCTCGGGAACCATGGCCAACCAGATCGCCATCCGCTGTTGGACCCAGCCTGGAGACGAGATCATTCTGGAGTCGGACGCCCATCCCTACCACTACGAGGCGGGCGGGGCGGCGGTGATCAGCGGGGTGCAGACCCGCTTGGTGCAAGGGGAGCGCGGGCTGTTGGACCCTGAGACCCTCTTCGCCGCGGTTCGGCCTTACAACATCCACTTTGCCCAGGCCGCTCTGGTCTTGGTGGAAAACACGGCCAACAGGGGCGGTGGCACGGTCTATCCACTCTCGGTGCTCGAGCGCATCGGAGAAGGGTGCCGCGAGCAAGGCCTGCGTGTGCACATGGATGGTGCCCGCGTCATGAATGCGGTGGTCGCCAGTGGAAAGAGCTTGGCCGAGATTGTGGCTCCCGTGGACAGTGTTTCCATCTGCCTGAGCAAGGGGCTGGGCGCTCCAGTGGGCAGCATTCTTGCCGGGCCCAGGGACATGATTTTTCGCGCCCGCAAAGTGCGCAAGATGCTGGGCGGCGGCATGCGCCAGGCGGGTTTCATCGCGGCCGCCGGCCGCTACGCCTTGATGCACCACGTGGAGCGCCTGGCCGAGGATCACCGCCGCGCTCAAGATCTGGCCGCAGGGCTAAACGCTCTTGGGCTGGGCACCCGCCCGGTAGAGACCAACATGGTCTACGTGAAAATTGCGGGTGCCGAGGCGGCTGCAGAGGCCCTGAACGCTGCTGGGGTGCTGTGTTTTGCCCTGAGCGACGACGCCATCCGCTTGGTTACCCACCTGGATGTGGACGACGCAGGCATTGCTCGCGCGGTCCAGGTCTTCCAGCAAATCGTGGGTTGAGCTTCCCAAAAGCGGAACTGACAGAGCAAAGAACCCCCGTCGGCAGTGCCGACGGGGGTTCTTTTTGGGTCTCGCTGAGACTCAGTCGCAGTTGGCCTTGCCGGCGTAGCTCACCTTGACCACATCGCCGCCTTCTGGGATGTCGACCTCGAAGACCACGGTGTTGGCGTCGACGTTGTAGTACCAGCCAGTGGTGACCTCTACGTCGTTGACGAGCACGACGATGGTGCTCTCCACTGGGGTGGCTTGCAGCTCGTAGGTGTCCACGGAGATGGAAGCCTTGGCCAGGGCGCTCATGTAGCTTGTCCAGGAGCTGGCACAGATGCTGAGGAACTCACCACCGGTGTAGTTCACAGCGTCGTAGTAGCCGGTACCTGGGTCCGCGCTGCCACAGCCTCCTGGGTAGTCGCCCACGATGGCGGAGAGCTTGACCAGGGATGCAGATCCCTTGGCCGCCTGGATCCGGTTGACGTAGCTGCCCCATGCGGCAGAGCTCTGCTCGGGCTCGTCGCTGACCATGATGACGTGCAGGAGAGCACCATCACGCATGAAGCTGGCGTTGCAGCCGCCGCCCCCTGCAGCCAATTCTGTGGCCAGGGCGGCTGGGGTAAGCAGCGCCTCGGTCAACCAGGAGCCGGTGCCCCTTTTGACGGCGGCGGAGAACTTGGACTCGTAGCCGGTGGTGGTGGACTTAAGGATACCTGCGGCTTGGTCCTTGCAGCCGTCATCGTCGCCAATCACGATGACGTGCCAGTCGTTGGTGTAGCTGTCCAAGTTCTGGATGAAGTAGCTAAAGTTGTTGGCCAGGCGGGCCTGGTCGTCGTCCATGGAACAGGAGTTGTCCACCAGGAACATAATGTCCGTGGGTGGGTCGAAGGGGACGGTCCACTTCTCCTTGTACTCGGCTGTGAACTTGCCTTCGCCCTCTGCGATGCCAACCAGGCTCGCGCGGGGACCGGTGTTGTTGACCACGAACTCGCCGGTGTAGGCGGACTCGTCGTTCGGGTCGAAGTAGATGCTGAGCTGGGTGCTGTCGCCTGGAGCCAAGGTCATGGGCAGAGACAGGCTGTGGCTCAGGCCAAAGTCAGTGGTGCCAAAGTCATCGATGCTGGTGATGTCCAGGCTGTCGGTGCCGACGTTGGTCAAGCTCAGGTTGGCCTCTTGCTCGCAGCCCACGTAGGTCTTGCCAAAGTCGTAAGGGTTCGGGTTGATCTCCAGCTCGGGGACCAAGCCGCCGCCCAGCAGATCGACCGTGGCCTTGGGGACCAGCTCGTCGTTGCTCGAGACGATGGCCAGGGTCTCTTGCTCTACGCCGAAGGGCGTGAACTCCACCTGAATGGCCTCGGATGCGCCAGCGGGCAGCACGAACTCCAGGTCGTCGTTCAGGATGGTAAAGCCATCGTTTCCTGCGCCGAGCTCGATATCGGAGACCAGCAGCTCGCCACCACCGACGTTGGTGACCTCGAATTCCAGCACGGAGGTTTCGCCGCGGGCCAGTTCGCCGAAGTTAAGGACTTCGGGTGCCAGTGCGATCTGAGGGTCGCCGGCTCCGTAGCCGTCCGTCTCAGCTTTTAGCTCATACTCGTTGCAAGCTGTGAGCCCTGCAAACAGGGTCAAGGCGGTAATCATTTTTAGGGCCTCCGGAGCGTTGCTACGCTCTGTGTGCGTTGCCTAAGCAAAAACCATGCCGGGTCTCATGTCAAGGGCTTCTGTGCCGCTTGTGGTGGTCATCTGCATGGGTCGACCATTGCGGCCGGTGGATCTGCGACAAAGATCTCGCAGATCCTATCCGGAGTGGGGCGCGTAGACCCCACCCGGATAGGGTGTTGTAAGCACAAAGAAAGGGCTGATTTAACCCAAGAGCTCGCTCACAGCAGCACGCTCGCCCAACAGGTCGTCGACGGAAGCTTGGATCTTGCCCTTGGCCCAGTCGCTGTGCTCAATGTCGGTGACGGGGGTGACCTTGCGGTCCTTCACGGTGCAGGGAACCGAATAGACGATGTCGGCAGGGACGCCGTAGTTGCTGCCGTCGCTGTACAGGCCGATGGATGCGATCTCGCCAGGGGCGGTACCGTTCCAGAGGGTGCTCATGTGGTCCACAGCGGCAGAGGCGGCGGAAGCGGCGGAGCTAGCGCCGCGGGCCGTGATGATGGCCTTGCCACGGGTGGGAACGGTGCTCATGAAGTGGCCCTCGAACCACTCTTGGTCGATCTGCTCGGTGGCCAGCTTTCCGTCGACGCGGGCGTGGGCGAAGTCGGGGAACATGCTGGGGGAGTGGTTGCCGTAGATGGCCATGTTGGTCACTTGGCCAGGGGTCACGCCCAGCTTGGAGGCGATCTGGCTCTTGGCACGGTTCTCATCCAGGCGGGTCATGGCGTGGATGCGGTCCTTGGGCAAATCGCCTGCGTTGTGCAGGGCGATCAAGGCGTTGGTGTTGGCAGGATTGCCGACGACGAGTGCCTGAAGGTCGCTGGCGGCCTTTTGTAGGGCTTTGCCCTGTCCCACGAAGATGGGACCGTTGGCAGCGACCAAGTCAGCGCGCACCATGCCGGGACCGCGGGGGCGAGCGCCAACCAAGAATGCGTTGTTCACGCCGTCAAAAGCCACGTCGGCCTGGTCGGTGATCTCAATGCCGTGCACCAAGGGAAAGGCGCCGTCCATCAGCTCCATGACCACGCCTTCAAGGGCTTTCATTCCGGGAGGAATCTCGAGCAGTTGGAGGATGATGGGCTGGTTTGGGCCGTAGCAGGAGCCACAAGCCAGACGGAAGAGCAGGGCGTAGCCGATGTTGCCAGCGGCGCCGGTGACGGCCACCTTGATGGGAGCGTTCATTTGGGTCTCCAAGAATAGGTAAGTGTAAGTAATGCGGCCCTAACCCGGCAAGGCGCTGGAAGGCCCCTCTCAATGCGGTGTCAGATTCCGAGGAACTGGATCGCCAAGCCGCTTAGCAAGATGGCAAATCCGGCCGCTAGATTGCCGTAGCGCTCAACGGATTTGAGGGGGGCGAGCCGCAAACCGAGGGTGCCGAGGGTGGCCATGATGAGCATTGTGCCGATGGTGCTCACGGCGAAGAGTCCAGCCACCTGCGCCACCAGCCACCAGTCTTGATCAAATGCAGGCACCATGAGCACTGGAATCAAGGGCTCACAGGGGCCCAGTGCAAAAACCACGAAGAGGCTCCAGAAGCTCAAGGATCCAGCTTTGCTGCCCTGGTCATGGCCCTCGCCAAGGCCGTGTTCGGTAGCTTGGCAGAGCCTTTTTGCGGACCAAGCCATGTAGCCGAGCCCAAAGAGGATCAATCCCCAGGCCGCCAGCGAGCCGCGAACGGACTCGATCCACTCCATCATCCCCAAGGCCGTCCCCAAAGCGATGCCGACAAAGCCGAGTCCGATGCTGCCGATCACGTGTCCGGTACCGCAAGCAGCGGTGATCCCCAGCACCTTGGCCAGAGACCACTTCCTGGCACGACCCAGGACGACGAAGGGAAGGTAGTGGTCCACACCAACCACCGTGTGCAGGAGAGCCACGGAGAGCGCGGCAGCCAGCAGAGGCGCCCGAGCGGGATCTAAGAGGGCCATGGTCATCGGGTGCCGTTCACAGGAAGGTGCACACCACGCGGCCGATCAGCCGCTCGTTTGGGAAGGGGCCCAGGCTGCGGCTGTCGCTGCTCTGGGTGGGGTTGTCTCCAAGTAGGATCCAACCACCGGGAACTTGGTGACTCACTCGCTTGATCAGCAAAAAGCCGGGGCGGCCTGGATGCTCGGCTACTGCCAGATCACCAGGCTGTGGCACGCGCCGCCAAGCTTCCATGAGCACGGTCTGGCCAGCTTGCAGTGTGGGCTCCATAGAAGAACCCTGGACGCGCACTCGCTTCAGGCGCCTGAGGAGCCAAAGCACAAAGTGCCGACCCTCGCGAGTCGGCACCTTGGGATGGTTCACCGAGGAACCTGACTCAGCTGGCGGTGTACCAGGCGATGTCGCGGTTCTTGGTCTTCCAGAAGAGCTCGTGGATCTGCTTGACGTAGTTCATCACGTTCTCAGAGTGGTGCAGGCTGCACTCGACCTTGGCGTAGGAGATCTCCTTGGTGGCCTTCCAGATCAGATCGTGGATCTCGGGGTGCGCTTCCAGGTGGTGTGGCTTGAAGTAGTCCGTCCAAAGGATGAGGATCTCCTTCTTGGCGGCGGTGGCCTGCTCTTCTTTGATGGCCACGAAGCGGGCGAAAGTGTTGTGGTACTTGACCACGGCAGCCTTGTCGCTGGAGTCGGGGACTTCCAGTGCCAGCAGCTTCTTGGTCATGGAGAGCACAGCCTCGGCTGCGATGCGTGCGCTTGCGGGGTCGTAAACACCACAGGGGCCATCACAGTGAGCGTGGACGGTTGTTGCGGGCAGGGCCTGGTCGAGGCGACGCATGATGCGATTCAGCATGGGGGTATCCGTGTACAAGAGTGCTTTGGCGCGGAACCTCTATCGGTCGGGTCCGCCCTGTCAAGGCATCGGTTAGTGAGGGAGCCCCGGAGGGTTGCGTGCTGAAACTCGGCGAGCTGGAACTGTCACAGCGTCTGATCCTGGGTACCGGCAAGTACCCGAGCTTTCCCGTCATGCAGGCCTGCCACCAGGCCGGCGAAACCCAGCTGGTCACGTTGGCGATCAGAAGAGTGGACCTGAACGCTGGTGAAGGGGAGTCCATCATGGACTTTATCGACCGGGAGACGGTCCACCTGCTTCCGAACACCGCCGGCTGCTACACCGCAGAAGAGGCAATCGTCACCGCGCGTTTGGCGCGAGAGCTCCTGGGTACCCCCTTGCTCAAGCTCGAAGTTATCGGCTGTCCCCGGACCTTGTTCCCAGACCCCGAAGGCACCCTTGAAGCGGCCCGCGTTTTGGTCAAAGAGGGCTTTGTGGTCTTGCCCTATGTTCAGGCGGACCCTGTGCTCTGCCAGCGATTAGAGGATTTAGGCTGTGCAGCGGTCATGCCCCTTGCGTCTCCGATCGGGTCGGGTCTGGGCGTGCGCAATCCGGAGAACCTGCGCATCATCCGAGAGCTGGTGAACTGCCCGATGATTGTGGACGCAGGCATTGGAACGGCGTCGGATGCGGCCATCGCCATGGAGCTTGGAGCGGACGCAGTGTTGCTGAACACCGCGGTGGCGTCGGCTGAAAATCCTGTCGCAATGGCACAGGCTTTCAAGCTGGCCGTTCGTGCGGGGTACTTGGCGGCTGGGGCCGGTCGCATTCCCCGGAAGCTCTATGCCTCGGCGAGCTCTCCGGAAGATGGACTGATCCGCTGAGCGGCCCAAGCCGGGTTCCCCGTTTGCTTGTTCTGAGCGGGGGGGAGCTGGATCCTCTGCTGGCCGTCGTTCAGGCCGGTGTTCGGGATGTGCTGATCCGGGAGCCGGACTTGGATTTGTTCACAGTCCAGGTCTGGCTGGGTGCGTTGATGCAAGCCGGCGCTCGGGTGCGTCTGCACCTGAAAACACCTGGGGCGGTGGAATTGGCCCGGCGCTTCGGATTGGGGGTTCACTTCGCCTCGACCGGGGATGCGGTGCCGCAGGGGCTGCCCTTCTCCCAGTCCTGTCACAGCGTTGCCCAGGGTCGGCGGGCCTTTGAGCTGGGGGCAGAGTTCGTCTTTCTGTCTCCGGCATTCAGACCGCACTCCAAGCCCGATGACCTGCGACAGACATGGGGGGTGGAGCGCTTGGCACAGGCACAAAGAGCGCTTGGCCCGGTGTTGGCTTTGGGCGGGATCACCCCGGAGCGAGCGGCGGCGTTGCGCGCAGCCGGCGTGCATGGGGTGGCTGTGCTGGGAGGGGTTTGGCGAGCGGCGAGCCCTGGGGCCCAAGCACGCATCCTTCTGAAATCCGTGTCTGATTGAGTCCTTTGGGGGAAGGCGTGATGCGATTGTGCATGCGCAGCGCTGGGTCACCCACGCCTCCCCGCACGCGTCTCACCACGCGCTTCGAATCACGCCTTTCTGCACTTTGCCCATCGCGTTGCGCGGCAAGGTTTTTACTGCGCGAAGCTCCTTCGGACACTTGAACCCGGCCAGCTGCTCTCGGGCCCAGACCACGAGCGCTGCCGGATCTGCTTTCCCTACGAAGAACCCCACCACCTGCTCGCCCCACTCGGCATGGGGCACGCCGACGATGGCCACTTCGTGCACATTGGGGTGCTCCAAAAGCACGCTCTCGACTTCTCTCGGGTAGACGTTCAGACCCCCGGAGATGATCATGTCACCCGCCCGGCCAACGATGGAAAAGTAGCCGTCTTGGCTGACCTTTCCCAGATCACCGGTGTGCATCCATCCGTCGCCGATGGCGGCTTGGGTCTGCTTGGGCAAGCCCAGGTAGCCCAGCATCACGCTGGCTCCGGCAATACGGACCTCGCCGATCTGCTCGGGAGCCAAGTCCGCGCCGGTCTCCAGGTCTGTGATCTTGGCTTGGATGCCGGGCAGGGGCTGGCCGACGGTGCCTGCCCGGCGCTCTCCGTCGTAGGGGTTGGAGAGCACAATACCGACCTCGGACATGCCGTAGCGTTCCAAGATGCGCAGCCCAGTGCGCTGCTCAAAGGCGGCGTGCACCGTGGCTGGAAGGGGCGCAGATCCACTCGTAAACAACCGCATGGTGCTCAGGTCCGGCCGTAGCTCGGACTGGAGCAGGCGGTGGTGGAAGGTGGGCACGCCCATAAAGATGGTGACCCCGTGCTTGGGGATGGCGTGCCAGACGGCGTCGGCGTTGAACTTGGGCAGCCACAGAGTCTGAGCCCCGGCCCACAGAGCGACCAGCTGGGCGACGATTAGGCCGTGTACGTGGAAAAGGGGAAGGGCGTGGAGCTGCACGTCATTGGGCGCCCAAGCCCAGGCCTGATGCAGCGCTTCAATGCTGGCCCTTAGGTTCCCGTGCGAGGACAGTGCGCCCTTGGGTTGGCCCGTGGTGCCGCTGGTGTAGAGCAGCAAGGCGGGGGTGTCTGCGGGTTGATCGGGGGAGGGGGTCTTGGTCGGTGGCGCGGACTTTAGGGACATGGCCAGGGTGCTGGCGGGCTCCAGTGGGCAGGGTGGATCCAGTTTCAGGGACTGGACGCTCTCCTGGAGTAGAACCGCGCGCGTGGCACCGGAGTCTCGCAGGGCAAAGCGCAGCTCTCGTGGGGTGTAGGCCGGGTTCAGCGGCAGAACCACGATCCCCTCGCTCAAGGCGGCCAGGGTCAGGGTGAGCAGGGCGGGATGCCTGGGTAGCTGCAGGGCCAGGGTGTCTCCGCTGCCCAGACCCCTCTGCTTGATCCAGCCCCTGGCCTGGTCCACCTGCGCGGCGAGCTCGGCGTAGTGCCAAGCGTGTGGGACTTGCAGGACAGCCTGGGTCCAGTCGCCGATCCAAGCCAGTGCAGGCGCCTGGGGATCCCAGCGCGCACGCATTGCGTTGACCAAGCTCACTGGCCGCCTTCCTGTTGCTGTAGGGTCCCGTCGACCACCCAGCTCTGCAGCCGAGCGTAGCGAGCCGGGGACACCTCTTCTTTTTTGGCGTTCAAGACATTGGTGGACCAGCGGGTGGGCTGGATACGCACCAGGGGTAGGCCTGTGGCGGACATCAGGCGCATGTGCTCTCGATTTAGGGCGAGCAAAAAGTCGCGCACGCTGTCCTGGGGACCGGACATCACCACCAGCCTCCACGCTCGTTTCTTCCGGGTGCCCTTGAAATAGCCGATGCGCAGGTAGTCCCCGGCTGCCCGTCCACAGAGCTCAAGGCATAGGTGCATGAATTGCTCGGGCTCCGCTACGCCCTCGAACTCCCAGATGGCGCCTTCGGGCAGGTCAAAGGTGGGGTTGGGCTCCGTTTGGGTGGCCTGGGGTACTGCTTGAATGAGCGCGTGCGGACTCTTCCCCTCTGGTTCCTGGACGGCTTCTTCTACGACCTGGGTCCGTTCTTCCGGTTGGGGAGCCTTAGACTGTTCCAAATCGGTTGGGGGCATACTGGGAGCTTGCACCTCGGTGCGTACGGCGTCCAGCTGCGCTCGCAGCAGCGAGACGGCGGCCTGGTCGATGGCCCGATTGGAACGCAGGCGGGTCAACTCCTCGCGGAGCTCGATCACGCGCTCCAGGCTCATGTCCGATTCCAGCCGCGCCTGCTGGGTCTGGGTCTCGGCCCGGGTCGCGCGGGTCTGGGCACCCTCTCGTTCCGCCTCCGCTTCGAGCTGCAGGGCTTGTGCGGCTAGGGTTTGGGCTTGGGCCTGGCGAAGTGCGTCCTGGGCGGCCAGGAGCTCGCTCTGTTCCACCGGACGTACGGCCTGAAGTTCCGCCCGCAAGGAGCGCAGTTGGGCTCGAAGTTGGCGGGCTTCCTCGCGGGCCCGGTCCCGTTCGCCGGTACACAGGCTCAGCGCCCGGCGCGTTTCTTGGAGCTGGAGCTGGGTAAGGTCCTCGGACATGGACGTAGTCTACGCTGGTGTGTTGTTGGCTTTGGGGGTTGGGAGGAAGAAGACGCCAAACGCAGAACGCGCCCAAGCGGCGATTGGGCCCGCTTGGGCGCGTTCATCAGGAGCTGCTCGGCGCTTGGGCCGATGCCCAAATTCTAAGACAGGTCGCGGCCCTGGATCCACTTGCCGTAAATCGCGATGAGGATGGCGCTAATCACGCCGATGACCCCCATGATGTCCCAGACCATCGAGACGCTATGGGAGGCGTAGAGCTCGGCAGTGAGGGGGTTGGCCGTCGCGTTGAAGAGCGTTTCCAGGTGCATCCCGGCCGTTGCCAAGATGTCCGTTGCGAGCTGCTCGTCCAAGCCCGCCGCGGCGATGTCCTTGGGGGAGGCATCGTGCAGTTGCCAGGGAGTGATTCCTGCAGCGCTGAGCTTAGAGGCCGCCTCTGCGGTCATTCCTGGGAGCTCCGTGAGTGCCAAATCGCCAATGCGGTTGTGCACCAAGGTGTCAAAGGCTGCCCCCTCGGGGATGGCTTCGATGGCGGTCATGGCCATGCCGTCGGCACCCAAGACTTCGCGTGAGAACTTCTCTTTCGAGGCGAAGTAGCCGTAGAGCTCCGGGCCCAGCTTGCCTTCCAGCGTCCAGCCGATCGCCAAGGGAATCTGAGAGAAACCCAGGTACATCGCTTTTTTGGACGGAGGCGCGATGTTTCCGATGAACTCGCCCGTCTTGGGAGAGGAGAGCATCTCGCCGATGCTAAAGAAGGCAATACCACCCAAACACATCCATCCAGCCGTGGTGTGGCCGATCATGAAGATCGCACCGGTGGCGGCCAGGGCGCCGATGACCATGGAGGTGGTCGGACGGACCAAACCGCTCAGCCAACCAAAGAAGAAGCAGCTCAGCATGATCAGCATCGCGTTGACGTTGAGCATGCCTTCTGGCTGGATCTGGGTGCCGTACTGGTTGGTGACGATGAAGAAGTTCACGACGGCGTTGTCGGAGCCGCCTTCGCCGAACAAGCTGGTGACGATGTCACCGGTCCAGACCCACTCTTCAATGTAGATGGGCAGCACGTCAAAGAGCGCGTTGAACATGAACCAAAAGCCGGAGAGCAGCAGCAGGAAGGACCAGAGGTGGGGCTTGGCAAGCTCCTTGAGGCTGTCTGTGAAGAGGTTCTCTTCGATGCCTGCGGCCTTCTTCTCGGCCAACTCGGCCTCGCGCTCGGCCTTTCCTGGCTCCTTGTACATGAGCAAGAAGATGAAGTTGAGGGCGATGATTCCTGCACAGGAGAGGAAGACCCACTTCCAGTCCATCTTGCGCATGTAGCCAGCGAGCAGCGGGCCCATGAAACCGCCGATGTTGACGGTCTGGTAGAAGATGCCCCAAGCCACCGAGGAGTTCTCAGGTTTGGTGGCCTTGACCAGGGTGCCCTGGATGCCGGGCTTGAACACTGCGGTGCCCACTGCCAGCAGGATGGCGCCGGCGAAGAAGCCGCCGTAGCTGGCGAACGCGAACATCACCAAGTAGCCAATGATCTTGATGACCGTGGACGCCGCGATGGTCTGCTTGTAGCCGAAGCGGTCTGAGATACCGCCGGTGAAGACCGGCAGGATGGACTGCACCAGCGCCCAGATGAACAGCAGGTTGCCGTACTGGGACATGTTGATGCCCAGGCCGCCCTTGGACACAGGGTCCTTGGCGTAGAGTCCGACCACGGCCTTTACGCCGTAGAAGGCCAGGCGCTCGACCATCTCCATGCCGCCCACGATCCAAAAAACGTAGGAGAGGGAACCAATGGCCGCGAACAGCCCGAGCTGCTTGACCTGTTCCTGAGAATTGTTCGTATCGGTCGCCACGGGCGCTCCAGTCTGGTGCTCAAAAGGCGGCAGACGGTAGCGCAAAGCATCGCTGGTGTCGACGTCCGTCAGGTCTAAAGTCTCGCCGCGCCTTGCACTTCCATCTTTTCAGAACCCACTGAAAGCTTGGAAAATAGAGCCCCAATCACCCGGTGTTGCTTCGTGTACGACCGGGGCGAGGGGGGGGTCGCGTGGGGTACACCCTTGATCAGGCAGACCCGGAAGATACGTTGCTTGTGGTTGCACGGATCATCTTGTCTGACCGAGGGGGTCTCTGTGGCAAGGCAGGAGAAATAAATGCGCTCGCCGAGCGGCTCTCTTCTCTGGTAATGCCGCAGACGGGATGCTCAAGCTGGAGCGGCTCAAGTCCCCCTGGTTCCGCTGATCAAGACCCACTCGCTCCAAGTCTGGGGCCGGTTCACTGCTGAACCTGCACAACCCCACCGATGTTCCCTGGCCCAATGCTGATCACCAGGCTGCCCGTGGCCCCCTTGGGCAGGGTCTCATTGGCCAGGATCTCCAGGCCGCCAAGGCGCCGGACCGTGTCGACGTTCATCACGCTGCTCAGGGCCGGGTTGCCGACGACACTCAGGGTGCCGCCTACTTGAACCAGACCCTCCAGACCTCGCAAGGAGATCAGGCGCTCGTTGTCTCGGATGGTCAAGGCTTGGTCCACCCACGCCAAGTGCTCCAGGCCTGCCAAGTTGCTCAGCTTCTTGTTCCCAGTCACCTTCAGCGAGCCTACCCGGACCAAGCCCTCCAGGCCGATGTCGATCAGGGCTGGGTTGGCCAAGATTTCCAAGCGCTCCGCATAGAGCAGCTCCCTCACCCCACCTGCGCTGAGCAGCTTGGTGTTGTCTTGTAGAACCAGCGCGCCCACACGGGTCAGGCTGGAGAGACCCGTCAGGTTGCGCAGGCGGTTCTCCCCCTGCACCCGAAGCTCCCCATCCACTCGGGTCAGCTGCTCGGCGCCCGTCAGGGAGCTCAGGGCGTTGTCGCGGAGAATGACGTTGCCGCTCACGCTCACCAGGGACCCCAGTCCGGCCAAGCTGACCACCCGGGGATTGCCCATCAGCACCCACTCGCCGTCCACCGCGCGCAGCGCGTCCAGACCGCGGAGAGTCCGCAGCCCGGCGTTGTCTTGAATCACCAGGGCGCTGGTGCTCTGCAGTCCGCTCAGTCCGGCGGGCTCGCCCAAGCTGGGGTTGTTGGTGATGTGAAGCCCATCGGGTAGCGCGGAGATCCCCTCCACTCCTGCCAAGCTCAGCAGGCTGGTGTTGCCGGTCACCTGAAGACCGGTGGCGCTGTGCAAGCCTTCCAGACCGGCCAGAGACAGCAGGGCCCCGTTGCCTTCGATGTCGATCTGCCTGAGTTCAGCGACCTGGTTCAAGCCGCTCAGGCTGCGCAGGGCGTCGTTGTTCACCACCCGCAGATTGCCGCCTACACTCTGCAGTTGGCTGAGCCCGCTCAGGTCGCTCACCGCGTCCAGGCGAATCAGTTCCAGGTTTCCACTCACCGACTCCAGGCAGCTCAAGGCGCTCAGGTCCTGCACCCCCAAACCGACCAAGCGCAGGTTGCCCTTGACCGCGTTGTAGTCCAGGGCCCAGGACTCCATCGCCTCGGTGCTCGAGAACACCAGATCCCCAACAAAGGGGCCCAGCTGTGAGCATGGAGCTTCCTCCGGAAAGCCGGTGTCCCCGGTGTCCCCGGTGTCTGGAGAACCACTGTCCGGGAAACCACTGTCTGGGAAATCACTGTCTTTAAGCTCGGTGTCTCCAGTCCCGCTGTCCTGGAGCAAGCCGCCGTTTAGGACCTCTTCGATCACGCCTTCCTGAGCCAGCGCCGCCCCGGTGCCAAAGGCGACCGTCAGCAATCCCAAGGCCAGGAAGCGGTTCTTCATGCTGGGTTCTGTCGCAACAGTTCCAAGTGCTCGCCCAGCTCTGAGGGCAGAGGCGCACGCACCGCGTCGCTGCCGGCGATGCTCAGGGCCGCGGCGTGCAGCCAAAGGCGCTTGGGTGCGCTTGGGTCCGTGATCCCCAGGTTTCGCTGGTAGCGGGCGTCCCCCACGATCGGGTGGCGAATGCCATGCAGGTGCACGCGCAGCTGGTGCTTTCGTCCAGTCTGGGGAGTCAACTCCAGCAAGCTCACGCAACCTCCTTCTACCTTGTAGACACCCATCAAACGCACCTGGGTGACCGCATCCTTCCCTGCTACGGGCTGCTCGATCTGTCCGATGGGCTGGACGCGTCCGTATACGAGGGCCTGGTAGGTTTTCTTGCAGTGGCCTGCTTCAAAGGCCGATGCCACACGGCTGCGTGCGTTTCGACGGCCAACGACCAAAACCCCGGAGGTGGGCTTGTCCAAGCGGTGTGCTGGCCGCATGCCCTTGAGCAGCTTGCCCTGGGTGTCCAGCCAAGTCACGACGTCCATGCCGCCCTCGGCCGTGGGGTGAGTGTTCCAACCGGCGGGCTTGCAGAGCCAAGCCAGGCCGTCGCGGTGGGTGATGAGGCGGGGTTTTTCCATGAGGCGCCCCTATCTGGCTTCAC
Source organism: uncultured bacterium (assembly GCA_905480105.1). Lineage (GTDB taxonomy): Bacteria > Myxococcota_A > UBA796 > UBA796 > CAJQPC01 > CAJQPC01. Next base: position 86,233 of record CAJQPC010000071.1, on the reverse strand, counting down.
CCAAACAGTCCCACCAAGTCGTCCTTCGAAATCCGCTCCACCCAATCCGCCTCCCCACTCAGCGCCGCCTCCGCCAGCGCCCGTTTGGCATCTTGAAGGGCCACAATACGCTCCTCCACAGTGTCTTCGGAGACCAGCTTGACGCTCATCACCGGCTTGGTCTGGCCGATTCGGTGGGCTCGGTCGGTGGCTTGGTCTTCCACGGCCGGGTTCCACCAGGGGTCTGTGTGAAAGACGTAGTCGGCGGCGGTCAGGTTTAGGCCGGTGCCGCCGGCCTTGAGGGAGATCAAGAACACGGGGGGCCCGTCCTGGCTCTGGAAACGGTCTACTTGAGCCTGTCGGTCCCGGGTGCTGCCGTCCAGCCTACAGAAGGGGATCTCCAGCAGAACCAAGGCCTCCTGAATCAAATCCAAAAAGCCGGTCCACTGAGAGAAGACCAGGGCCTTGGAGCCCTTGTCGATGACGTCGGTCAACCGGTCGACCAGCATGTCCAGTTTGCCGGATTCATCGGGTCGATCGCCGGGAAGTAGTCGGGGATGACAGGCCGCTTGGCGCATCCTGAGCAGCAGCTCGAGCACCTCAAGAGCGCGACCGGAGCCCATCATGTTGGCGACCTCGGCCCGACCGGCGGCGGCGACGGTGCGGTAGATCTCGCGCTGCTTTTTGGTCAGGGGGCAGGGCAGGACGACATCTGTGCGAGACGGCAGGTCTGTTGCTACCTGAGACTTGTGTCTGCGCAGCACAAATGGGGCGATCTTGGCTCGCAGCCGTTCGGCCGCGCGACGGTCTCCGGACTCGACAGCCCGCGCGGTGTAGCGCTGAAAGTCCTTTCGACCTCCCAACAGCCCGGGGGTCGAGAAATTGAGCTGACTCCAGAGCTCGTCCAGGCGGTTCTCGACCGGCGTTCCGGTCAGGCTCCAGCGGTGCTTGGCGCTCAAGGCAAAGGCCGCCTGAGCAGTCTGAGACTCGGGGTTCTTGATGGCCTGGGCCTCGTCCAAAATCGCCAGGGTCCAGCGTGCATCGAATATCTTTGGGTCCAGCCGCATCAGGGCGTAGGAGGTGATCACCAAGTCGGCCGCGGGATCCAGCTTGCGGTTGCTGCCATGAAAGACGCAGGTCTTCAGCTCTGGCACAAACTTGTGTGCTTCGCGCTGCCAGTTCCGAAGGATGGAGGTGGGTGCCACGACTAGAGCTTTGCCACCTTGGTCCTGTAGAACGGTGGTTAGAGCGGTGAGCGCCTGCAGGGTCTTTCCCAGGCCCATGTCGTCGGCCAAAATTCCGCCCAGCTCGGCCTGCGCCAGAAAGCCCAACCAGCGAACCCCAAGCTCTTGGTAGGGCCTTAAGGTCGCCACCAATCCCTTTGGAAGCCGCGCTGGGGGAAGTCCATCAAAGTCTTCCAGCAGTGGCTTGAGCTTGGCCAATCCCAGGGGGGGTGGGGCGTTTAGGGCCTCGGCCAGCTTGGCGGCCGCAAAGGTCGCGTGGGCTGGCAACTTGTCGGTTTTGCCTTTTGCGGAAACCAAGTCCGCGACCAGCTCCCCGTGGGCTTCTAGTAGCGCGCGTGGAAGAGGAGCAAAACCTCCACCGGTCAGGGGTACCAGGCTCTTGCCCGCTCTCCATGCCGCCACCATCGGCCCCAGCTCCGCCTCCGAGGTCAGCCGCTCCCCATCAAAGTCCAGTCGCACCGGCTCCCGCCGCACCTGGAACTTCTTTGCGCTGCCCCGAACTTGGCCATCAAAGGCGCCCAGACGGTCCCGCACAAAGCGGATGGCGTCTTCTTCGTTCAGGGTGACCTCGCGGCCCAGAGGAAGCTGCATCCTCTCCACTTGGGATATCAGCTGTCGCTCGGCGGCTCGGTCTCGCAGGGGGATGCTTCCTTCTGAGAGAATGTGAAGCTCCCCGCGCTCTACCTTGGCCACGGGCGGGTCCCCGTAGACAATGTCCACCCGGACCTCAAGGGCGGTCTTGGTGGGGTTCAGGTTCAGGCTCAGGCGTGGCTTGGAGCGCTCGGCGGTGGGCAGGCGGGAGGTGAGCACTTTGATGCGTAGGCGGCCCTCAAAGCTGGGCAGGAGCTCCCCGACCAAGTGGGCGGCCTGGTCCGGGCTAAAGAGCATGCCCTGGGCCAGGTTGCGGCGCTCGTGGGGAGCCAGTCCGCCCTGTGAGTAGGGACGCAGAGCGCTGTCTTTGTCCAGAACCACGCCATCCTTGAATCCGCGATCCACCGCTTTGTCCCGATGCAAGCTCAGCTTAAAGCCGCGGCCCTCGTCCCGAACCATCAACACTGGGGTCAGCGGCTCAACACGAGGTTGCACCTGGACATCGTCGACAAAGACTGGGCTCTTGTCGCTTGCCCAGGCCTCTAACATTCGCACCCAGCCTGCTCTGGGAAGACGGGTTGAGCCCAAAGAGAGCACCTGGTCTGCGATGCGGTCCGCAGGGGTAGGCCGCAGGGCCCCGTGCTTGGCCAGTCGCCCATTGATGGGGGAGCGGTTTCCACCTTGGGCCCGAAAGCGCTGCAGGTTTAGCCATCCGGTCTGGTCCGCAGTGATGCGGTATTCGATGACCGGCACCCCAGCGGGCTTGGGCAGCAGAGAGCCGGTGCCTTGGCTGTCTCGAACAGCCAGGACGCAGGCGACCACGTGACCGCAGCCTTGGTCAAAACCACAGTCGCAGGCCCATTCCTTGTCTGCTGGGTACAGATAGACTTCCAAGGGCTCGGAGCGCCCGGCGGAGCTCACCCACAGAAAGATCTCGTCGTCGTCGTGGCTGCGGCCTTGCACCACGCCGGCCCGGTGCAGGCGAATGCCGGCGTCCCAGATGCGCTCGGAGACGTTGGCGCGCAAGGTCTTGAACAGGGGAGTCAGATCCATGCGCTCGGCTAACCGGGTCCAAGGGAATCGGTCAGTCCGGTCTGTTTAGCGAATCTTTGCCGCGTGCGGTGTGCCGGAGGAACTCAGCTGGAACTCCACGGAGCTCTCCAGGTCGGGGCCCAGCTCTGCAACCCCGAAGACCGTCAGCTTGGTGCCGGACCAAGTGGCCAGCTCAGCCTGTCCATCGTCGTTCAGATCGATGCCAAAGGCGTGCACGGCACCAGGAACGCGGCCCTCCCACCAGGGGGTCTCCACGTCCACTAGGATCATGTTTACGACGCGGTAGATGCGGACGTCTGATCCTGCCAGCTGGACAATGTCGTCGGTTCCATCGCCGTTCATGTCGGCCGCAATGTAGGTTCCAACCGTGCCAAGCGAGGTCTCCGTACCCACCTTGTCGTCCAATGAGAACTCAGTAACAACGAGTGGATAGACCAGGAATCGGCCGCCAGTGGTGTTGAAGAGGCCGATGTCGTCCTTGCCGTCGCCGTTGAAATCTCCGGCCACCACGGGACGCTTGCTGGACACGTTGGTGTCCGGCCCAAAATCCGCGGCGGTCGTCCATGTCCCTTGCCCGTCGTTGATGAAGATGCTGGCCTTGTCCCCGCCGTCCGGGAGCTGCCAGATGTCGTCTCGGGCGTCGCCATCAAAGTCCGCCAGGGCCGTCCAGCTGCTGCCGCTGCCCAGTTCCTGGGTGCCCATCGACACCTCTGAGAGCGCGTAGTTCACGTTCTCAAAGGACACGAACTGGGTGCCGTTGTGGAAAACCACAGACTCTCCGTGCAGAACCTCGGCCAGCTCTCCGGTGTCGTCATCGAGCTGGGTGTCGTCTCCGCCCGTGGGGCTTGTATCGTCAAGATTGCTGTCTTTGGTGCAGCCGAGCATCGTGGCGAAGAGTGTGCCCATCAGAGCGAGGGTGCAGGTCATAGATCGCGGCCTCCTACGCTGTATGATAGCGGCATTGCCCGGAGGCCGAATGATTCCCAGCCCAGTTGACTGCACCTTGGCGGACTTGGAGGCAGCCTTGGATGCCGCAAGCCCAGCGGAGCGCTTGGCATGGATGCGCACCCTGAAAAAGGCCACCATGACACGGCTCTATGAGCTGGCCGAGGGCCGGGATGTCACCCCAGAGTTCTTTCTGACTCCTCAAGGCGGGGAGTGCACGTGGGCCGGGAGAAACAGCCTGCCGGCCTTCAACGATTTTGCCAAGGCCTTCGCCAATCACGAGGGGCGGATCCAGGGCTACAACGTCAACTCTGGTATTGCCGCTTGGTTTGGTGGCCCGGGGCACTACCTGACCCGGATCTGTGGCGACGAACACGGTGAGCAACTGATTTTCGACTACCTTTGGCAGGCCGATTCGGCTCCGGAAAGCTTTCCCCAGCTGGCCAGCAACGACTCGGGCACCAACAAGCTGGTCTACGGTGGCATGAAGGACGTCGTCCGGCGCCTGAGCAATGACCTGATCATCTCCAAAGCTTACCGAAATGGAAAGGTGGAAGGGGCTTTCTTTAGTCTCTGTCGTCCGGGATAGTCGGCCTTTGGGGCGCTTGGTCTGACCCCGTGGGTGTCGGGTCCCGTGGGGGAGCACCAACGACGAGAGCTGTAAATCTGGCTTTCTCCACGACGATATTGGGATGTCGGCCTGTACGTTGGGGCGCTGGCTCCTCCAAGCCGCTATCTTAGCCACGCGGCCCGGTATGGGCCTTTGAACTCCTTTCCTTTGGGGAATTGAATCATGCGCAATCTTCTCTGTGTTGCCGCTGTTGCCTGCCTAAGCACCCTTATCGGCTGCACAAACGGGGGCGACGCTGACCCTGCCACCGATACTGCACTTGTCAGCGGCGATGTTTGGACCCTAGGCAACACGCCTTGTTCTGGCAGCCGCGTAGACGCGCTGCTGTGTGACAACGCAACGACCTGCTACGTAGGTTGCGGCCAGAACGCCGAGGGTGACGGTCTGTTCATGACCTCCGACGCAGGCGCCACTTGGTCCGCTCCCGCGGATGAAGCGGGCGGCTACTTTGCCACCATGCGCGTCGACCACATCTCCCGCGGAGCCGAAGGCCTGCTCTACGTCGCTGGAGAAGGGGACAGCAGCTATCGCGTGATCAGCCTGGACACCTCCACCGGCGCCTTGAACGCTTTGTACACGAACGGTACCAATGTGGACTTCTCCTTCACGGCAGGTTCCTTTGCGCGCAACTCCACCACCATGGTTGCGGAGTCCCTGACCGGAACCGGCATCGTGGTGAACCATTACAACGACAGCTCCTGGCAGAGCACGCACGCGGAGAACGACGGCTGGGCCAGCGGCTACGGCTGGTGGAACGGCTCGGGTGAGGATGGTCATGTCCAGGTCTTGGACATGACGGTTGTAGACGATGAGATCCTGGGTGTGGGTTCCACCATCAACTACCCACCGGTGGTCTACTTGCCTCCGCGCTCCTTCGACTTTGGCTCCGACTCCAGCGGCGACGACTTGGCTGACCAGATGTGGGAGAGCGTGGTGCTCAACTCCGAGTCCTTTAGCGTCTGGGACGGCGAGTGCTGGGGGATCGATGGCAACGCTGACGGACTGGCTGTTGGCTGCGTGGATCAGGATGGCGATCGCGGCATGGTTTACACCATCGGCAGCGACTGGAAGAGCAGTGCTTATCAGGCGGCCAACTGGACCGAGACCGACATGAGCACGGTGGTCGAGTACGCAGATCCGGCTGGGCTGGGGCACTCCACCTGGACCCGTATGGTCTGCCGCGGTGACGACAACTTCGTGGTGGCCGTCGGGGCTGACACCCAGGACGATGCCGGCTGGCTGGCCGTCTCCAAAGACGGCGGCAGCTCGTGGACGGACCTGACCGCGGACATTGTCATGACCAACCTGGACTCCAAGTTCAACGCCTTGTTTCAGTGCCAAGTGGTTGACGGAACGCTCTTCGCGGCTGGCGCAGGTTTCTTGGCCAGCGCCTCGGTTTCGGATCTCTAAGAGGGCCAGCCGCTAACTCAGGATGGCCTCCAAGGGGGCCTTCCCGTTGATCTGTGCGGGCTGTGGCACTCCCATTAGTTCGCACAGAGTGGCGCCCAAGTGGCCGGAGTCAAAGAGGCTGCCCTGGGCATCGACAAGCCCGGTGCGAAGGTCGATGGCTTGTCCTTCAAAATCCGCATTGTAGCTTCCGATGACCTGGCCGCCTTGAACGCCGGAGCCGATGAGCATCGCGGTGGTGAACACCCAATGGTCCTTGCCCCCGGCACCGTTTACGATGGGAGCGCGGCCCATCTCGCTGCACACCAGCACAGCGGTTTCATCGAGCAGACTGCCGCCTGCAAGGCCGGGCCGACGCTCCATGGAGTCCAAGATATCCACCAGATCCGTGAACAGGATTTGGTAGTGCCCAGACTGTTGCTCAATGCCTGAGTGGTGGTCCCAGCCGGAGCGGAAACCCATGTGAGCGGTGGACACCACTCGGCTCAGCCCGGCCTCCATGCAGTCCAAGGCGGGCCGCAAGCGTTCGGCGACAGACAGGTCCTCGTCGTACTCGATGCTCAGGTCAAGTTGGTCCTGCAGTCGACTCAGCTGGGCCACGCGGTCCAAGGCCCGCGTGTAGTCCTGGGTAAAGGCGCTCTCCGGTAGCTGCGAGGCGCGTTCGGACAGGTAGGCGTCCACAGCGTCGGATGCGCTCACGTCCAGGGGTTCAGCAGCTAAGGCGGAGCCAGCCAGGGCGGTGCCGTCCAGGAGCTTTACCAGCTGGCCGCTCTGTCCCAATCGGGTGATCTGTGCGCCGTGGGGCCCTGGAAAGATGGGCCCACTGGACACCACCAAGGGAAGCTCCAGCTCGCTGGCATGTGCGGCGATGAGGCTCGCCCAGTCGGGTGCGCTGGGTGCATTGCTGTCCGTCATCAGCAGCTTCAGAGCAGCCGGGTGAGTCAGGCCGGGTACTCGCATGCCGTTGATCAAGCTGGTCTTCGCGCCAAAGCGCTCAAAGAAGGTACGGACTGCAGGTCGATCGGGACTGTCTACGAAAGGCAGACCGGCTTGGCCCTCTGCCATCTGGGCGCTCTGGTCGTAAAAGAAGCTCGGGTGGCCCAAGACATCCGTGAACACCCAGGTGGGGTCCCATCCCCCCATCGCGTAGATCACCAGGAGTCGCCTTTTTGTTGTGCCTGAGCCGTTTCCGATCAATGGGAGCATCAGCCCTGCGCTTGCGGCGGCCAGAAGTTGGCGTCTGGACAGCATCAGTAGCTCAAGAACGCGGGGTCGCGCATTAGGGCGGACAAGGTTCCCTGCCACGCAAGGGTTGATGTTCCGTCCAGAGCTCTCAGATCCAGCCAGAGCGTACCCAGGTCTTGGAGTTGCTCCTTGTCCGGACGGACCCCTTGCGTGCGCCACACCAGGCGTTCCAGAACCGCATCAAAGTCACGGTCCCCCGGCCGCGAGGCCAGGTCGGCTCCCTCCAACAGTCCCCCCAGCGCAAAGGGCTCCCCGGTCATGACGTGGAATGCGGCGCCCTCTGCGAGCCGCTGAGCCACCAGAGTGGTGCTTAGGCTTGGCGTGTGCAGGGGCACCGTCGTGTTCACGCCATCCACCCCGCCAGCCATGGTGCGAAAACCCAGTTTGTCGTTGTCCAGCTGGTCAAAACCGGTGTCCATCCAGACAAAGCCAGTCAGGTCCTCAATGCTCACCGTGAGCTGTGCAGGGGTGAGCATGCGGGTGGTGCGCTCGGTCTCCCGCTGCTGGTCGGTGGCGCCCACCCCAAAGGCGCCTGCTTGGTACTCAGGGGTCTGGGTCAGGGCCAGAATCACCTGTTTGAGCTGCCCATTGTGGGCGCCATAGACTTGTTGGAGGGCTTGCATGCGCGGTAGATCTTGAACGGGGTCCACCGGTCTGCGCCAAGTGGCCTCGGCCATGGACTGGATCGCGCACTGGGAGAAGCGTGGATCCTGGGAGATCGCGTGCCCCAGCCCTTCCAGATCACGCACGGGCGTTCCAAACCATGCGGGCTCTACCTCCAGCAACAGCGGACCCATGGCCTCTCGCTCTGTGTGGTAGGTGCTCAGCTCTGTCGCGCTGTCCTGGACGGAGAGCCAAAAGCCGAACAAGGTGCTGGCGATAGGGTCCAGGGTGGCGTGGCAGCTGGTGCAGGTCGGAACGTTTTTGATGGCGGCTTCTAAAGCGGCCTCGTCGGAGAGGGGGGGAAGGTTCTCAAAATCCACCTGCCGGGTGGCATAGTCATCACAAACCAGCAGCCGGGCGATGGCGTTGGCCCGGCCCCGGTTGTTTCCCGTCAATGTGGTCTGGTAGCGCCACCACAGTCCGTTGCTGCTCAGCACCCCAGCGGTGGGTCGGCCATCGGTGTAGTAGGTCTTCTGCCAACCCACGTCTCCCTCCTCCCAGGCGAGCGGCCAGATGCTCGCGAGCAGCGGGTTTGCAAAGCTGTAGTCGGCGTGCACGACCTCGCCCCAGGGCCTGTCCTGGGCCACCACATGGGCCAGTAGGCGGAGGGGCTCCTCTCCAATAGACGCCTCGAAGGGGTGCTCCATCTCGGGGCTGTCCAGGTGTTGGAACTCGGTGTGAAAGATGTAGTAGCTCTCCACTCGGGTGTGCCAGCGCTCAGCGAAGATCTGGACGAGCCGTTCCTGGAATGCGGGGTCTTCCAGGTAGTCGGCCCGGATTCCGTTTAGAGCTTTGGGGTCCTTCTCCACCGCATCCAGCTCAGCCTGGCTCGGCAGCATTCCCCTGAGATCCAGGGATACGCGGCGCAATAGGCGTGGGCTATCCAGGGGAACCAGATCGGGTTCCGGAGCGCAAGCCAGCCAGGCCCAGAGCATCACAGGCCCACTCCGGTCAGCCAAGCCTGGATCGCCGGCTCAAGCTCCACGCAGCCCTGCCCCACGGCGCCACCGGCCTCGAACACCCAGCTCCCGCAGCCAGCTGGTCCCAGGACCGAGCGGTACCACCCTTCGTCGCTGTGCACGGAGAGGGCTCCGCTCCGGACCTCCCCGCGCCACTCCAATGCCTCAAAGTTTATCGCCAGCCCGCTATGGCCGAGCCCCCCATTCAGCACCAGAGTGCCGTCGGTGCGGGCCTCGATGCGCAAAGCAGCGCTGTAGGCGCCGCCGCTCTGAAGGGGCTGGGACATCCAGCCAAAGGTACCCACCATCAAGGTCCAGCGTCCACGACCGCTTGGGTCGACCAACTGAATGATCTCGCCCCCGCACTCAAATCGCTCTCCGTCGGGGGTCACCACATAGGCGTCGCAGACCAGTTCGATGCTGTTGCCAACGTGCTTTAGCCCTGTCATCCCTGAAAAGTAGGCGCCGGTGCTGGATGCGCAGCCGAAGGGGGCATCCAGCATGGAGTAGTCCACGCGTTCCGGACACTGGGCGTCTGCATAGGTGTCCACGATATCGGTCCAGCTTTGAACCAGCGTTGCCCCCGCAGGCAGACCCGCATCCAAGAGCGACTGTGCCCGGGCTGCGGCGTCTTGGCCTTGCAGCTCTGGCGACGTGGCGACGTAGTCAAAAGAGGTGTCTTGGCCGCCGCCGCCTATGCCAGGCTCGCTCGTCGAGCAGGCTAACAAGGTAAGGATCACCGGGTCTGCAGCCAGCGTCGGCCACGCCGACTCGGCAAGATTTCGCCTGCGGAATCTAACCAGCGTGCCCGATTTGCAGCCACCACGCGATAGCGGCGGCGCCAAGTCAGGGCGGGACCCTCTCGGAACTCCAGCTGCAGCAGGAGCTGGTCGGCCGGCGGTTGGACCTGGGGATCCTGTCCCCGGGAGAACACCCCAACGGCTAGGGTTTCGGGGTCTTGGGCGAGCTGAAGAGCCAGGTCTGTGGCGTCTGAGTCAGCGGCTCGATCAGGCATCAAGCGGACTTCGATCGTCCCTCGTCCGTAGCGCAGCACGGCACTTGGCAGGCGGCCCTTGGACACAAACCAGCTCTCCATCAAGTGTCCAGCCATGCGGGCTACGTCTTCTGGAGTTGCGCCCTCTGGGACTTGGACGATCGCCTCGGGTTGGAGCTCCGGGGTGTCAGAGACCAAGCGTACCGAGTCGGTGCTCGGCTCTACGAAGAGCTGGGCCAAGCGGCCGCCCTCGGGACCTTCTCCGTCGCTTCGGGACCACTCCGTGAGCCAAGAAACGCCCTGGGGGTGGGTGATAAAGGCCCGCGTATGGACCTCCCAGGTGCCACCTGGAAAGCTTCTGCGGACGAACAGGTGGCGCAGTATGCCCGCGCCCGACGCCAATACGGCCTCGCCTGCGGTCACCACCCAGTCTACTTCTGGCTCGCAGAACAGTGCGTATTCGGCCGCTGCGCACTCCGGTGGGGTCATGTCCGACCGCAGAATCGCTAGACGCTCCCGTCGAGAACCCCCCACGACCATCCAGGGCAATCCACGGTGTTTCTCTGCGTTGCGCTCCGCTTCTGCCAGGAGATCCCGCATGGGATCACCGAGCGCCAGGGGGAGTCGCGCGATTGCTAAGACAAGTTCAGCCACGCTCAAACGGTAGCAGAACTCGGCGCTGGGTTAGGTGGTCTCATGCGCTTGTTGCTCGTACAGCCCCCGTTGACCCAGCTGAATACGCCCTACCCAGGCACCGCTTATTTGGCGCGCTTTTTGGAACAGCGGGGCGTTCATGTCTCCCAGCGAGACCTGGGGATCGAATTGGTACACAGCCTGTTCTCTCAGGACGGGTTGAGTCAGATCTTCGAAGAGATAGAGCAGCATGAAGAGCTCCCGGAGCCCGGTTGGCGGGCTCTGGCCCTGGCGAATGCCCACCTGGCGGCTGTTGGCCCTGCCATGCGCTTTTTGCAGGGGCGGGACAGCTCCGTGGCCCATCGCATTCTGCACACAGCTTTTCTTCCAGTGGGGCCGCGGCTAGAACGATCCGACCTACAGGGCTTTGGACCGCTGGCAGCCCAGGACGCTGCGCGGCACCTGGCCACCCTCTATCTGGCGGACTTGGCGGATCTGGTCACAGCCTGCATCGACCCTGGCTTTGGGCTGGCCCGCTACCAGCACCACTTGGCTCTTTCGCCCGCACCCTTCGATCCGCTCTGGGAGCGCCTTCAGCAGACGAGCTTGGTGGACCAACATCTGGACGCATTGATCGACACTCTGCCGTTGGACGCGCCCATTGGCCTGAGCGTTCCTTTCCCGGGCAACCTCTATGGAGCCCTACGCATCGGCCGCGCCCTAAAGGCCCGCGGTGCGCAGGTCTGGATGGGCGGCGGGTACGTGAACACCGAGCTGCGCGAGGTGAAAGAGCCCCGCCTGTGGGAGTGCGTAGACGCACTGAGCTTCGATGATGGCGAGGGGCCCATTTTGGCGCTCCTGGAGCACCACAACGGCGGAGGGGACCGGCGCCATCGAACCCTGACTCAGTCCGGTTGGCACCAGGCCGAAGTTGAGCGTCCGCCTATGACCAGCGCCGCCCACTACGGCGACCTGGATCTTAGCTTGTACCTGGATTTGCTCGACACCCTAAACCCCGCCCACCGCCTCTGGTCCGAGGGCCGCTGGAACAAGCTCACCCTGGCCCACGGCTGCTACTGGAAGCGCTGCGCATTCTGCGATGTCAGCCTGGACTACATTGGCCGCTACGAGCCTGCGCGCATTGAGATGCTGCTCGACCAGATGCAGGAGCTCATCGAGGAGACCGGGGTCAGCGGCTTTCATCTGGTGGATGAGGCTGCACCCCCCAAGGGGCTCCGCGACCTGGCACTCGGCATCCTTGAGCGCGGACTCAGCGTCACCTTCTGGGGCAACATCCGCTTCGAGAAAGCCTTCACGCCCGACCTGTGCCGTTTGCTCTCCGCCGCTGGCATGGTCGCCGTCACTGGCGGCTTGGAGGTCGCCTCCGACCGCTTGCTTGAGCGAATGGCGAAGGGGGTCACAGTGGAGCAAGTGGCCCGCTGCGCCCACGCCTTCTCGATGGCCGGTGTTCTGGTCCACGCCTACCTGATGTATGGCTTTCCCACCCAAAGTGAACAGGAGACCGTCGACTCCATGGAACTGGTGCGCCAGCTCTTTGCCGCCGGCCTGCTGGACTCCGCCTTTTGGCACCGCTTTACTCTCACACGTCACGCCCCCGTGCACGCCGACCCCGCCAAGTTCGGCGTTGTGATTCCAACGTACACCCCGGGCTTTGGCGCCGGAGACGTGCCACACCTGGATCCACAGGGCGGCGACCACGACCGCTTCGATACGGTGCTGCCCTTGGCCTTGGAGTCTTGGCTGCGTCGCCGGGACCTGGACCGCCCTGTGCAGAGCTGGTTTAGCGAGCCTGTCTTAGCGACCCTTGAACCCCCCCAGCGCATCGCCCAGGCTCTCCTAGAGCCCCAGCCCAAGGGCCAGCGCCTGATCTGGATCGGCGGAGGAGTCTGGGAGGAAGAAGGAGAGCTGGTCGTACACACCGTTGACGGGGTCTCCCAGATCCGGCTGAGCGATGCCGATCTTGTCCAGTGGCTCATCGAGGTCATCGAGGCTGCATCTCCATCCCAAGAGCCTCTCTCCGTGGAAGATGCCTTGTCTGGCTGGGAAGGAGATGTGCTCCTGGCCAAGAGAGCGCTGGAGCGAGTGGGAGAGCTGGGGCTTTTGCAGGTCTGAGGATAGTCCTCTGGAATGCCGCTTGTCCCAATCCTGGTCTTCCTCGTCTCTTGCCTTCCCATGGAACGCCGCGCCTCCTCCAGAAGAGGAGGGGCCCAGCTCCAGATGGAGACCTTCGACTACGTGTGGGAGCGGGTCGGCGCGGTCTACCCCGACCCCGATATGGACGGCTTGGACTGGCAAGGGGTTCATGACGAGCTCTATCCCCAGGCAAAACGCGCGCGCTCAGCGGATGTGCTCCGGCCCGTGCTCAACGACATGATCTCCAGACTCAAGGTCAGTCACTTCGCGGTCTTCGCCGGAGCCCAGGACGAGGAGTCGGAGCTCGCGCAGACCCCTGCCCATCCCAGGGTGGGGATGGGCATCGATGGCGCAGTCGCCCAGACGTTCACCGCAGATGTGGGCTTGGAGGTGCGCTACATCGACGGCGAGATGGTGGTCACCCGGGTGCGTGGCGGGAGCAGCGCGGATCAGTCCGGTATCAAGGCGGGCTGGGTGGTCCTGAGCATCGGTGAGACGGACGTGGCCTTGCAGGCAGCAGAGGTTGATCCCGACTCCGCTCAGGACCAAGGGGCCATGGTGCGGGCCGCATCGCATGCGTTCTTAGGAAGTGCTTCCTCTTCCCTCTCCCTCTCGGCCCGAAGCCCAGACGGAGAGGGCCAGGTCTTTAGTCTGGAGCGACAGGCCTTGGTCGGCGAGATGGTTCAGGTGGGCTTTATGCCGCCGATCCGCACCGAATTTGAGCTGGCCCGGGTTCGGGGCGGTGTGGGGGTGCTGCGCTTCAACGTCTTTATGCCGCCCGTGGCTCCAGCAGCAGAGGCGGCGTTGACGGAGTTGGCCCTGGAGGGTGCTCCTGGCGTGATCTTCGATCTGCGGGGAAATCCAGGTGGGGTGATTGCCATTGCCAGCGGCCTGGCTGGCTACTTGGTGGACGAGCGCAGTTCTCTGGGCACCATGATCTCCCGGGACGCCGATCTGAACCTGACCGTCTTTCCCCGGCCTCCGGACCAGCGTATCCATGGCCCAGTGGCCATCCTGGTAGACGAGCTGTCCTACTCGAGCTCGGAGATCCTGGCCCACGGCCTGCAAGCCACCGGCAGAGGCCGCGTCTTTGGAACCCCGACCACTGGTGCTTGCCTGCCCAGCACCGTGGATATTTTGCCCAACGGCGACCGCTTGCAGTACGTGCTCGCGGATTTGGTGGGCCCCACTGGGCTGCGCATCGAGGGCGTGGGCGTGACCCCCGACGTCATCGTGCCCCGGAACGCCGAAGCGTTAGCGCTTGGAAAGGATGACGCCTTGGACGCCGCTGTGTGTTGGATCTTGGAGGACTGCGAATGACCCTGCTCTTGATGCTCGCGTGTGCCGGCCGCCGGAACCCCAATGGTGTGGAGTTGCCGGACATCGCGCCCCAGGACTACCCCAGCTTTGAGCAGCTCGTTGCCGCCCACGAGGCATTCGTTGGAGGAGACAAGGCCACCTCGGATGACTTCTACATGAAGCAGTTGATCTCGGCCCCAGCCCAAGGCTTGACCGGCGAGATCGAGATCTGGACGCACCAGGGACAGGTCTATACCCGCAGCTTTATCCAAGGGATGGGCGAGAGCACCTCCGGCTGGACCGGGCAGTACGGCTGGGAGATCGACCCCAACCAAGGCCCCCGCCTCCTGACCGAGGAGGAGCTCGGGCCGATCAAGCTGATGGGGATGGGCAACCTGTCCATGACCGAGACCTACCGGGACGCCACGGTCAACGGTCTCAAGGTCTTTGACGACCAGGCCTGTTGGCAGGTCACTGCCACCCCGATCGCCTATGACGAGCCCACCAAAATCTTCTTTCTGGTGAATACAGGCGTGAACATCGGGACGAGCGGAAAAGTGCCCACGCCGATGGGGAAGATTCGTCAGCAAAGCGTCATGCGTGACTGGCAGGTCGTGGATGGAATCGCCATGCCTGCTGTTACCGAAACGACAATGCTGACCTTGCTTATGGTCGCCACGCTCGACACCTTTGAGCAGGATCCACAGGAGCTCCCAGACTTTAAGGCCCCGCCTGGCGTACAAGCCCTGCTGGAGGAGTAAAGGCAAGCCCGCTATAGGGCGGCCATCTTCTACCAGGACGGTCTCCCATGAGTAAGCGTGTCTTCATTGCCGGCAGCGGCGGTATCGGTCGTGCAGTTGGTCTCTTGCTGCGGGAGCTCGGCGAGCTTCAGGTCGACCTCATCCTGGGCGATGCCTACATGGAGCAGGCCGAGAGCGCTGTGGCGTTCATCGAGCAGGACAGCCAGGCCCCAGGAAGCGTCCAGGCCATCAAGATTCCGCTGAAGGGCATGACCGACGAGCTGGCGAAGGCTCTCGCAGGCTGCGACTTGGTCCTGGACTGCCTGCCCGGTGGCCAGGCCCCTCGTGTTGCCGGTTGGGCCCTGGAGCATGGCTTGCACTACGCGAACCTGACCGAGTACGTGGCCGAGACCAAGCAGATCATGGAGATGGCCAAGGACGCAAAGACCGGATTTGCGCTGCAGTGTGGCCTAGCCCCCGGCATGATCAACGTGCTGGCCATGCGCCTCTTCAACGACTTCTGCGAGCGCTACAGCGTGGACAAGGTCGACGTGGTCAAGATGCGCGTTGGCGCCCTGACCCAGAACGCCGAGGCCCCTCACTTCTACGGATTTACCTGGAGCCCGATTGGCGTGGCGACCGAGTACGTCAAGCAGGCCGAGGTCGTTCGCGACTACGAGACGGTCCTGGTGGACTCCCTGGAGCAGGTGGAGACCTTGCTCATCGACGGACTGGCGTACGAGGAGGCAACCACCTCTGGCGGCGCCGCCGACCTGCCCGAAGCTCTGGCTGGCCGGGCTCGCGACCTGGACTACAAGACCCTGCGCTACCCAGGTCACTGGGCTTGGGTCAAGAAGGAACTGGCGAAGTTCGGCAGCGATCCGGACCGCATCAACAAGCTCCAGGACATGATGCAGGGCACAATCCCCGAGATGGAAGACGACGTGGTTGTTGTCTATGCATCCGTCGAAGGTCAAGGTTCTACCAACCGCCGTCATCGCTTGGATGCTGCCTACATGGTGCTGCCCGAGGCCTTCGGCGGCCAGACCCTGCGCGCCATTCAGTCCACCACGGCCGCTGGCTTGGCCGAGTGTGCCCGCCTGCTGCTCACCGACGAGTACAAGGGCACTCTGCTCCAGAGCGAGTTGGACCCTGAGCTCTTCCTGAATGGCCCATACGTAGGCGCTGTCTACGGTGTGCCGAACTCCGAGCAGTAGGTCGGGTAGCAAAGCATGGACCATGCGCTGACTGGGTCAGATGTGTTGGACGGGCTCTTACGAGCGGGTCCACACCGACCAAGCGCTGGCCATGTGGCCTCTACAAGCCCACCATAAACTCGTAAAAGCTCTCAATCCCGACGGCTTCCACATACGTACACGTGTGGGGATCATAGTCGTCGCTGCTGGGTGTACAGACCACGGTCTCCGCGTCCGGCAGCGTGTCCTGCAGCCACTCCGTGGTCAGATTCGGAACCTGTAGATCCCCCACACCCAACACAATGGTCTCTGGCACCACTTGCGTTGGTGCCAGCGCCAGCGGGTCACTGGGGTCCATGATGGTCTGGAAGAGGCCCATCACGGGGTGGAAGCGGTCCATGTGCTCCCAGCCGCTCTCGGGTACGCCAACGAGCGCTGCGATGAGCTCGGATGCCTGTGCGCTGGCCAGTGTGGTCTCATCTACGCCGATCAGTGGGGCGATGAGCCCCACAACATCGTTGCTGGTGCCGAGCAGCCCGGTCTCGAGAATGTAGTAGGTGAAGTAACCACCTGTTCCTGAGACCAGGGCCGCTGACGCGCCGGTGCCTTGTTGGCCGGCCAAAGCAATGTGCAGGGTCACGCTGCCCAAACTGTGTCCGAAGGCGCCGATGCGCTGGGGGTCGGTGTCAAACAGGGCTGGGAGCTGCTCCTCACAGAATCGCTGTAGGACTCTGTGGTCCACGCCCGCCTGGCGTTGGTTGTCGCGGAAGGCGGGCAAGTTGCCGATATTGTAGAAACCCAAGGATGCATCAAAGCCTTGGTCGATCAGGGGGTAGCGCGCGCCATAGAGCGGCTGGTCGCGGCTGACCACCACGGCGCCCGCGTCGGCCAGTGCCTGCGAGACATCCTCTGCCTTGGAGCCGCTGATGGCGCGGCGCACGGCGTTGTAGGCGTGTCCTCCGGTGCCGTGGTCCCAGGTCATTACCGGACGTTTCGTGGCGCTGTCCTTGGGTACCTGGATCACGATGCGCATGGACTCGGGGACCGGGTCGCGGATCAGCGCGCCATCCGCATCAAAGTCGATCCAGCCATCGCCGCTGCGATTAAAGTCTGAGATCAGCCCCACCCCAGGCTTGGCATAGGGCTGCGCGCTCAGGTCTTGAAAAGCCAGAGTCTGAATCTCTGCCTGGTAGACGGCCATCGGCCAGTCCTGTAGGTCCAGAGACTGCTCCTGCAGGTCCACGTAGTTGTCCAGGTAGGTCAGCTCCGTCTCGCCATTTTCAAAAGTGACCGTCACGACGGTGGCCTCTTTTCCGGACGGGGTCTCACCGATGCTGTAGTCCAAGGAGCTGACTCGGCGCAGGGAGACCGCCTCCAAAAGGGAGGGATCGGCATCCAGGGCCGCATCTGTGGCCGCCATCAAGGTCTCGAGCTGACCCAGGCTGTCCTGTACTGGGAAAATGGTCGCCACCACGGCTTGCTTGGGGGCCTCTTCGGGTAGCGCATAGTCCTGTGGGGATTGAGCCAAGCTCTTGTCTACAAAGGCCATGTAGCGTTCACCGGAGCGCAGGGGAGCCGTGGGGTCGGGCGCGATGAGCAGGGTGTTTTCTCGTAGGAAGGGGTCGCCCTTCGGGTCTTCGACGAACTTCACCCAGAGGGGGTGTCGCTCGCCCGAGTCTAGACTGATGAGCTGGATGGGGTCGTCTTCCAAGCCCTCGTAGCGCTCCTCTAGGCCTTCGATGGGACCCTCAAAGCGAAAGCTGATGGCGCCCAGGTGAGAGAAACCGTGGCTCGTCTCACCGGCCATGCGGGCCCATCCCTGGGTCATCGTCGTTCCCAGCTCAGTGCCGGACTCCGGGAACGCGGACAGGTCGATGGTGCCGTCTTCGTCCATCAGCTCTTCGCTGGGGAAGGGCCGGTCCAAGAGATGCTCTGAGCGGTCGGGAGCGACCAGAGCAGCGGGGCCGTTTGCACAGGCCAGGGCAAGTAGAAGCGTCATGGGACCCACGGTAGCCGACCGCGGTTCTCTCCGCACTCCCGCGTCTCTTAGACCGTGTAGACACGCCCTTCTGCTGCAGCCAGGACAGGCAGCTCTTGGGTGGTCAGCCGCGCGACGGATGCGTCGAGTTCCGCATCGGTGCGAGTGGGCTCATGACTGTCCAAGATCAGGCGTTTGGCACCCACTTTTCGGGCATAGTCCAGCGCCACCTCCGGGGTACAGTGGCCCCAGCCCACCCGCGTCTCATACTCCTTCTGGGTGTACTGTGCGTCGTGAATCAGCACGTCGGCATTCTGCGCCAAGGCACTGCCGCTGAGCCAAGGTCCGGCGGGTAGGTCCTTGCAGCCCAGCTGCGGCTCGTGGTCGGGAAGGAAGGCCACCACCTTTCCGGCCGCCTGGATGCGAAAGCCCAAGGTTGGGCCCGGGTGGGTGATGAGCTGTGCGTTGACCGCGAAGGGGCCGATTTCCCAGCGGTCCCAGCTGGCGTCGTGGCAGACCACCTTGGCTGGCAGCTCGTTGAAGTGAACGGGAAACAGGGGCGGGGACAGGTAGCGGCCCAGGCGCTTGCGAAGGCTGCGTGTGGTGCTGGGCGGTCCCCAGATGTGCACGTCCCGGCCAGGGTGGAAGAGCGGTCCGAAGAACCCCAGGCCCTGCACGTGGTCCATGTGCAGATGCGTAAGAAGGATATCGATACGTTGGTTGTGGCACGCTTCAATCTCTCCGGCGCGCACGATGCCGGTGCCCGCGTCCAGGAGGAGCAGGTGTCCTTCGTGACGCAAGATGGCCGACGAGGTGTTGCCGCCGTAGCGAACAAAGTCCCGGCCTGGGCTGGGGAAGGACCCGCGCACCCCGTAGAAAGTCAGTTCCACTCAGCGCACCTCATGCAGCAAGGCCATGATCCCAAGCTTGGCTTGGCTCAGACTTCCCAAGGGAACCGAGGTCACCTGCAGGGTGCGTAGCTCGCCATCCATGCCACGAAGAACGACTTGCGCTTGGGCGGGTATCCCATCGTCCAAGGCACGCGCCAAAGGGTTGTCGTCCTGACTCAGTGACGCCCCCAGAGTGTCTTCCATGCGAAAGGCCGCCTGCCACACGGCGCGGGTCAGCCCTCCGGACTCGCCATAGGTCCGGCCAAGCAGTGCTGCCGCAGCCTCGTTGAAATAAACCAGCGTTCCGTCCGGTTCAAAGAGCAACACTGGGGTCGTCAGTAGTGCGCACCATTGGCGCGCAAGAATCAACTCCACTGGGCGCTGCACTCCATCTCCAAGACATGGCACGCAGTCTACATGGGGTGGACCGAAACCCACGTTTGGGTGCAGTCACTCCTCTCCGTGCTCAGCGTGCTAAGACGCCGCACCAGAGGAGTTCTATCATGATGTTGCTTGTCACCTTCTCATTCGCCAACGGCGAGAACCCAGAGTTCGAAGCGGAACTCAAGACCTTGGGTAATTGGTCCAATCGCATTCCTGGTGCCTGGCTGCTGGAAAGCCCACTGGGCCCCCGCAAGGTGCGGGACATGCTCGGCGAGAAGATGAAAGACGGGGACAAGCTCTTCGTGGGCCGCGTCTCTCGCAACTGGGCCGGCCGCGGACTTGGCAACGGCTTTCCCGAGTGGCTCAACCGCCGGGAGTTCGGCAAGTTCACGGAGAACAGCTGAACCGCAGGGGCCTGGGCCCGAGTTCGGACCACGGCAGTCCGCTCGGGCTGCCTGGGTTGTTTTTCGGCGGGTCTCTTCTCGGGAAGGTCTAAGCCTTCGCGATCTTCCCACCAATGTCCGTCCAGCTTGGCAGTCCTCCCGCCAGCGAGGTCGCGTTGATGCAGCCTTTGCTTCGCAGCAGCTCCGCCGCCCGCAGGGACCGCATTCCGGCCGCGCAATAGCAGACGATCTCGTTGGCGTCTTCCACTTCCTTCCAGCGCGCTTCCAGTTGTTGGAGAGGAATGTGAAGTGCACCTGCAAGCATGCCGCCGGCCACCTCGCCGTCCGTGCGTACATCTACAATGACGATCTCTTCTCCAGCTTCCAGGCGCTCTTTGAGCTCCTGTGCGTCACACTCAATGTTCGCTAAACTCGCGGCGTTGTCCTGATCCTGTGGTGGAACCGGCGGGGTGCGCGCCACAGGAGTGGACTTGGCCTGGTGCTCCATGCCCAGGGCACGCTTTACTGCAGACTTGATCGACGAGCGGAAGCCCATTGGTGCTCCTGGGTACAAGAGGGGTGGGGGTGGTCTATTGCGTTCGCCTGGACTCTGGGGTGTACATCACGCTGTGTCTCCCTGTTGCCCGGGTGCTGGGTCAGTAATCCGGTACGTGAGTCAGGGTGGAACCCGTTGATTGGAGCGCAGCACGACCCGAAAGCTCACCCTCCCAGCACAAACACCAAGTTCTCCGCACGGATCAACTCTCCGTGCGAGATCGTCCACCCCTCCCAGACCTCGCCGTCGACAATGACCCCTTGAATCTCTCCCTGGCCCATGACCCCAATCTCTAAGCCACCGATTCGCACATGGTCAAACAGCGGCGCCGTCAGCACATAGCGGTCCGTGCCGTTCAGCGGGTACAGGCCCACAGCTGCAAACAGGTACCAAGCGCTCAACGTGCCGCCATCGTCGTTTCCGTCCAAACCAGTCGAGTCCAGGGCGTAGCGGCGTTCCTGAATCCAGCCCACCCACTCTTGGGTCAGCTCAGGTCTTCCCCATTCGGCAAAGAGAAAGGCGGCGTGTAGATCGGGTTCGTTCCCGTGCCAATAATAGGGGTCGGGAAAGTCCGTGTCGGGTGCGGCGTCGCTGAGTTCAAAGAGCTCCGTCAGCTTGGTCACGGCGATCTGGTTTCCACCAAAGGCCTGAGCCAAGCCCGCTGCGTCATGGGGCGCTAGCCAGGTGTACTGGTAGGTGTTGCCCTCGACGTACTCATCCGGCCAGCCCTCCAACCCAGGCTCCATAAAACTCCCGTCAGCCATGCGGCCAGCGGCCATGTTGCTGTCGGGGTCGTGCACGTTGGCAAAGTTGCCCGAACGGGCCAACAAGGCCTGGGCGTTGGTGTCCCCGCGCTGAGCAGCCCAGGCCCCTATGGCGTGGTCCACAATGGCCATCTCCTGTGTCTTGGAGACGCTCCCATCTTCACTCTCCACGGGGATGTAGCCATAGTCGATGTAGTCCTGAAGGCTGTGGCGCCGCTGGCCGTCTAAGTCGCCATCAAAGCTATGTTGTACACACAACTCAAAGGCGGCATCCTGCCCTTCAAAGTCCAGGCCCTTCAGGGCTGACTCGGCGAGCACGATCTCCAGCGGGGAGCCCACCATTGACCCGGCCTCGGTGGTGCCGGCTGGCCAGCGGGGGTGGTAGCCCAGCTGCTGACCCATGTCCGCGATGGCGGACGCCAAGTCGGTGCCCAAGTCTGGCCACACCCAGATCACCCAAGGGTGCAGTGTTCGATAGGTGTCCCAGCCGCTAAAGTCGCTGTAAAACGGACGCTCTCGTGCAGGGTGAACCTGGGAGTCTACTCCCCGGAATCGCCCGTCCACGTCTGAATAGGAAGTGGGCATGGAGCGGGCGTGATAAAGCGCGGAGGCGAAGATGGCCTGCTGCTCCTCTGTGCCGCCGGCGACCTGGACAGTGTCAAAGACCGCTTGCCACTGGTCGGTGGCTTGGTCCTGCAGCGCCTCCAGGCTCATTTCGCCCAGGTCAGCCTCCAGGTTGGCTCGGGCACCGGCCACATCGACCACGCTTAGGCCCACCCGCAGCTCCACGCTATCGCCCTCAAAGCGCAGGTTGGCCAGACCGGGACCGCCTACTGTGCCCTCGACGGGCTCTCCGTTCAGACTAAGCTCGCTCTCCACCGGGGCCTGGGAGAAGTCGATGACAAAATAGAGCGGCACGCCGCCTTGCTCCCCGCGCCCGGTCAGCCCACCATTTAGACGCAGCCAGCCCTCCAGTCCGCTCTCAGTCTGTATGAGTTCACCTTCCTCTACCACGGTGCCGCTGCCGCCCACGTGGGCCAGATGGACCATGAGCCAGTGCTCTTCGGTCTCCCAGGTGTAGCGATGGATGGCGCCGCGTTGGGCTGCTGCCAGCTCAACCTGGCCTAAACCGGGAAGAGCCAGTCGGTATCGGCCAGGTGCTGCCTGTTCATCCTCTCGGGCGTAAGGGGCCCGGTACTCGCCCCAATCTCCACTCTGTTTCTCCCCAGCGAACATCACGCCGAGTCCGCCTCCGTCTCCCACGCCGATTCCGGGCAGTCGATAGTGAGAGAAGGCCGTGACGTAGGGGTCATCAAAGTCGTACCCGGCGGTGTGTTGGAACTCGAAACGGCTGGACTCCGCGCTGGTGTCCGGTCCCACTTTGACCAGACCGTTGGGTACCTGTGCTGCCGGGGTCAGGCCGCCGTACCCAAAAGCATCTCCGCCCGAGCCCACAAAGACGTCAACTTGAGAGAGTAAGTCCACGGGTTTCCAGTCCGTTGGCGAAGGAGACGTGCAAGCAATAAGAAGAAAAGCGATAGGCATGGTGTGGAAACTAACTTCATCGATCCGAGTCTGGAAGCCGCATTGCTGCGGGTTCTTCTCCCCGGCACCCCTGGCGCCGCGCTGAGAATGTTGGCGATGGGTGGGTTTTCTCTGCCGCAGATCCTAGACAGCTTGCCGCCCCATATTGCTCTAAGCCTGACTGCGAACCCGGACAATCCCATCTTGGCCCGAAGGGATGGAATCCAGGCGCTGGTCCAAGTCTTGAGCGCTTTGGAGGCGCAAGGGCGGGTGCGCCGCGGGCGGGTGCGCATGAAGAACGCCTTGGTCGACTCGTGGCGCCTGTCCTTGCGGGCCCTCGCGCGGGAGCGTGCTGGCGGATAGGTCGTGTGGCTAGGAAAGGAACCGCCCATGCTGCTTATCCTCCTTGGATGCCCCCCCGCCTACGAGCCTCCCGTCATCGAGAGCGTTCCGATGGATGTCTCTCGATATCTACCGGGCCTGCGCTGCGAGGCGCAGGTGGTGCGAACGGAGGCGAATGTCCCGCACATCTACGCCGAGGACCGCGTGGACCTGGCACGTGTGATGGGCTTTGTAGCTGCTCAGGACCGCTTCTTCGAGATCGACCTGGCCCGTCGCTTGGGCTTGGGCACGGTCTCCGAGCTCTTGGGCAACGATGCCTTGGAGTCGGACATGGAGAGCCGTTCCAGCGGCATGACCTTTGTGGCCGAGCAGGTGCTCGCCAACCTCTCTCCAGATCAAGAGGAGTGGATGGATGCATATGCCGAGGGCATCAACGCATACATCTTGGCGGCGTCCACCGGTGCGGTGCCGCCCCCCTCTGAGCTGGAGCTGGCCGGCAACTTCCTGGGGGCCGAGGAGTCCACCGATCTGATGCAGCCCTTTGACCGGCGCTCGGTGGCTGGAGTGGCCGCGACCATTATCTACAACCTGGGCTACGAGACTGGGGACGTGGGACGGGCCCGCACAGAAGCGACCTTGCCGGGTCTCTTTGACGGAGCCCCCTATGCGGAACTCCGTCAAGCAGGCGTATACCAGGACATCTGGTGGCGGGTCGCACCGCCGAAGCTGGCCTCTTCGTCGGAAGGAGGCTGGAACGAGCAGGGCGTGGAAGGACCCCCAGGGCCCGGTGGTAGTCCCAAGGCGGATCCTCATGCTCAACGCATTGAGACAGGTCTGCTCAACCGAGCCGCTGACCGCAATGACAGGCTGCAGGAGCGTCTGGGCCACGACTGGAACATGGGCTTTGGGTCCAACGCCTGGGCCGTGGCCGGCAGTGCGACTCCGGATGGCCGTAGCCTGATGGCTGGTGACGGACATTTGGCCCTGGATATCCCGGGCCTGTTTTGGCAGGTGGGCCTGGACACCGAGCTTCTTGGCGGCGGAGACACCCACCAGCTGGGTCTGACCATCCCCGGCATGCCCTACATGGCAGTGGGTACCAACGGAAAGGTTGCCTGGAGTCAGACCCAGCTGATGGGCGACATCACGGATTGGTATCGCGAGGAACTCACCCTGGATGCCGACGGCGCGCCTCTCTCCACCCTCTTTCAAGGGGAGCAAAAGGCTCTCTCGGCTGTGGATGAGTCCTTTGTTGTGGCCGACATCCCGCTGCTGGACTCTCAGGGTCGCACCGAGATCTGGCGGAGATACACCACCTTTGATGGCCGCTGGCTGGCCGACATAGAAGGGGATGCGGTTAGCGCAGACTATGAAGTACAGTCCGGTGAGACTGTGATTATGTTGGGCGGCGACTTTGTGGTGCCCAAGGATATAGACGGCGACGGCATTGTGACCGCCTTGAGCTTTGACTATACCGGTTTGGACAACGGGAACATGCTCCAGGCGCTGGACGCATTTGGTCACAGCGAGACCGTGCAAGACTTCCGTCAGGCCACCCTGGGTCTAGTGGCCTACAGTCAGAACTTCACGGTCTCCGACTCTAGTGGCCAGATCTACTACACTGGCTACCAGGCTGTTCCCTGCCGTGAGTACTTGGAGCGTGCCGCTGATGGCAGCTGGCTGCCGGGCTCCAATCCGCAGCAGGTCCTGGACGGCACCCGATACTCTGGCTTTGAGATCCCCACGGCCGACGGTTGGGTGGTGGAGGGGGAGTCTGACCCCTATAAGTGTGTGGTGCCACTGGATGTGTACCCACAGAGTCTCAACCCTGAGCAGGGGTATGTGTTCACCGCGAACAACGACCCAGGCAACATCAGCACCGACGATTCGCTGACCAACGATCCGTGGTACATCGGCGGCTCCTGGATCGAGGGCTACCGTGCGGACCGCATCGATACACTGCTTTCCCAGGCCATCGCTGAGAACCGCGCAGACATTGAAGAAATGCAGAGTATCCAGGGGGACATCAAGTCCTCTCTGGGCGCGGCTTTTGGCCCCGTATTGGTGGAGTCCATCGAGCTGGCTCAAGTCTTGGCGTCTACCGACGGTCCTCTCACAGACATCGAGGCGCGCATTCTCGACCTGTATCTGCAGGATGCAGACCGTATGGATGAGGCCCTTGTTTATCTGCAGGCTTGGAAGGACGCCGATTATCCTGCACTGTCTGGCGTGGAAACTTTTTATCACACCCCGGGAGAGAACGAGGCCACCATGGCTGTGGCGACGACCATCCACAACGCATGGATGGGCCGCTTTCAGTCCATGGTGTTTAGCGACGAGGGCATGCCGGATGTCTGGGAGCCCACTGGCGCCACCGGCATCACCCGTGCCCTGACCCTCATGGTCGATGGGAGGGGTGAGAACAATCCTGGAGAGCTGGCGGCTTGGAACGAGGAGACCGGCGAGTCCATCTTCTTCGACATCAAGGACACGACCGAAATAGAAGTCTCTCAAGAGATTGCCCTTATGGCCTTGCTCGATTCCTTCCTCTGGCTGGAGTCTGAGAGCGAAGAGCGAGAGCGCGGCGGTTACGGAAGCCCCGAGATGAAGAACTGGATCTGGGGTTTGAAGCATGTTGTGCGCTTTGACAGCATCCTGGCCAGCTTCTTGGGAGACGACTTTTCCTTCCTGACCGAGCCCTTTTCGATCACCACCGACCTGCTCCCCATTGCGCCGGACCTGGATCGGGACGACCCCCGGAACGATTTGGTCGGTTTCCCTCGCCACGGAGACACACTGGCGGTGGACGCTGCCAACAACGGCTTTTCCACGGACAACTTTGACTATGGCTCTGGGCCAGTCTTCCGCATGGTCGTTGCACTGGGCCAAGACAGCGTCGAAGTCGTAAACATCATCCCAGGTGGGCAGAGCGGCTTGGCCGGCGATCCCCACTTCGCAGACCAAGCGGAGTTGTGGCTGGGCAACCAGGCCCTGACCATTCCTTTCTCACCACAGGACGTGGCCGCCGAGGGGCTCTCCCGCGAGGTCTTTCATCCCACCCAGGCGAATCTGAGCTGCGGGCGCTGATGGGCGTCGCTCGGGGTCGCTTGGCTCCCACACCCTCTGGGCACCTGCACCTGGGCAACGCCTTGGCTTTTGGTGCGGCCTGGTTGTCCGTACGCGCGGTGCAAGGCGAGCTGCTCCTGCGACTGGAGGATCTGGACCAAGGACGGTCACGCAGGGATATCGCGGACGGGCAGCGGCGAGATCTGGAGTGGCTTGGGCTACACTGGGATCGTGAGGTTCCGGCCCAGTCCACTCGTAGCTACCGGACTGAGGGCTTGCCGACCTACCGGTGTGACTGCAGCCGAAAGCGGCGCTTGGCTGGAGTGTGTTCGCACCGGGATACACCATCAGTGACGGGGGCGGTGCGGCTGCGCTCCAAGCAAGAATTGATACATTTTCTGGACAGGGCGCAAGGGCCCCAGAGTTTCGTTCCGGACCAAGACGCGGTGCTTTTGCGGCGTGGCGGTGAGCCTGGCTACCCACTGGCTGTCGTGCTGGACGACTATTTGGATGGGGTGACACAGGTCGTGCGTGGGGGAGACCTGCTGGAGCCTACCGCGGTGCAGGTAGAGATCTATCAATACTTGGGTTGGGCACAACCAAGCTGGCTGCATGTGCCCCTGCTCCTGGGCCCGGATGGCCGCAAGCTGAGCAAGAGCCACGGCAGCACAGAAATTCGTGCGCTCCGGGATGCTGGGGTGACACAAGAACAGATCTGGGCTGCTTTGCTGCCGCTGCTGGGCTGCCAAGGCCAGGGTTTGGCCGGCGCTGAATTCGACGCGTCGAAGGTGCAGGGAGGGACCTGCGTAGCCCCAAATCTGAACACTCTTCTTCCTGGGTTTAGAGCGTGACGTTGCCCAATCTCATGGTTCAGGACTTGCTCCTGCTCGGCTGCGTTGTCGCTACCATGTATGGGACCTGGTGGGCGGGCTGGAAGTTGGGTTGGCTCGCGGAGCCGGCCTTTGTTGTGCGAACCATGTTTGAACATGCGTGGTCGTTACTGAGCCAGCGGCTCGGGTCGAATAGGGGGGCGCGCACTGCGGTAGAGACGGATTCGAGCTTGGATGGGTTTCAGGCGGGATATGCCCTGGGAGAGCACTCACTCACGATGTGTCACCTCGTCTTGGACCCTCAGGCCATGGAATCTGTGAGTGAGCTGGACTTGGAGTTTCGTGTGGCGGTCTACGCGGGCCCAGCGGTGGCTGTCTGGGTGGACCCGCAGCACGGCTTGGAACGTTCAGACCGGTGCTTTGTGATTTCTGTCGTTGGCGAGGCGTCTCGGTAGCACTTGACGTGGCCACTTGGCCGTCTTGTCTGGCCAGACCGGGCTGTTTGGGCGCGATGAAAGGGCCAAGACTTTGGTGACGGTCATTAGAGCAGCGGCGGTGTATTACTCAGAGTGACTCAGTACGTAGGGCATGACCACGCTGCCCTCGGCCAAGCCAAAACTCCACCGGTTGGCGGCTCGGCTCAGGCAGGTGCCCATCTGGGGGGCGATCTCGTTGTAGACCATGGTGAGCTCCATCACCTCACCGTCGAAGAGCTCTAAGCGCACCTCAATGCGGCCTTCTGCAGACGGGTTCGAGTTGAGCACCTGCTCGTAGCAGGTCTTTACGGCGGGACCAAGCTGCCTACGCAGCAGCTTTTCTAGGGCCTGGTTGTCGCCTGTGACCAACTCCTCTGTGTTGGGTGCGCGACCCATCACATCAACAACCGGGTTTGTGGCTACCTGACTGGCGTGGGTCTCGGTCTGCTCCAGGACCACTGACCCAATGGTCAGTTCACTGTTGCTGCCACGTCGAATACTCGGCCCCATCGTGGCGGTCTGAACCTGCCCGATACTGTTGGCTATCTTTTCTGCAAATAGGTCCTCGACCTCTGAGCCGCGGTCTGAGATTAGGGTTTGGAACCTGGACTCCCCTTGGTTTCCAAGACCGAAGACGTCTAAGGCGTTGTGCACGGTCTGTTGTGCCAGAACTTTGCGTTCTCCGGCGCTGCGTGGAGAGCTGCCGATACCTAAGTCGGGCTGCTCCACCACGAGCGTCTCCACCCGCTTTACTGCTGTAGCAGGCGCCTCTGGATCCCTCAGGACCCCAAGCTCTGGGACTGGCTTGGGGGCCGGCTGCACAAAGATCATCTCGGCGATGTGCGGCGGCACCTCCTCGATGGTCAAGCGCACGAGGGGCTCCTGCTGAACCACCCAGATCATCAGCACAGCGGCGGCGCTGGAGATCAGCGCCAGTGAACCCAAGAAGACGGGGTCATCCTCTTCCACAAGGCGTGGCCTAAATGCCCCCGCTTGCAGTCGGCCGGCGGGTGCAGGGATGAGTTGGAAGAGTACCGTGACCTGGCCGAGGGAGATCTTGCCTTTCCCGCTGCAATCCAGAGAGACTTGGGTCTTCCCAGCGGCGATGCACTGAGCCAGATCCCGAATGGGACCTTTGGAGAGACGACCTTGATCCTGGGCCTGTAGACAGAGCTGCCAGGCATCTCCCTGCTTGTTGAACAGCGTTCGGCAGCGAGGGACTGTCCCCGGCGCCAGGACGATATCGGCGTTGCGGTCGCTGCCAATACGGATGCGCTCGGACTCTGAGAAGACTTGCTCGTGCACCACGCGTCCTTTGTGGACGACTCCGATTCGTAGGGCCCGTGTTGCAGGCAGAGCAGTGCTGTTGAGCGACATCGCGCGTCTCCGTGTCTCACTGAGCGGTGCCCTGAGCGCCGCCCGTGTTTTACCGGACAATGGATCGGGCCAGTGGTTCGCGAAAAATCCTTCCTTTCTGGCTGCTCGGCTTCCGATTCGGCAAATGTCAGGGAATAGGAATCCCGGCCCAGGTGTGCGGTCCATGGTCCAGGTCTCGCCCCAGACCGTCCCCCGCTGTTCACGCCGAGTGTCTGTGCACGTGTGTTTGCGGCCGCAGTGGCTCGCGCAGTTTCATTGATCAGGGACGTCCTTGTCCCTTGGTTGAACGGATGCACCAGGGGACGTTAATAGGCGGGGATGAACACCATCCTGCCCGTCCAGATCTATTACGAAGACACCGACCATTCGGGCGTGGTTTATCACGCCAATTATCTAAAGTATTTTGAGCGCGCTCGTGAGCACCTGCTGGGTGTGCCCGAGTTGGTTCGGATGTGGGACCAGGACGGTGTGGGCTTTGTCGTGTACAAGGCTACATTAAAGTTCAAGGAGGGCGCACGCTTTGGGGATCTGGTACAGGTGCGTACTTCGGTCAAAAAGGAGAGCAATTATCGCTTGGTGTTCACACAGCAAATTTGGCGCCCCGATGGCAAGTTCCCTATGGTGGACGGTCAGGTCGAGCTGGCTTGTGTGGACAGAGAGTACAAGCTGATTGCGTTGCCTGAGAGTGTCTTGGCTCGTCTCGGAACTGATTAGCTCTGTATGGGCAACTTGTAAGTAGAGTGGTTGATCTGCTCCACTGCTCCTCCCCTGGCACGCCAGGTACGAACTTGGCGGCCTCCAACCAGGTCCGGAAGCCGTTCGAAACGAATGGGGCACTCCGCGATTGGGTGCTCCGCGTGAAGTGCAAAGCGTACGGCGTCTTTTCGAATGGTGATTCGCCAGGCTATGTTTTGACCCAGCGTATTGATTAGGCGCAGGTCTTTGAACGCCCAGGCCACGGCAGCGTCAGATCCCAGGGGGGTATAGCGCGTGGCCGGTGTGTACAGATCAACGCTGTGGTTGTGTCGCTCCTCGATTCCCAAGCCGGCTTGCAGGGCCAAGTGATACATTCCTCCCGCCAGCTGACACAGTCCGCCACCCATGTCCGAGACCAGCTCGCCTCCAAGCAGACTGCGGCCGGCTTGGAAACCCCTTTCCTGACTGGGTTGGCCCACAAGGTGCCAGAATACAAAACGCTGATCAGGCACCCACTCGCGGTCGTTGATGTGACTCGCGGCAAGAGCGATGTTGTTGAGCTTCGCCGCGGTGCTGGAGGATGGCTTTACGACCTGGGTAAGGTGTAATTGTTCGAGCCAATCTGTCTGTGGTGTGTTCTGTTGTAGCCAAGTCGAGGCCGTGGGACGATCGACTACAGAACGCTGCAATTGCCGCAGGTGTCGCCGCAGGGTCAGTGTGAAGCTCACATTAACCTTTGGAATTTGTAGATTCTGTAGGATGAGAGGCGTCGCAGCGGGCCTTTGGACAGGGCCTCGTCGGCTGGGAGGAGTGGGGTGCGCAGCCAATCTGGGAACCTGTGTACGGGCAAGGTCAGGATGCCCTGGTCCGATACCAAGCGCCAGCCAGGGCCTGCCAGGCCACTCAGGTGGCCAGAGTCCAATGCTGTCGCGCCATGCCAACCGCTGGGTTGTGTTCGTGTGAGTCGCCTGCGGGACAGGGAAGGTGCGTCCACAATGATGTGGCCGCCTGGCCGCACGACCCGGTGCAGCTCTTGGAGCAAGGCTTGTATCCTAGCCAAATTCAGGTGCATAAAGACGTGCATGCTGAAGGCGGCGTCGAAGGTGCCGGGCTTGAAGGGTAGGTCTTGGGTGGGCATGGGACGTAGATCGTGTGCCGGGTAACGAATGCGCGCCTGTTGCAGCATGGCTGGGCTGGGATCCGTGCCTGCGGTGGCCAGGTCCAAGAAGCGGCCGGTGCCGCACCCCAGGTCCAAAACTTGGCCTGATGCGGGCAGAAACTCTCGTAGAATACGCGTCTCCTGGGCGTGGATGTGGCGGCCGTAGGAGTTTTGAAACCGATCCACGTCGTAGGTGGGCGCCAAGCGCTCGTAGTAGGTCAGAATGTCTGGTGGGGTGGGCACGTTGGGACTCAATGCAAGCTGGACGGTAGGCGAGCGGGATCGCTGAGGGTGGTTTTGAGTGGTCGGAGCGTTGATTTGTGGCCGAGTCTCGCTCGTGTTCCATCAGGTCTGGGTGTCGACCTGGTCCCAGTCGGCGTCGTTTCTGCAGGCGATCCAATTCAGAGCACCCTGTCGCTCCATGAGTACGCTGGTGTGCAGGTCTGCGGGTGGGGTGTCCCCCTCTCGCTTTGCCTGGCGTGCGGCCCAGTGCAGTCTCACGTTTAGGTCCAGTGCATTCAAGATCTCGGTCTCGCTGCGCACGGACGCCCTGGCCAACAAGCCGTGCTCCCCCAGCTCAAAGATGGTCTTGGCCAGTGTGGGTACATCGGCCCCTTGGCTGGGCCAGCCCAGGTCAGGAAGGTGGCCCAGGACCCACATCACAACGGCCAGTGCCTCGTAGCGCCAAGCGTGATCAACGATCTGCTGGGCTGTTGGTTCTTGAGCGGCCAAGAAGCTCGCTTCTTTTGGAGAGAGATCAGCGCTGGGTAGGCGGGCTCGAATCTCGGCGCTTGAGACCGGTCGTCCGCTGTGGAGTCCTTCTGCGTAGACCGCCACAGAGAGCAATGCCAGGGCGCGGCCAACCAGCTCCTCGGGGTCTCGCAGCGCCAGTTCACCTACTCCTACGACTGGCGGGAGTTCGGCGGGAACCGAGATGCCTCTCTCCTCTAAAATCGCCATGGTGGATTCTTTGCGTTGCAGGGCGTCTGGCGGGTAGGGCATTTGCGCGTCTGGATGGCAGGCGCCGTCCTGGCCCGAGACCAAGACCAGGCCGGCTGGATCGCGCACGCTGGCGTCCGGTAGGACGATCAGGGCATTGGCTCGCTTCGCCCAGTTGCTCATTGCGTCCAGGTTCGCTTCCTCCACCTGAAGGGTGAGGTGGTTCTGCACGCGTTGGATGTGCTGGATGACGTGGTAGAGCGTCGTGCTCATGGGACGGCTACCATCGTGTGTCACAAAGCCGATAAAGCCCTGTAGGTGCTCGTACAAGTCAGGGTCCTGCGAGTCCCGTCTGCTCAGGAGCGTGTGGGGGAAGTCCAGCTCGGGGAGCTCCCAGAGAGTGCAGTAGAGGTTGACCGGGTGGCTCATGGGCTCTCCTTTGTGGTTCCGCTGACCCAAATTTCAACTTGGTCCAGCAGGGTTACGCCTTGTATTAGCGCCACCCGGTGGGGGCCGGGAGTGGGTACCCAGCGGCCCACTTGGTGAGACGAATGTTGGGCCACTGCCTGTCCGTCGACGTGCCAAGTCAAGTCTTGTTCAGACTCTCCATGGCCGCGCAGTGCGATGGCTTGGGCCTCTGGGTCACGTTGTGGGTCCAGATACCAGACGCTGTTTGCGGGTGGGGACAAAATGCGGCCAGACGTGGCCGGTTGGTTGGGCTGGACCGTGCAGGAGTGATCCTGGGTGGGCCAGGGATCTTTGCCGGCCGCTTGCGCCCAGGCCTTGGCTGAGCTGGGATAGCGCAGCAGGAGTGTGGGCTCGGCCCCGGGGCATCCGGTGGCCAGAGCACCGTAGCGGTCCAGCTCCGCCAAGGTCCACCAGGTGTCCGGCTCGGTGGGCTGGGTCCCGCGCAGGAAGAACTCTCGCACCACGCTGGGGCAGTGCTCAGAGGGCGCCATGCCACTGGGCAGGCAGATCGGCGCCCGTACAATGGACTTGGGTCGGGGAAATTCCTGTGGGCCGCCTTGGGGATCGTGCGTGAGATCGACCACTTCGGCCATCAGCGGACCTGCACCGGTGACACCGCTGACCGATGCCATAGGGCTGCCGTCAAAGTTGCCCACCCACACCGCGACCACAACCTGAGGGGTGGCACCCACGGCCCAGTTGTCTCTCCAGCCCACCGAGGTGCCCGTCTTGGCGGCCAGTGGGTGCTCGGGTTCCAGCACGCTGTCCGCTCCAAAGGCCGGAGCGCGTGCGTTGGGATCATCCAAGGCTTGGAGGGTGAGCCACCAGGCCCCTGCCTTGCCGACTTGGCGCATGGGCGGTTGGCGCTCGGGAGTGAGCTGCGCTTCGATGGATAGGCCTTGGCGGGCCATTGTGGCGTAGGCGCTGGCCAGCTGGAGCAGGGTGACCTCGCTTGAGCCTAAAATGAGTGCGAGCCCGTAGTGATCTGGCCGTTCCTGCAGGGCAAAGCCCAGGTCTTCCAAGCGCCGATGAAAACTGGCCAGCCCAAGCTGCTCCAAGAGGCGCACGGCGGGGAGGTTGCGGCTGGTGGCCAGGGCCACGCGCGCCCGCAGCGGACCCAGGTCGCGCTCGTCGTAGTTTCGTGGGATGTAGGCCCCGTGGGTGTTGGACCAGGTACCGCTGCTATCCGAAAGCTGCGTGGCCAAGGTGATCTCGCGGCGTTCTAAGGCCTGGGCATACAAGAAGGGTTTCAGGGTGCTGCCTGGGCTGCGCCGGGACTGAGCGCCGTCGACCTGCCCATCCGGAAGGTGCCAACCGCCGCTGCCTACGTAGGCCAGCACCTGACTGGTCTGGGTGTCGAGCACCACCACTGCGGCGTGGGTGACCGATTGGGTTTCCAGTCTGCTCAGGTGTTTCTGAGTCAGGGCTTGGACCTGCCGCTGCAGGCCCAGGTCCAGGGTGGTGGGGTTCTCTCCGGGCTGCAGGTCCAGAAGGCGGAGAAAGTGGGGGGCGTCTGGGCTGCCGGGGGGCCGGCTGAGCTGCAGGGGTTCGAGAAGGGCCTGGTCCAAGGCAGCTTGGTCCAGGTAGCCCAGCTCCATGAGCTGCTCGAGTACGCGGTCGCGGGCGAGCAGCGCCTGAGCCGGATTGCGTGTCGGGTCCAGGACACTGGGCTGAGGGAGCAGGGCCGCGAGCAGGGCGGCTTGGGCCACGCTCAAGGTAATGGGCGCCTTGTCAAAGTAGGCCTGGGACGCTGCGTCGATGCCCCAGGCTTGGTGGCCGTAGTACACGCGGTTGGCGTATTCGACCAGAAGGGCGTCTTTGTCCAGGTGGGCGGAGAGGCGCAGGGCCCAGGCGGCTTCCCAGAGCTTTCCGCGTAGTCCTGGGGGGCGCGTCCAGCAGTTGCGGGCCAGCTGCATGGGCAGAGTACTGGCCCCTTGGGTGACGGTGCCTGCCGCGATGTTGACTCTTGCGGCACGTAGGATGGCTCTTGGGTCAACACCCAGGTGCTGGCGATAACGGTGGTCCTCGGCGGCGATGAAGGCTTGGGCCAAAGTCGAGGGCAAGATGGAGACCGGTTGTCCGCCGGCCGTCCCTGCCGGGGCCAGCTCGGCGACCAGGACGCCGTGACGGTCCAGCACCCTGAAGCTCTGAGGCGCAGGCGGCAGCGTGGGCGGTGTGGCGATCCACAGGACAAGTGCCCCAAGGCCCAAGCCTACAGCTCCCAAGGCCAGCTTCCATGAACGGCTCACCGCTTAGTTCTGGGCGACTGGGGGAGTTCCGACGACGAAGGTGCTGCCGCCAGTGCGGCCAAAGACTTCGGGCGCGTACATCTGCTCGGCGGTGGCCGCTGGATGGGTGTAGGTGCCCGGCGTGGTAGCCCTGGCCACATAGGTGTAGCGGTGAACACCCGCAGGCATCCAGTCGGCGTAGAGTACGACGCGGTCGTCGAGAAGCTCCCGGTGGTTGAAGACCCAGTCGGACCAGGTGCGATCCGCGGGGGGGGCTGTGTCCCAGCCGCCGTAATAGTAGCCGCTGTCCTGGCTATTCCCGTCACCCAGATCACTCGCGGTCGTAGCGAAGGCCGTGTTGACCGACTCCAGTCCGGCGGGCAGCGGGTCCACGATGGCGACGAAGCTGCGCTCTACTGGGGTGGTGATCTGGAGGGTCACCTCCACCAAGGCGCCGGGGGTCACGGTGTCTCCGTGTCCGGTGCCTTCCAGGATGACCATCGTGCGCTGCACGGTGAAGCCTTCGTCCCGGGGCTCAGGGTTTTGCAGGCCGTAAGAAAGGTGCGCCTCCCAGTAGACCCGGCCCTGGGGTTGGATGCTGAGCTGGCCGGCCTGAAGGGCGGACATGGGCAGGACTGCGCGCTTTGGGTTGGCTCCATCAAACTCACCGGAAAGAAGCTCTTTGTTGCCCAAGGAAACCCGAACAGATCGGGCCAAGACTCCGTCCTCGAACTGCGCGGCGTAGTCCACCAAGGCGGCCATGGAGGACAGGGTGGTGTAGGTGTTTCCCCAGCGGCCATCTCGACGGCTGGCCACCAGGCCTTGGACTAGACGAACCAACAACGGGTTCTCTGGGTCGGCCACCAGCAGTGCACGCACAGTGGCTGCTGTGGGGGCGGCGCTTCCTTCCCAGAGGGCGACCCAACGGGAAGGGTTCTCTTGGGTGATGACCGCGTAGCTGGCTTGGATCTCCAGGTGTCCTTCAAGCTCGCGAAGAAGGCTGCTGCTGCGGCCGTCAGCTCCAGTGGTGCGGGCGATGGCCTCTGCCAGCCCGGCTCTTGCGCTCATGGGCAGCTCACTGCGCTCCGCGTAGAGGCGGTTGTTGAGTGCGGCGTCCCCCTGGCCGATGCGGGCCAGAGTCAGTGCCACACGGGCATGGGCTGCGCGAATGGTGTCTTTGTCCCACCAGGATGAGGTGTAGGCCCCGCCCAGGAAGTCGCGCAGGAAAGTGACTGACTCGGGACGGATGGGCTCACCCGCTCGGTGCAGGGCCTCGAGCACGTAGGCCGTGGCCAATGGGCTGGCCTCGCGACTACCAGCCCACATGCTGTAGCCACCGCTGTAGTGCTCAAAGAGGGAGATTCTGGTCAGACCAGCATCCCGGAACTTCTGCAGCTCCTCTGGGCTGCGCTTGAGCTCCAGCTGCTTGTCCAAGTCCTGGGCCAGGATGGCAGCCAGCATACGGCTGGAGGTCTGCTCCAGACAGCCGTGTGGGTAGTCGAGCAAGTAGTCCAGGGAGCTCTCAGCCCCGACCAGAGCGGTCGGGGACACGGAGACGCTCAAGGCACCCACATCTGGGAGTGCGCCGTCGGGCCGCTCCACAGGCTGGGTTGCCTCGGTGTCGGCAACTCCGGCTGTCGCCATGGTCTCGACTGCGCGGCGGGGTGCGATGGGAAGCGCCACGCGCACTTGGTCTTGGTCATCGCCAGCGGAGACGCTGAACTCCAAGCTGGCTTGGCCCTGCTGGGCCTGGGTCAGGGCGAAGGGGACCTCGACTGCGGCGCCGGATGGAACGGTGACCGTCTTGGGGCTGCCCGTGAGGGTGAGGCCGGTTGCGCTCGCGCTCACCAGTACTTCAGCTTCCTTGTCTCGGTTGTTGTGTACAACCACGCCGGCCAGAGCCTGGTCGCCGTCACGCAGAAAGCGCGGCAGGGCCGGGTTGGCGAGCAGGGGTCGACTGACTTGGAGCTCCGCCTCGGCGCTTCCGAAGGCTTGCTCTCCGTGATCCACCACCGCCATGAGACGGAAGGTGGTCAGGTTGTCGGGCAGGGTGAAGCTGTGGGTGAGCTGGCCGGCCTCGTCCGTCTCCAGGTCGGCTTCCCAGAGGGGGGTGGTCTCAAAGCGGCTGCGCATGCTGTCGCTGCCGCCGTCGCCGCCGGCTGGTGCGCCCTTGGCCAGGAGCGCTGCGCGGTCCAAGATCTGGGTGCGAACGTCCGCTGTGAGCACGTGGAGGTCGCGGGGGCCCCAGAAGCTCTGGTAGGGGTTGGGGGTCTGGTAGTCGGTGAGCGAGAGCACGCCGTGATCGACCGCGTAGAGCACCACTCGGGCCCCAGCCGCAGGGGTCTCTCCCTGTGCCGCATCAAGGCTGATGGTGACCTGCTGACCGGGCTGGTAGCTCTGCTGATCCGTGCTCAGATCCACGCTGAGATGGCGCGACTCAGCGCTGACCTTGAGCTCGGTGTAGCCCAGGTAATGGGCTGGCATTCCTGCGCTTGGGGAGTCGGGAGGAGGCGCTCCCTCTGTGAGCACCACGGAGACGAAGATGTTGGGTGCGTGCTCTTCGGTCAGAGGAATCTCGATGCTCGCCGCGGCTTCCTCGAGCTGGGTCACTCTGCTGGAGAGCACACCCTCCCGCTCGGTGGTGATCAGCGCGTACATGCCCGCTTTTGGAGCCTTGATCAGGATTTTGGCGGTGTCGCCAGGGGCATAGTTGCGCTTGTCGGCGATGAGCTCGACGGTGTCGTCGTCGCCGCGTGCCCAAGTGGCGTTGGGCCCGGCGACGTACATGCCCAGCTCGCTGACGCTGTTGCGCCCGGCGCTGTCTTGGGCCTTGGCCTGAAGTACGTAGTAGCCAGCCTGCTCAGGCGTAAAGCTCACCCGCTTCTCCTGCTTGCCGGTCTTTTCCTTCAGGGTAGCCACGGGGCTATCGTTGGGGGTGCTCACCCAGGTGTAGCGGCCATCCATGCCCTTCTGGCGGATGACATCCCAGCTCCTGCGAACCACTTCAATCTCGGTGGTGACACCAGAGATGGCTTGGCCTTGGGGATCTGCAGCGATCAGGTCGACCCCAAGCTCCTGGCCTGCTTGGCCCACGCCGCTGGCGGACTTGAGTCCCAGGTAGAACTCGGCGGGGTGCACGGTGACATGTGTCCGATTGGCCACCTTCTGGCGGGCCTGGTCCTGCACCTGCACCTCGATCTCCAGAGTCTGGGTGCGGGCTTGCTCGCCAGCCTTGGGCAGGGTGACTTGGATGGGCAGTGAGCCCTCGGAGTTCAGGACGGCCTCGCCGCTGGCGAGCTCATCGATCGGCTGAGAGTCGTACTCCCACCAGGCCTGTGACTCGTCGCCACCAAAGCGGAAGCTCTCCCAGCCTGGAATCTCCGGTTGGATCTCCATGGCCCGGGCGGTCCAGGTGGCTTTGGCGCCGCCCATTGGTGCGCCAAAGAGGTAGTTGCCGTGGCCGACTGCGCTCAGGGTCTCCCCTTGGATGGCGTTGCTGGACGCGCTCACTTCCACCCGGAAGCTGGGGGCACGGTAGGCATAGACGCGAAGGGGGACAAACTCACTGCTCGTGCCCTGTTCGCTCTTTAGCGCCAGGCTGCAGTAGCCCTCGCCGGTCGGCATGTCCTTGGGCAGGGTCAGATCGAAAGCCGCTCCTGCGTGGGAGTCCAGCTCCTGGCTCCCCTCTGTGATCTCGCCGCCGCGAGCGTCCTCACAGGTCCACGAGAGCTTGCCCTGGTCGGGCAGCACCATGCCGGTTGCGGTCTGCAGACGGGCTTTTGCCGCGACATGCACGGTGTCGCCCGGTTTGTAGACACCGCGATCGCTGAAGGCGCTCAGGCTTAGGGTCTCTGGTTGGGCCACCTGTCCAGTGGAGATGCCAAAGCCCCAGGTGTCCAGCTTGTGCGGGCTCTGGGACGTGGTAATCACCCGGTCGCCATCGGCTTCGACCGTCACAAAGAAGGGGTTGTCCCAATGTTTCCACTCGGGCGGTACGATGTCGGAACTGCTTACCATGCCCTGGGCGTCGGTCTGTCCTTCCCAAGCCAAGCTGCCTTTGAAGTAGACGCGCACCTGGGCTTCTGGGACGGGGCTGCCGTCGCTGAGACGGGTGACCCAGGTCTGCACGCCGGAGTGGTCGACTTTCAGTGTGGTGGCCAAGTCGGTCACCTGAAGGAGTGCCTTCTGGTAGTTGACCCTGTCGCGGTAGCCGGTGTACTGCGGGCTCCAGGTCTCAACGAAGACCAGGCCCTTTCCGCCTTGCAGGTAGGGGGCCAGATCGAGGCTGTCTGAGTGCACCGTTTCGTCTAACGTGCGGCCTGCCGCCAGTGGCACGCCAGGGGTGCTGGGGAAGGCACGTGAGTTGCTGTCGAAGGGCTGGTAGTCGTCGAATGACTGCATGGCCCATGCGGCATCCACCGGTGTGACGGCGACGTAGAGGTCCTGCACGTTCCGGCTGCGTACTGGCATGTCTGTTGGATTGTTGGCTGGGTACAGCAGGTGTCCCTCGGCCGCGTCCACCATCGGGCTGAGGTGACCAGTGGTAAAGGCCCACTCTCGGCCATCTGTGTATTCCTGACCGTAGGCATCCTTTGCGCCGGCGTCCACGCTCACCGTGTAGGTGGTCATGGGCTCCAATCGCACTCCGTGGCTCCAGCGGCCCCAGGTGTAGTCCTCTGCTGGGGCCCATCCGTCAGGGGGAGTGGGCTCAATGCGGATGTGCTCGTTTAGGGCCTCTCCAGCCGTTTTTGTGGCCAGGTTCAGACGAATCTGGGTGTAGGGGCTCACGTCGCCGCCGGTGGGGTACACATCGGTGATGGCGGCTGGGGGAATGGTGGAGAAGTCGATGACCGTCTCCGTCTCCGAGCCGCGCGTGCCTGTAATGGCGGGTAGGCCGGTGTTCAGGATCAGCTGATAGTCGGTGTCGCGCTCGAGCTTGGCGGTGAAGCTGACCACGCGGCTCCGGTCTTTGGGAAGCCGCGTTCCCTCCTCTGGGGTCGCACTCGCTTGGAGCTTGAGAGAGCGCGAGCCGGCGCCGGAGCGAACCTGGATGTGCTTGAGAACCTGGGCCGGATCCACGGGCTGGTTGAAGACCAAGACCATTGGAAGGACTGGATCCACCTCCGAGGCCCCTGTCGATGGCGTACTACGGGTGAGCTCCGGGCGCGCTGTGGCAAAGGTGAATCGCACCTCTTCTTCCAGCTTGGTGCCGTCAGCAGCAGTCGTCCCGGCGGGAACGGAGCAGGTGATTTCGCTGTTCTTGGGGAAGGTGCCGGCCTTAGGCACAAATACTGCGGTGCTTGTACCGGCCCAGCGGCCCGTGCCGGCCTGGTCTGTGCAGCTCAGGGGGACCGCATCGCGATCCAGGTTGGCCAGTGGCACCATGGGCCGGTCAAAGACCACCAAGGCTTGGCGCGGAGAGTCCTGCTCGGCCTGTGGTCCGACCATCAGCGCACGCAGCCCAGCGGTGCTTCCGGCGGCGTAGGGTTGAAGGTCTTCTGGCCCAACGGGAGCAATCTGTACCACGCTTGATGCTTGGGCCACCGGAAGCTGGGTGGGTTCCGAAGGCGTGAGGCCTTCCACCTGGGGATCAGTGTTGTTCGTGCTCTTACAGGCGAAGAGAAGAGTCAGCAGCAGCATGGTTAGTCCTTCGGTGGGCAAGCTAACCCCGTCTCAGAGCCAGAAAGTGTCCGTGGTACGCGCCCAGGGCGGATTCTATGTCCAATGCACGCTAAAGGGGTGTATGCCTGAAGCGATCCCTGCCTGCGATGTTGCTGTGATTGGCGGTGGCCTGTCTGGGTTACTCTGCGCCTTGTACTTGGCTCGAGCCGGAGTGAGGGTGTCCGTCTTGGACGCGGACCCCATGGCGTTCGGCCCCCACGCCAGCAGCGCCAGCGTTGCCTCCCTGGGGCTGGTGCAGCTCGGGACTGCCGAACACCCACACCGTCTGGCGCACGCCTTGGGACTGGACCGTGCCAAGCAATACTTGTCGTTCTCCCAAAGAAGCATCGCGCTATTGGCCCAGGAAGTTCCCATGCAGCGGGGCGGTCTTCGTGTTGGCATTGGTGCGGAGATCGGCGAACTCGAAGAAGCGGTCACGGTCTCTGAAGCGCTTGGTGTAGAGAACAGTCTTTGGACCCAAGATCAGGTGTCCCAGTCACAGGGCAGCGTGGGCTTGGGGCCCGGTCGCTATGTGCCCATGGATGGACGTCTGGACCCGGTGCAGGCTCTGGCCGCCCTGGCGGAAAAGGCCCGAGCTGCCGGAGCGCACCTATGGGCGGGTCGGCGGGTTCAGGCGGTGGAGGTAAATGACTCCATTACACTCAGGATGGAGCAAGGGGACACGCAGTGTGAGCTCTTGGTCTATGCGGCGAGTTGGGGCCTGCCCGCCCTGGATGCTTGGTTCTCCGGCAAGCTCTATCCGGTGCGTGCGGCGGTGCTGCAGACCGAGCCGGCCGCCCACAGACGCCCTTCCCGAAGTCCGCTGCAAGGTGCAAGCGCCCAGTACGGCTACTTGAGCTGGCAGAGCACGCCCGTGGGCGGCCTAAGGGTCAGCGGTGCGCGTTGGGCGACGCCACACATGGAGACGGGGGAGACTGAACGCCGTCCCAACCCCAAGGTTCAGGCGGCCCTTCAAGGCTTCTTGCAGAAGACCTTCGCCCAGGATGCCCAGGGTGTGGTCACCGCCTCGGCAGGCATCCAGGGCTACACCTGCGACAACCTGCCTCTGGTCGGGCCGCTGCCAGGTGGACGGCGGGTGGCCTGCTCGGGTTTTGCGGACACCGGGTGGTCACTCGCAGCAGCGGCAGCTGAGATCGTGACCCAGGGAATCTTGGGAGAGCGACCGGACTATCCGGACTTTCTCAAGCCACAACGCCTGGTCGGAATCTAAGCAGAGCCGTGGTTAGAGCAGAGTGAAGTACATGTTGACTGCTTCATCAAAGGCTTCGATCGTAAGCTTGAACGGTGTCTCTCGAAATATGCACTGGTTCTGTATCTGCAAGGTCAAGTCGCGTGGATGGCAGTTTCGAAAGGGCCGGTCCGTGGCCTTGTAGTGCGTGGAAATCACGTGATCAAAGACTTCGTCGTCGGGCTCGAAGCCCAGGAGCTCGGCTTGAATGTGCAGGAGCCGACGAAAGTTGTCCTCGGTGGGGTCCTCGATGTTCACCTTGTAGGGGATGCGGCGCAGAAAGGCCTCGTCGCACAGGTCCCGGGGATCCAGGTTGGTACTGAACACCAGCAGGGGGTCGAAGGGTACCTCCACCGTTCGGCCGTCGGGCAGTCGTAGAAAGTCCACGCGCTCCTCCAATGGCACAATCCAGCGGTTGAGCAGTGCGACGGGGTCACATCTCTGGCGGCCAAAGTCGTCGATGACCAGGGTGCCGCAGGCGGCCTTGACTTGGATGGGCGCCTCGCAGATGCCCGTGGCCGGATTGAAGTCAATCTCCAGTGCATCCATGGTGAGCTCGCCGCCGACCACAACGGTTGGACGCCGACATTTGACCCAGCGAGGATCCACGCGCTCCCGAGAGTTCAGGGTCTTCTTTTCCTCGTTCAGAGGCTCGTGCATCATCGGGTCGTAGATCTTGATCAGGTGGCCCTCCACCAAGATCGCGTGCGGGATGTAGACCGATGTGCCGAAAGCCCGGGTCATACGCTCGGCCAAACTGGTCTTGCCATTTCCGGGAAACCCAAAGAGAAAGAGTCCCTTTCCGCTGGTCATGGCTGGCCCCAGCTGTTTCAACAAGCTCTCGGTCACCAACAAGTCTTGAAAGGCCCGGTAGAGATCACCCAGACGCGGATTCTCGTTGGCGATGCTCTGCTCGTGGACGCTCATCAGCCAGTGTTCGAGTGTCACAGGCGCGGGTCCGACGTAGCGGCTGTACTTTTGCAGACCGTAGGCCTCCGATCGGCCCTCTTGGGTGAGCTCGTAGGAAAAGTCGCCTGTGGCCGTGGAGCGTTTGAGCACCACCAACTTGGTTTCTTTGAGCTCAGAGAGCTGTTCTCTGGCGATCTGCCAATGGATAGCCAGCGCTTGACTGACCTGGCGGCCGGTGGAGCCCGGCAGGCCGAGCAGGTACTTCAGGATCAGGCCCTGCACAAAGCTGGGTTTTAGCCCCGCGTGCGCCAAGGTCCGGGGTTCGAAGGGCCGGAAGCGCGTGGGAGGTGGCGCGGCGATCGTTGGGCGCTCAAAGGCCATAGCCATGGGCGATAGCTTTGTGTCATCTGGCCTGACAGTGCGCAGGCTTACGCTGGCGCGCCGCGGATCCGTGGCACGCGGGACTGCAGGGGCGTGCACTGACGCAGCTTGGAGGGATGCCTTCGGCTGGTCCTGCGGTGCTGGTTTTGGACTCGAGATGCGCTCCGACGGGGGATGTACCGGTGGCTGTTCAGTTCGGTCTGGAAGGGTGGGTGAAAGACCGCGAGGCTGCACAGCATCGGTGGATGGGGGCACTACAGACTGACTGGGCTTGGGCAAATCCTCTGGCTTGTGCGCGCGCTCTCTCTTTTCCACAGCCTCCAGGGCTTGGCGCAGGGATTCTTTCAGGTAGCTCGCCATTCAAATCTCCCAGGGCAACTCTACCGTAGCCGAACGGCAGGCGTGGCCGATGTCATTAGCCTTCAGCTATGCTGTGGTCATGCAAGTGCCCTCCCTCCCCGCCGTGCTGGCCGGAGCCTTTTCCCGTCAGGGCAAGGGGCACGCAAAGAACGACGATCGCTATGGGCTGTTCGACGCGCGGGACGAGATCGTTCGAGGTGCGCAGCGGGGTGCGATCTACGCTGTCGCCGATGGCGTGGGCTCCACTCGGGACGGGGCCGCCGCTGCCGAAGTGGTGATTCAACACCTGGCCAGCTTCTTTACCACCAGCTTGCATCCCTCCGAGAACCTGCTGATCGATGTGGTCGAAGCCGC
The DNA here is from genome assembly GCA_905480105.1 of uncultured bacterium. Lineage (GTDB taxonomy): Bacteria > Myxococcota_A > UBA796 > UBA796 > CAJQPC01 > CAJQPC01. Next base: position 43,526 of record CAJQPC010000071.1, on the reverse strand, counting down.
CGATGCAGAGGTGCGGATGACCATTGGCTCTGCCAGTACGGTCACGGGCATTTGGATGGCTGATAAAGTAGTTAGTATATTCAATGTCGGGGATTCTGGCGTTTTTCTACAGCGGGCCGGTAGCCTGCAGCGTATGACCCCCATTCAGCAGCGCGGCGGTGGGTTGAGCGCTTGGGTAGGCATGGGATCCAGCATCCGGCACATGACTTTTCTCCGGCGCATGCCGATGCAGCTGGGCGATCGCTACTTGATCTGCTCCGATGGCATCCTGGAGGCTCTCAGCGTGGACGAGCTGAGTACCTTGTTGGTCGCGCATGGGGATGATCTGATCGATGAAGTGCAGCAGCGCCTTGAAGACAGAGGCCACACCGACGACGCCACGATGATCCAGTTGCGTGTCTTGGAACAGGACCGCGGCCGCCCGCCCCAGGACGCCACGGACCTGCCGTGATTCCATCCTCCGGGCCCCCCGTGGCTTTGTTGGACGTGGCGAAGGCGGCGCTCGAGCCCACTCCTTCTGGACTCCCGTCGCCTCGTTTGTGGTGGGTGGGTCCTCATGGTGTTGTACTCAAGGGCGCATGGACTGGCCCTTTCGCACCTCGGGCCAAGGAAAGCGACCCACCGTGGAGTTGCTTGGAAAGACTAGAGAGTGGGCCTGTGTCCGCGCTTCCGTTTTTGGAGGCGCTGTTGGAGACATATCAGTGGGAGCGCGGCGCTTTTTCGCCCAGGTCGCTGCTGGCGACCCCGGGTGTCAATCCCGGCAAGTCCCTGAAAAAGCTGGGCCTGAAGCGGGTTGACCGCTTCTTAGACCGCCCGCTAACGTTGGCCATTCGCCGTGGACCGAGCTTGGGAGGCCTGCGGGCGGCTTGGTTGAAGCGGCAGGGCTCAGCGCTGGTCAGCTTGGCTCCCTATTCGGCCAATGGCTGGCAAGCTTTGGACCTGGCAGCGGTCTCCCAAGACGAGGCCATTGGGCTCCAGGATCTGCATGGAGAGGGGCCTGCGGAAGCAAGGGCGCTGGAGTTGGCACACTTGGCGGTGGCCCTGAGACGCTGGGCTTTGGAGCGGGATGCGGTTGCCGGGGTGCTGGCGGCCGAGCACTTCCATGCATTGCATGAAACGCCCCCGGTTCAGGTTCAGGGGCCCGATTGGCTGGACACTTCCCCCTGGAGTGGGCAGCGTGCGCCCGACAACGCTCGGCGCACTCTGCATCAGCTGGACGGCACCTGGGTGGGCGGGGTGCAGTGCGCTGTCCAGTGTGAGCCTGCCCTGCGCAAGGGCCGCCGCCCCGTGGACCGGGAACCCCAGATCTTGCGTCGTCGTCGGCTCTTCTCCAGATGGGAACAAGGGATTCAAGTAGACGACGAGGGGCTGTTGAGCGCCACACCCGAGGCGCTGGCCCTGGAGCTGGTTCAAGGGCTCTCTGGCCGGGTCTTGGATGGCAGCTGCGGGGTGGGTGCGATGGCCATTGCCGCGGCCCGAGTCGGTTGCCAAGTCGTTGCATGTGACCTGAACCAGAAGCGTCTGGAGATGGCACGTCACAACGCTTCTCTGTACGGCGTCCAGTTGGAGCTGCTGTGCCAGGACGTGCGGGTTGTGCTCCGGGGTAGATTTGACGCCTTGATTCTGGATCCTCCCTGGGGAGGGCGAGACTACAACCGGCAACGCATCCGGGTGGAAGACCTGCCTTTTCCTTTGCTAAAGGCCTTGGAACTGGCCCCGGCGACGGTTCGCATCAAGCTGCCGCGCTCGTTTGTGTGTGAGTCCCTTCCGGGTCGATGGTCGTGGCGGGCAGCGGTCGATGCGCGTGGACAGCTCAAGTTTTTAGTCGCCTCTCGATGAGTCCGGTCCTGCCGGGAGTGGCCCTTGCAGGGCTGTTGCTCGTGGACACCCTGCGTCGGGTCTACGCGGTGGGCAAACAAGCCAATGACCATTTCGTGGCGGTCGTGGTCTCTGCCTGCATGGGGCTTTACGGTCTTCAATGGGTGGCGGCGCCCTCGCTTTGGCCGGCTTGGGCGGCAGGTATGGTGGGACTGTGGGGCTTGTTCTTCTGCTTGCACCGTGACCAGGCCTGTCCCCGTTGGTTGATCTGGGTTCTGGCTTGGCCTTCTCAGCTGGCCTACGCCTTCGCATTGTGGGCGGGCCTGGTCTGGTTGATCCGGGCCCCCATTGCCTGGGGATTGGGAAGCTCGGTGCTCTGGGCGGGGGCTTGGCTGCTCCTGCCGCTTGGCTTCGCTGTGGGGGGCTGCATTCATGCACGCTTGCGCGGCCATAGAGTGACTCGGCACAGGGTGCCAGGGCTTCCAGGTCGGGTGGTGCAGCTCTCCGATCTACATGCAAGTCCCTTGATGGCTGGCCCTGAACTGCGCGCTTTGGTAGCCCAGGTCAACGCCTTGAAACCGGCGTTGGTCCTGATCACAGGAGATCAGGTCATGCCGTTCTCCGAGGCCCGTCATGACTACTTGATTCATGCCCTCAAGGGCGTGGTGGCACCCAGCTTTTGCTGTGCTGGAAACCACGATTTGCCGGTACTGGACGCGCTGCGCACGGCGCTGGAGCCGGTGTCACCCATGCTGGTGGATGAGGGTCGCCAAGCCGGTCCCTTTTTCGTTTACGGTGTGGGGTTTCACTGGAAGAATGCCAGGGTAGAACTGGAGAAAAGCATGATGAGCGTGGAGGGAGAAGGCTTCCGTATTGTGTTGGCCCACGACCCCCGCTTGGCTGTTTGGATTCGACCAGAACAGGTGGACTTGGTCCTGTCTGGCCACACCCATGGCGGCCAGGTGGGGCTGAATATGATGGGTCTAAGGCCGACGCTCTTGGGGCTCTTCGGGGTGCGGGACCAGGGCTGGTTTCACGATGGGGTTCTGCAGTACGTACACGCTGGAAATTGGTGGATCGGACTGCCTCCCCGCATGGGAGTCGCTGGAGAGATCGCGGTCTTCGACCCAGCCTAAGGTCTGCTCAAAAGCCCAAGTCCAGGTCCAGTGGGGCATGGTCGCTGGCTTTTTCCCGGCCCCTCTCTACGCGGTGCACGTGGCTCCCTTGCACCCGCGCAAGCACCGAGTCGCTGACCAGGAAGTGGTCGATGCGGTAGCCGGCGTCTCGGGGGTAAGAGTTCATGCGGTAATCCCAAAACGTGAAGGTCTTGGGCTCTTGGTAGGGCTGACTGGCGTCGCTCAGCCCCCAGTCCAGCAGGCGCTGAAACTTTTGCTTCTCAATGTCGGTAAAGCTGCACACACCGGTCATCTTGGCCACATCATAGACGTCGTTGTCGTGGGGTGCGATGTTTAGATCGCCGGTGATGATCAGGTCCTGGGAAGGAGAAAAGTCTTTCTCAATACGGGCTTGTAGGGCGTCGTAGAAACCCAGCTTGTATTCAAACTTTGGATTGTCTACTGCCCGTCCCTGAGGACAGTAGAGGTTCAGGATCGTGATGCCGTCAATCTGCGCGTGGATGTAGCGGGACTCGCCCTCGTCCCCATCGGGCAGGTTGCGGGTGACCTGGGTCATGGGCAGCTTGGATGCGATGGCCACACCGTTGTAGGTGCGCTGGCCGTGCGTCTCCAAAAAGTAGCCGCGGGAGCTGAAGATCTCGCGGGGTACCTTGTCGTCCTGAAGTTTGAGTTCCTGCATGCAAAGCACAGTGGGGGAGACCCGGTCCAGGAAGTTGGCCACATGCTCGGCTCGGGCCTTTAGGCTGTTCACGTTCCAGCTCACGATCTTCATGGACTCTCCCTGGTGGGGTCCTAACGCATCCACGACCGGCATCCGCTCACGGGGTATCCTGTGACAGCGCCGATTCTGACCGCGCTGATTTTGACCGCGGAGAAAGCTTGCTGCAGCAGGGCGACGAGATCGATATCTGGGTGGTGGAGCAACCGCTCGGGCAGGGGGGCATGGGCTCTGTGTACCGCTGCCACAACCGCTCGGCGAAGCGCATCCTGGCGGCTATCAAGACGCTGGACCCCAGGCTGAATCGGGTGGCCAGCGCCAAAGCGCGGTTTGTTCGTGAGGCGGAGATCCTCTTTGCCTTGGAGCACCCGAACATCGTCAAGGTGCGCAACGTACGCATGGACGCGGAGCTGCCATACATCGAGATGGAGTTCGTTTCTGGGCACTCGTTGGAGGCACAGATTCGGCACGGTCCTATGGACCTTGACTCGGCCGTTGCACTCTTCAAGCAGGCTGCCAGTGCGGTGGCCTACATGCACGGAATGGGCGTGCGGCACCGGGACATCAAGCCCAGCAATATGATCTTGCAAGAGGGGGGGAATCTCAAGCTGGTGGACTTTGGCATCGCCACTGAGCTGGACGGCCAGGCCCTTACGGAGAATGGCCAGAATTTCGGCTCGGTATCGTACGCCCCGCCTGAGTGGGTTGAGCCCGGCAGTCTGGATCCGGTGCGCTGGGATGTGTACGGCTTGGGCATCGTGTTCTACGAGCTCCTCACCGGCCGCATCGCTTTTCCCATGGGGGGCGTAGGCACCAGTAGGCAGCAGGCGCTCCAGTTGATGATCTCCAAGCAGGGCCACCCGGCGTTGGATCCAGGGCCCACCCTCCCAGTCGCACTGCGCCGTTTGGTCAGCGCCATGACGTGTTCGGAGCCAAAGCAGCGCTTGGCCACGGCAGACGAGGTGCTTGCGCTCTTGGAGGGGATGGACTTGGAGACGATGGATCCCAGTGCCACACCCAAGGACAGCTCGACGGAGTCTGTCTCTCGCCCGACTTGGCACCCCGGCAGAGACATCAAGCAGCCCCTCGACGGGTCAGTCGACTTGGAGACGGTGGCACCCAGTCCTGTGGCTGTGGACCCCGGCGCTGCCCCCACGCCGCTCGGACCGTCGGAGTTTGACCAGGGCAACAAGAAGTTGGTTCTGGTGGGCTGTGTTCTGGGCCTGATCACAGTGGTGGTCGGCCTGGGCTGGCAGGTCTGGCGCAGCGACCCTGCTCGGCAGCGCACGCTCGACCCCAAGCCTCTGGCTCAAGAGCGCAAGGCGGACGTGATCATTGCGGGCCTGGAAGAGACGGTGCCTGTGCAGGTGCAGATAGGTGAGCAGGGGGTGTTCACCATCGACGGCTTTGTGTACCACTTCGGCGCGCTCCCGTTGGGAGAGCAGAAGCTGCGCGCCATCTTGGGTCAGGACTGCAAGTTCGCCGAGCCGGCAGCGTGGTGCGTGCTCGAGGAGCAGACGGTGGTCCTGCAGGCCGGCGAAGGCGTTCAGACCCTGACCCTGTCGTTGAAAGCTCCGGCCGAGCGTGAGGTTTCGATTCAAGGGGTCCGCGGCATGCGCCTGAGTGTGGACGGCGAGACGATCGATGTGGACCGGAAGGGTGCTGCTACGGTGCGCCTGGTGCCTGGCAAGTATGGGGTGCTCGCCGACAAGGGCAAGGAAAACTGGAAGGGTGAGCTGGTGGTCCCAGCCCAGGGAGAACTCTCAGCCTTCCAGGTCGAGCTCGGCCGGGGCGAGGCGCTCCACACCGCTGCCGATCGAGTACCCATTCGAGAGAGCATCCGGGATCGGGTCGTCCCTTCGGAGACCCCTGTGGTTTCCAGTGGTAGTGCAGCTCGAGCACAGGTGACCAACGCACAGCTTGGTGCTTGGCTGGCCACACATCTCAGCTGGCATCGCGATGAGGCTGTTGACGCTGGCATGGCGAGCGATACCTACCTGAAGGGCTGGGAGGGGGCGAGTCCTCCTGCTGGCAAGAGTAGCCAAGCAGCGATCAACGTGAGCTGGTCGATGGCGCGGGCCTATTGCTCGGGTCGCGGCGGCTTGGCTCAGGTGGGCGCAGATCCCCAGACCTGGACCGAGGGCGGAACCCTGGCTTGGCATGAATACCGTCAGGTCGACGGCAAGCCGGCTTGGTTGCGAAGCGATGGCGTGAGCAGCACTGCGGTGAAAACCAGCGACGCCAAGGCCTTTATTGGCTTTCGCTGCGCGCGATAGGCGGATAGCCTGGAGGAATGCTTTTTCTCCTGACTGTTCTCGCCTGCAAAAAAGACCCTGAGACCCCTGCGCCGGATCTGACCGAGCGCCTTGGGAGCGGTGAGAGCCGCGCAGGGATTGTCGTGGATCCTGCGTCCCTGTTCTCCGGCATCAGCGCTGAGGGCCGCGTCGGCGACATCAAGATTTACAACGACCGGGTGCAGTTCATCCTCCAAGGGGACCGTCCTGGCGACTATTACGTGGAGCAGGGCGGTGGCGTTGTGGACGCCGACATCATTCGAGAAGACGGGGCCTTGGGCCGCGATCTAATCGACGAGATGGCCGGAATGTACGGTTTGGGGCGCATGGGAGAGCTGCGCCAACTCACCATCGTCTCGGACGGTTCCGATGGTCCTGCGCACGTGCGTCTAGAAGGTCAGGAGGGCCCGCTGGGTCTGCTCGAAGGGGTCCTGGGTCAAGGGGGGATACCCGACTTGGGTCTCGAGATTTGCACCGACTACATCTTGGAGCCTGGCAGCAACCTGATGCAGGTGCGCACGACACTGCGCGCCGCCGAGGGACAGGTCACCCTGGCGCCCGGCGATCTCCTCATGGGCTCCTTGGACGCGGCCGCTCAGTGGACGCCCGGTGCTGGCTTTGAGGACTTTGACGGTGATGACTACCCCTGGACCGGTTTCATTGGTGTGGAGGGGCAGGGTGCCTTGGCTCTGGTTGCTGCGGAAGGGGAGGTGTTCCAGACCGATGCCAGCTCGCAGATCTTGGCCTCGCTGGCGGAGATGAGCCTGGGCTTGGGGGAGCGCCAGACCATCGAGAGCGGCGAGGAGTTGGTGTTCACGCGCTACTACGCAGTGGCCTCTGATCTGGCCCAAATATCGGACGCGTCCTTGGCTCTTCAAGGTGTTGAAGTGGACGACTACAGCTACACAGTCACGGCACCCGACGGACCTGTGGAGGGTGCCTGGGTGAGCGTGAGCGTGGACGGTGCGGCGTACACCATGGCCGTCTCGGACGGGGACGGAAAGGTATCCTTCACGGCTCCTGCGGGCTCCGATGTTCAGGTTTTGGCCCAGGGTCGTGGGCGCGGTGTGGTGCGCGACTATGCCCCAGGCTCGGCTGAGTACTCCGCCTACCTGCACCCCGCGCTGCGGGAGAGCGTCTTGAGAGCCTACACGCAAGGGGGGCCGTCCAATGCGGAGACGCTGGGAAGAGGGATCGGCACCGCCGAGGCGCCCTTGGTTTTGGCTGAGCCCGGCACCCTCCAGGTACAGCTCGACACCTCCGCCCCCTTCGAAATCAGGCTGAGCCCGCTTGACCCCGTGCCTGTCGGGGATCCCGCCCTGGTTCTCAACCCAAGCGACGCAGTCTTGGGCTGGTCACTGGACGGCGAGCTGACCCTGGATTTGCTGCCTGGGGAGTACCAAGTCTTGGCGTGGCGTGGTGCCCAACACGAGCTCTTCGAGGGCCAGGTCACCATCTCGGCCGGCGAGCGCTCGGATCTGGAGATCAGCCTGCCCCAAGCCTGGTCCCTTCCCGACTGGATCGCGTCCGACCCGCACAGCCACGCCGGCCCCAGTGCGGACGGGAGCTGCACGATGGAGGACCGCCTTAGCGTGAGTGCAGCCCGCGGCATTGCGCTGCACTTCGGAACGGACCACGACCATGTGGCCGACTATGCACCTCTGATCGACGCTCTCGGCCTGGACGGGCACATGAATACGGTGCTGGCCAGCGAGATGAGCAATGTGGTCCGGGGGCACATCAATCTCTTCCCATTGGAGCTGGACTCCAGCGCGAGCAACGGTGGGGCCTTTCCCTGGTGGAGCTTGCAGTTCGAAGACACAGAGGACCAGAACGCCCAGATCCGGGACTGGTTTCCCACGGCGGTAGTCCAGTACAACCATCCAACCGACTCCGGGGTGGCCGGGGCGGCCGGCTGGTCGCCGGGCAAACTCTCCAAGCCCAGCGCTTGGTCCACTGAACTCGACGCCATTGAGGTGCTCAACGCCGGAAAGCGGGAGGAGTACTTCGCGCTCTACCTGGACCTTATAAACCGTGGCGTGCTCGCGGCTCCGACGGGTGTCAGTGACTCTCATGGATGTACCAGCGGAGGACTGGGGAGCAACCTCACCTACGTGCAGATGGACTCGGACCCCTCTGCGTATGACCCCAAGGAGCTGCGCGAGGCTTTCCAGGCCCGTGCCACGGTGGCCTCGAATGGGCCCATGCTCCTGCTCAGCGAGACACCGGGCAGCGTCCTGAGCCCCGGGAGTTTGAGCTACGAGGTGCTGGCTCCAACTTGGATCCAAGTCGACCGGGTGCTGCTACTCGAGAACGGGCTGGTCATCGACAGTCGCACGGAGCTCTCGGGTAGCTTTGGGCTGGATCCCGACGCGGATGCCTCCTACGTTTTGGTCGCAGAAGGGGATGTCGCCATGACGCCGATGAGCAACCAGACCCCCTGGGCAGCCAGCTCCGCGCTCTTGGTCGATGTAGACGGCGGCGGATGGGAAGCGCCTCTGCCGCCCTTTAGCGACTAGCTCGGTAGGGTGACCTCGCCGGCCAGGTCGACGCTCCAGAGTTCGCGGAACTCGCCGGGCTCGCGCAGCAGGAACATGGCCCGGGTCAGCGCGGCCTCCAGGGTCATGTCCCATGCGCTCAAGGCCCCGGCGTCTCCAGCGGCGGCACTTCCAGCGTAGCGGCCGATATTGGCCGCCCCGTCCAGACACTGGCTTGTGATGATCACGTTTGCGCCAGCCAAGGTCGCCCTTCGTATGCTGTCCGGCCAGCCTGCCAGGGGCACGTTGCCTGCCCCAAAGGCCCGCAGGATGACAGCCCGTGCCCCGGCGGCGACTGCTTGGTCCAACTGGATTTCATCTGCCCCCGGGTAGAGGGTGAGCACGGTCACACGGCGGTCAAAGCCGTGGCGCAGCTCAAAAGGGCCAGTGGGAATACGGGGTGCCATGGGGCGTTCGATGTCCACGCCCATGCGCACAAGCGGCGGCACGTGGGGGGAGGAGTACGCGTCGTAGGACGACATGCTGGTCTTGGTCGCCCGGTTGCCTCGTAGCAGTGCCTCGCCGAAGTAGAGCCCAACCTCGGGGATATCCAATGTCGCGCAGATGGCGGCGTGTACCAAGTTCTGACGGGCGTCGGAGCGTAGCTGAGCAATGGGACGCTGACTGCCTGTGAACACCACCGGCTTGGGCAGGTTGTGCAGCAGCAGGCTCAGGGCGGAAGCGGAGTAGGCCATCGTGTCGGTGCCATGCAGCACCACAAAGCCGTCATAGTCAGGCAGAGCCGAGGCTATCTTTTCGGCCATGGTCTCCCAGTGACTGGGCTGCATATCCGAGCTGTCGATGTTGCAGATGAACACCGAGCTGATTTCCACCAGCTCCTCCAGGCCACGCACAAAAGGCAGCACGTCGTTGGCGTAGGCACTGGGCGCGAGGGGCCCAGGGTCGCCTTCCATGCCCAGGGTTCCACCGGTGTGCACGAAGAGCAGGCGCCGTTTCTCAGAACCCCGGCTCACCAGGCCCAGAGCTCTTCGTCGTAGCAGACGCCTCCAGCGATGTCCTCGCAGGTGTTGTCGCGGACGCAGTTGCGCTGGTCGGAGAAGGCTTCGGTGAGTACGTCGTTTTCCCACTGCTCTTCGTAGAGCAGCTCTTGGGTCAGACACGCCTCGCGGCACTCCGCGTCGACGTTACCGGTTGTGTCGACTTCTGCGCAGTCGACCATCTTCTGGCAGGCCTGGCGACAGGTCGCGTCGCAGGCAGTCAGGGCAAGGAGAAGGAGAGCCATCATGGGCGCCGTCTAACCTCTACTTCACAGGTGCGCAGTAACCCTCTGAGAGACGGGGGCAGCTCTGCTCCTCGACGCACTCCATCCAGAGCGAGGCTTGGCGCTCATTTTCAAGCTCGATACTGGTGTTTGAGCCCTGCTGAACGAAGGGGTCGTAGGCTCCCACCTCTCCAGGGGTGGACAGGGCCAGTTCGCAGTCTGTCAAGCAGCTGTCGATCAGCTCAGTGTCGCTGCGTCCCGGACGGGAGATGGAGCAATCCTCAACACCGGCGGAATTGCTGCCACCTCCGTACAGGCGGTTGCAGGTGGACTGACAGTTCGGTCCGCATGCGGTGAGAGCCAGAGTGGTGGTCACAGCAACAAAAGAGACAGCGATCTTGAGGGCGCGCACGGGTGCTCCGGAGCAATTCTTGGGGGGGACTTTACAGGGCCCCTTCGGTGCCGTCAACGTTGCCTGGGTCAGGTGCTCGTCAGGGCCCCTCCCGTTCAGTGATGTGCTAGAACAGTGTTCGACCATTTAGTCCACCCTGGAGAGCGGCGTGCAGGTCCTGCATGTGACCCCTACCTTCCCGCCAACCTGGGCCTACGGCGGCATTCCCCGCATCGTGCACGGTCTGGCACGCTCCTTGGTGCGCCAGGGGGTCGGTTGCACCGTGTGGACGACCGACGCCTGTGATGCTCAGCGCGCCCAAGTTTCTGCTCAGCGCACCTTGGACGGCATCCATGTTCAGACCACGCCCAACCTCTCGAACCGCTTGGCATATGCCCACCAGCTCTTCCTGCCCCGCGGGAGTCCGCTGGCCCACGTCGGAGACATTGACTTGGTGCACCTGCACGGGCACCGGCACCTGCTCAACAATACCGCGGTCTCCTGGGCCAAGTCCCGAGGCATCCCCTACGTGATGACCCCCAACGGAACCTTGCCCAGGTTGGAGAGAAAGGTCGCGATCAAGGCGGTTTGGGATCTGCTCGTGAGCGGTCGCATCCCTGGCGGCGCCGACAAGTTGATCGCGGTGTCCGCAGCCGAGGCCGGGCAGTTCGTGCAGAACGGGGTGCCCCTGGATCGCATCGAGACCATCCCCAACGGCCTGATGCTGGACGAGTTCTCCGAGCTGCCCCCCAAAGGTGCCTTTCGGGACAAGTGGGGGATCGTCGGTCCCATCGTGGCCTACCTGGGGCAACTCTCGCCGCGCAAGGGCGTGGAGCACTTGGTGCAGGCCTTTGGCGACCAGGGCATCCCAGGTGCCACATTGGTCATCGGTGGCAACGACATGGGCGGCATGGAGCTGGCCCGATCTCACGCGGGCGCCTCGGTGGTGTTTACCGGCTTGCTGAAGGGGGCTGACCGGCTAGCCCTTCTCCAGGACGCGGACGTGTTGGTCTATCCCAGCACTGCAGAAGTCTTTGGGTTGGTGCCCTTCGAAGGTTTGATGTGCGGCACCCCGGTTGTGGTCGGCGGGGACTGTGGCTGTGGGGAGTTGGTGCGCAAGGCTGGTGCAGGATTGCTGGTGAATCACGGTGATGTCTCCGGACTGCGCGCCCGAATTCAGACCTTGCTGGGGGACACCCAGGCGGCCCAGGCGATGGTCGCACGTGGCCGTCGGTATATTAAGGCAGAGCTCGACTTTGACCGTGTTGCGGCAAAGCACAGTGCCCTGTATCGCCGCGTACTCGAGGCCCGCTGAGTGTCCAATGAGCGCCGGATTTGGGGGGTCTTTGGGCTGCTTGCCCTGGCGGTGGTGCTGGCCTGGGCCAACAGCCTGCTGGTCCCCTTTGTCTACGACGACCGCCTGGAGGTCGTGGGGAATCGCACCATCCAAGACCTGAGTCAGTGGCAGCTCATCTTGGGCTACAACCTCTCTCGGCCATTGACCATCGGCAGCTACGCCCTCAATCACGCGGCGCATGGCGAGCAATTGCTCGGCTTTCACTTGGTTAATGTGGCGCTCCAGGTGCTCAATGCCGGCCTGGCCTTGTTGGCGGGACGGGCCCTGGCCCAGCTGTCGGGGCATACCCGCCCTCTGTGGGTGGGGGGATTGGCTGCGGGTCTCTGGGCCCTGCATCCTTTGGCGACCGAGTCGGTGACCTACATCGCGGGGCGCTCGGAGCTCCTGGCTGGTGGCTTTGTGCTGCTGGGTGTGTGGGCCTGGTGCCGTTGGTTGGTTGAAGGGGAGCGCGGGCAGGCGGTTCTGGCTTGGGGCTGTGCTGCTCTGGGAGTGCTCAGTAAAGAGAGCGCGGTGGTTCTGCCGGCCTTGATGCTGCTCAGTGAGTGGCTGTTGGTCAGAAAAGGCAGGGTATCCCTGGTTAAATGGACGAGCTACTGGCCCGGAATAGTCGGCTTGTTGCTGTTCTTTGGGCTGCGGATTTGGGTATATGGCAGCCTGACTTCCTTGGCGGAACCACTGCGGCCTCTCGCAGTGCAGGTTCCGACCCAGGCGGTGGCTTGGTGGCTCTACGCAAAACTCACGCTCCTCCCTATTGGACAGAGCCTGTTCCACGATCTGCCTGAGCGCGGTTGGAATGGCGTCTCCATCTGGGCCTGTGTGGCTTGGATTGCCATGGGGATAGGGGCGTTTACCCAGGCTAAAAAGCGCCCCGTCATTCTCTTTTCTCTGCTCTGGTGGGGACTCTGTCTTGCGCCCAGCTCCAGCGTGGTCGCCTTGAAGGAAACCTTTGCGGAGCACCGCAGCTATCTGGCGCTGATGGGACCGGCCTTGGGGTTGGCTTGGGCGGTCGGGTCTTGGGAGAAGCAGGCTGGACGGTGGGTCACTCTGTGCCTGTGCCTGTGCCTGATGGGCACCACCCACCTGCGAAACCGCGTCTGGTCGAGCGAGGTCAGCTTGTGGCAAGACGCCGTGGACAAGAATCCAGGGTCCGCCGAGGCTTGGTATGCCCTGGGAGATGCCCGTCGCTTGGCCAAGGACCTGCAAGGTGCCCGAAAGGCTTACAAGCGGGCTGTAAAGCTGCGCCCGGACTACTCCCAAGCCTGGAACAATCTGGGGCTCTTGGAGGTTGAATTAGGGGGCTGGGACGCGGCAGAAGATGCATGGAAGCAGGCCTTGGTCCAGAATCCCAGCTACTGCCCAGCGCACAACAACCTGGGCAAACTCTATGGGGAACAAGGCCGGTATCAGCTGGCTGCGGTCGAGCTGAACACCACCTTGTCCAAGTGTCCACGAGACTGCACCGCCCACCGGCTTTTGGGCGAGGTCTATCAGGACCGCCTGCGGGACAAGCGCTTGGCGGTGATGCACTACGAGGCATACCTGGAGATTTGCCCCAGTCAAAGCTGGTCTCCCGAGATTCGGGAGCGGCTGACGCGGCTGACTTGGTAAGGCCGACGTAGCGCGCTCAGCTACAGGCCCTCTTGTGCCCGGGAGGGCTGATACGGGGAACCGGCGGGGCGCTCCCAAGGCAGTGACCAGCGGGCCATGGCGCCACCCAGGCGGAGCGCTTCACGCCACGCACCGCTGTGGTAGGCGTCGGCGCCCAGGCGAAAAAGTGGCTTTGGACGAAGGTAAAACCCGCGCCAGGCTTGACCCATTAGCTTGGCCAGCTGCTCTGGTGGCAGGTCGGTCACAGTGTGCCGTTGTTGGTCGCCGTCTACCGGGTTCTGTACATCGGCAGGGGCGCGGTGACCGTATTCAGCGAACAATGGCGTGCCGGGTAGTGCCACTAGTGAGCTAAACTGCACGTAGTCGGCACCGATGTCCTGGACGAAGCGCAGCGTGTGGTTGACCTGGGCAGCGGTCTCGCCCGGCGCGCCCAAGATGATGTAGGCCAGGCTGCGTACACCTGCAGCCCGGCATGCCGCGAAGGCCTGCTCCACCTGTTCGACTTTCACGTCTTTGCGCAGCAAGGCCAGGGTGTCAGCATTTCCGGACTCCACCCCAAAGGCGACTACCCTGCAGCCCGCCCGTCGCATGAGCTTGAGGAGTTTGGTGTCTACACCGTCCACGCGGCCCTCGCACTTCCACTCGATGTCCAGCTCGCGGCGCAGGATCTCTTCGCAGATATCAACGACCCGCTTGCGGTGAAGAGTGAAGTTGTCGTCGTAGAAGTTGACGAATCCCACGCCCGTTTTCTGGAGCGCTTGGAGCTCGTCCACAACAGACGATGCGCCTCGTGCCCGCCACTTGGAGCCGCCCACGCTCTTGTCACAGAAGGAGCATGAGAAGGGGCAGCCGCGGCTAGTGACCATCGTGGCAAAGCCCGGCCGGGTGGCCATCAGGTAGCGGTAGGCGGTCTGTGGCAACAGGTGCCGGGCCGGCCAAGGAATGGCCTCGATGTGTTGGGTGGGCCTGTGTTCGCGAAATTCCTGGTCCTTGGCGCGAATGCCGGCTGGCGGGGCGCCTGTTGCTCCTTGCGCCACCCAGTCCAGGTAGGGCAGCCAGGTCTCTTCCGCTTCGCCGATGGCCAAGTGGTCTATCTCTGGACAATCCTGGAAAATCTGGGCGCCGACCGCTGTGGGGTGCGGGCCGCCCATGATGATTTGTCCAGCGTAGCGCCTGGCGATTTTTACCGCGCGGTAGGCCACGTCGGCGACGGGAGTCATGGTGCCCAAACCCAGAACATCGGGGCGGCGGTGGGCCAACTCTTGCTCAAAGCGGGCCCAGGACCAGTCCAAGGCGTAGGCGTCCAAGATCTCGACCTGCCTGCCTGCGCGCGCGCTGACACCGGCCAAGTAGGCCAAGCCAAGTGGGGGCACTGGCAAGCCTGCGTCGCGGGCGTCACGACGCGGGGGGCGGACAAGTAGGACAGACATTGAGAGGAGAGGATACCCCTGGGACGCTACCGGGCCAAGGCTTCTGAGATCAGCCAGCCACCAAGCGGCCGCCGTTGACCACAAAGTTCATGGGGGGCCTGGCGCTAATCGACGCAGCGTGGTCTCCCAGTGGCCAGCTGCGTGCAGCGGCAACCTCCGCGATGCGGAAACAGATGCGCGAGGAGTCTTCGTCTTCTCCGCTCAAGCGCTGGAGCAAGCGCTCGCGAATCGCTTCGTTTTCTTGCTGTGCAATCAGGACTTCCACGGCGGATGCCCGGCAACCCTCGTCAAAGTCATCCACAAAGCGCAAGGCGCTCACCACGACATTCGGGCCCTTGAAGTCGGCCAGCTTGACCAGCAAGGCGCGCTTTTTCTTGGGCTTGAGGCCGCTCTTTTTGTACTCGGCCTCTACCAGCTCCAGGACCAGAACCTGAGCCTGCTCGGGGTTGGTTAGACGCTCGTAGATGCTCAAGGGCCGGGAGAATGCGTTGCTGGCTTTGAGGAAAATCTCCAAAGGTTTTACCGCTTTGTCACCCAGGCCGAGCATCAGGTTGGTCACACGCTCCTTCTCAGAAGCGTCTTTCATGCTGTGCTCGTAGGTCATCTCGAAGCGAC
This sequence comes from uncultured bacterium, assembly GCA_905480105.1. Classification (GTDB taxonomy): domain Bacteria; phylum Myxococcota_A; class UBA796; order UBA796; family CAJQPC01; genus CAJQPC01. The sequence goes on along the minus strand of CAJQPC010000071.1, from coordinate 28,400 downwards.
CCAGCAGGGCCAAAATGGCCTCTTCCGAACCGTCTTCGGCTAAGTCATGGGCGATGGACTCGCGCTCTTCGACGGGGGTGTCCTTGTTTCGGAGCTTCTTGCCATACTTTTTGATCTTGCTCTCGCCAGATCCACCCTTAAACCAGTCCAGCAAGCCCATGTAAGCTCCTCTTCGTCGGGGTGGACAGTTAAGTCCCCGATGACCTTGGGACAAGGGCAACCCAGAATCGCACTGCTTGATCGGCTGCCGCATCGGTCAAGCCCAGGTCCACACTGGCCCCCAGGTGGACGTGCTCTCCAATGGGCTGCTCCCAGCCAACACCCGTCTGTGCGGATGTTGGGTTTCTAGCAGAGCGCAGTCGTAGGTCTGCGCATATCAGTGCAAAACCTGGTCCGGTGGCTCGGCTGACGCGCCCCAAGATTAGGAGTGCATCGTCTTGTGCTGCGAGCTGATCCGGATGGCCGGCGATCCAGATTCCCACCCCGAGTTCACCGTTCCACGGCCCTTGTTTCTGTCTGGCCCAGAGAAGGAGCTGGGTGTCCGTCTCGTTCGTTCCAATGGGCTGTTCCGCGTTGGGAAGCTTGAGATCCCAAGCCAACCAAAGATCGGGACCACGCTCCTTGAACTTGTGTAGCTGCGCCTGAGTGGAAAGGTGAAGATCACCTGGGCCGACAACCTGGGTGCCGTCAGGCCAGCGGGCGCCGTAGACCCCCCAGCGCAGGGAGACCTGAACCGGTGTGGCGGGCCGCCAAACCAGGGACAGCTCGGAAGAAGCCAGGTCGCGCTGGCCGAGGGCGTAGGGTGGGATCTGGCCGAACGCGAGTGCGACCCCGAGTTGGGCGGAGATCGGAGCAGTGTTCAATCGGCCAGGTCGGTGCCATATGGGGCCGGACGAGGCGTAGGCCAGAGATGTGAGCTGGGTTGCAAGAAAAAAAGGGAACACGTGGCACCTGGGGAGTTGACGGGCGACTCATACCTTGGGTATCTTGCACCGAGCCCAGGGTCGCAGGTGTTGCCTGTCCAGCGTGGGTTCCCTTTAACGACCCCTCTCCGCGGAGCACTGTCTGATGCTCAAGACCAGCCGGAATGCCATGATATTTGCCCTTGGCGCCCTCTCATTGTTGTCCGCTTGCTCGGACAAAGAGGAAGATACCGGGCCTGCCTACTGTCCCCCCGCCGCTGACGCGGGCGGTGACCAGGACGCACTTCTCCAAGATCTCGTAAACCTCGACGGCTCGGCCTCTTCCTTCTTGGACGCCGACGACCCCGACTTGGTTTGCAACCAGGAGTTGGAGATCGTCTACACCTGGTCATTCCAGTCGGCGCCTATCGGCTCCGCAGTGGATGATGGAGCCCTGTCAGACAACAACAGCGCTACGGCTGTGGCGCCAAGTTTTCAACCTGACGTGGTTGGCACGTATGTGGTCGGTCTCTCCGTAGAGGATGAGATTAGCGGTGTGTCTGCTCAGCAAGACCTTGTCATCATCACGGTGACTTCCTCCGATGGCTTGCCTGTCGCGGATGCCGGTGACGACCAATCTGGTGAGATCCAGACCCGCATTGAGCTGGATGGAAGCGCGAGTAGCGACCCAGAGGGTGCTGAGCTCGAGTTCTCTTGGGCCATCTCTTCGGCGCCAGATTGTTCGGACCTTGAAAGCGACGACATGTTCAACTCCAACACCGCCAGTCCCTCCATGATCTGCGACTGTGCGGGGACCTACCTGGTGGAGCTGGTCGTGAGCGACGGCGTGCAGTGGTCCGGTGTTGACAGTGCCACCGTTACCTGCACCGACGGCGACCAACTTCCAGTGGCGGACGCAGGCGACTCTCGGACGATGGAGCCCTGCTCGGACGCTGTCATCACCTTGGATGGCTTTGGCTCTTACGATCCCGAAGGGGAGCCCCTGACCTACCAATGGAGCCTGCTCTCGGCGCCCAGCGAGTCGCTCACGACCGTGGCGGACCTCTCCGACACCACAGTGGCCAACCCTGAGTTCGCTTGGGACGTGGCGGGTGACTACACGTTCCAACTCCAAGTCTACGACGGCAATGACTGGTCTGCGCCCGATGTCGTGACCCTGACCTTTGTGGACTTGACCACGGGCAACAACGCGCCTGTGTCCAACGCAGGGGAGGATGCCTCCGTTGACTTGGAAGCGGACTGCACGACCAGCTCCTACGTTTGGACCTGTGACGACTGCGAGGCCACTGAGTTCCAGGTGGACGGCTCCGGCTCTTACGACCCGGACGGCGACGACATTGGCTACACGTGGTCCGCGGACGATTACACGCTCACCGTTCAGTCTGAAGCCGGCTTTAAGACTGACATTTACGTCCCGGGTACTGCGGCTACCTACGGAACGTCCACGGCTTGGGACTTCGACATCAACCTCGAAGTTGCAGACTGCAGCGAGTCGGACACCGACACCGTTCGTCTGACCGTTAACTGCGAAGGAATCTGAGGATGACCAGCATGAATCGCTCTCTCGCAATTATTGGTTTGGCTGCTTTGGCCAATCTCGCTGCCTGTAACAAGGAAGCCCAGGATTCCGTTCCGGTCGACACGAACGAGGCCCCAACCGCGGAAGCGGGAGAGGATCAAGTCGTAAATTACGGTGTGGTGGTCCTGAACGCATCGGGTTCATTCGATCCCGACGGGGACGCTCTATTCTACGATTGGGGTTTTGAGCACGTACCCCAAGGGTCCTTGATTACGGAGCGGGACGCTCCTTTCATCCGCAATGGCAACCAAGAGGCGGTCGGCACCAACTTTGTTCCTGACCTGCCCGGAACCTACGTGGTCAGCCTTCGTGTGCACGACGGCTTTCTCTACTCAACCACCGACTACGTCGTGGTCCAAGTGGAGATGGAAGATGGCTCGCGCCCTGTTGCCGACGCTGGAAGCGACCTGACGGTCGAGGTCAATTCGCTGGTGTCCCTGGATGGAACCAAGTCGTACGACCCCATCGGTCTGGATTTGGCCTACGGCTGGGCTTTCAACTCCGCGCCTGAGCTCTCCGCTTTGGACAACAGCGCCCTGAGCGGCGGGGACAGCGCGACTGCAAGCTTTACCCCAGACGCACGCGGTGTCTACGAGTTGACACTGATCGTCGACAATGGCATCACGAGTTCGCTGAGTGATTTGGTCCGTGTGACCGTCACCGGCGATGACAACGCACCTGTGGCCAACGCCGGTGAGGATGTTGTCGGAGAGGACTGCACCGCTGTGGCGCTCGATGGCGCTGGGTCTGTGGACCCGGACAACGACGCCATTCAGTATTTCTGGGAGGTCCAGAGTGTTCCCTCCGGTTCGGCCACGACCAACGCAGACCTGAGCGACCGCACCGCAGCGAGTCCTACTCTTTGGGCTGATACGGCTGGTACCTACGTGGTTTCGCTAACTGTTTATGACGGCACCAATTGGTCGTCCCCGGACTTGGTCAGCTTGGAGCTGGGCGAGCGGAGCTACAACAGCCCGCCGGCCGTTAGCGTGGTTGCGCCCGCGACCATCGCAGCGGGCTACGCCTGCTGTGAGGAGTCTGGGTACACCTACGACTGTGACGACTGTAGCGACCAGTCTTGGACGGTTGCGCTCGATTCAGTGAGCATGTCGGATGCGGATGGCGATCCCTACACCTACGAGTGGACCGTCGTTTCGGGTGAGGCTTCGTTCTCCTCTACCACAGCGATTCCGACGGACATAGGCATGGAAGATGTCTTGGCCACTGAGCCCAGCGTCTGTGACACCAACGAGTACCAAGTTCGTCTGACGGTCACCGACTGCACTGGCGAGGCGACCCAGGCCGATGTCACGGTCAACGTGGAGTGCTGTGGTGTCGAAGATGGGGACTCCGGTTCCGCCGAGGCATGTGACGGCTGATACAGCCCGTGAAGTTTGAGATGGGCGGGGTTCTTCGGAGCCGCGCCTTTCTTGCGTTGGGGGTTCCTGTGTGGACGCTACTTTGGCTGGGGTGCGGAACGAGCGGGCTTGATGGCAAGCCCAAGGCCGCTCTTGTTGCGACGCTTCCCATGGACACGCTGAGCCAAGCGCATGCAGAGCGTTTAGATCCTGCTTTGGGGCAGACCATTCAGATTGATCTGGCATATGCCGGGCCCTGGCCGGCTGCCTTATCGTGGGAGGGGGTAGACCAAGCCGACGGAACCCGGGCATGGGTCACACCGACCTTGTTGGGGGAAGCAGTGATTCGGGTGGACGGCGCCCAGGTGGTGCTGGACGTGCAGCCCGCTCGCAATCGACCAGACCTGCTCCCACTGCCTATAGGAAAGCGTCAGGTACCTGCCGCTGACCACGCTTGCTTTGACCCGCGATTTCCCAAGTTGAGCGGGCCTTGGATTCTGGCTTGTGAAGGGGGGAAGGTGGCCGTTGCGTTGCCCATTCAGGGCGGAGAGGAACGCACGCTCGAGCCTCCGGTGGAGTCCCCCGGGGCAAGCGCCGAGGGGGTCTATGCGCTCTCGCGAGGAGGCTGGAAGAGTCAAGACTGGACGTGGCATCCGGGCAAGGCGGCACCCTTGGACGCGATCGCGCCAGTAGGCGTGGGGTCGGAAGAGGTGGCCGTGCTCACTCGGGACGCTGTGATCCTGATGCCCTGGGACGCTGGGCACCGTCGGGAGCTGCCAGCGGCGCCCGCCTCCTGGTATGCGCCCGCTTTGAGCGAGTCGGCGGTGCTCTGGGTGGATCGCCGTGATTCGGCATGGACTGGGTTGGATGTGCTGCGCCTGAGCCAGGATGGCCGAAGCGCTCAAGTCTTGGTGCGCGCCCCCGGTGACCAAGTTCATGTTGCAGCTTCGGAAAACTGGGTGGCTTGGGTCGAGAGCCACTTTGTTGTGGTCCAGGATCTGCGGACCGGGGAGCGCCGCCGCTACCCCAGTGACACCCATGCTGCGACGGGCTTGAGCCTCTGGGGACCGGTGGCATGCTGGGAGCACTGGAACGGCCAGGACGTGGACGCCGTGTGCAGCGATGGCTTGATCGCGGACGGACCGGGCCACCAACGCGCCCCTTCCCGCTATCAGGGGTGGATGTTGTATCGAGACGGCGAACGGACCATGGTCGCGACGGCCACCGAGCTTGTGTGGGATGACGACGACCCCCGGGCTCAGCGCACTGGGCCCAGAGTCAGCGCGAGCTCGGCCTACCAGGGGGCCTATGTGCCTGGAGGGGTGCGCTACACGCTCCCGGACTTGGAAGGCGGCTGGACCCTGGAGCAGTGGAAAGATGGCGCCTGGGTTCAGTCTGGGCCCTATGTGCATGACTTCATGGCCCAAGACGCAGTGCGTGCGGTACGCATTCCATGAATACGGGTGCAATCAAGGCTTGGGTTCCGCAGGTGGCTGGGATCGCTGTGTTGGGCCTGTTGGTCGCGCTGGTGATCTCCAGTGGCTTGGACCCGCGTGTCTTGCCCGGCTTGAAGGGACTTGGCGCGGTGCTGCTCTGGGCGTGGGCGGCCACGGGCTTAGGCGGTGCCCTACTGGCCAAAGCGCGCGTAGGCCAGGCCATGGCACTTGGTGTCGGCGTGCTCGGCTTGTTGTTGCTTCTCTTGGGCGCCCTGGGAATGCTGTCCAGTTGGATGCTGGGCGGTGTGGCTCTGGCGGCCAGCTGCGGCTGGATCCTTAGGCCAGAGCTGGAGATCGACCTGGATCCTGCGGTGCTCTGGGTGCTCGTGCCCGTGGCAGCCCTGGGGCTGGGGGTTGCGCTTGCCCCCCCCATCGACACCGACGAGATCTACCAACACCTGGCCTTGCCCAAGCTCATGCTCAACACCGGCGGCTTGGTGGGCGGAATGCTTACCCCCGACGGCTCCAGGCCGATGCCGCTCCAGATGAGCTACACCGCCCTGTTGGCCTTTGGGGGCAGTGCAGGGCCCAAGCTCTTTCACCTGGGGGCTGCCTTGCTGCTGCTGGCCGAGGTGCATCGGCTCGGGGAGCGTTTGGCATCCAAGGCCGGGTGGGCTGCTCTTGGTTTGCTGGTGGGCAGCTACACCGTGCTGCGGGAGCTGGGGTTGGCGGACAACAACCTGCCGGCAGCCTTGATGTGCCTCTACGCTCTGCGGGCGCAGCTGGACAACGCGCCCTGGCGCATGGCCTTGTTCTCAGGTCTGGCCCTGTCCATTAAGTACACCGCGGCGCCGGTGGTCTTTGGGCTTTACTTTTGCGACCTGGTCCAGCGCCGGGATCTCAAGCGCAGCGCCCTGGCCACCGCCCTGGCCCTTGGAATGGTCTCGCCATGGTGGCTGCGCAATCTAGTGGACGGGCTGCATCCCCTGTTTCCCTACGCTGGATGGCCGGCTGGCGAGCGGTTCGTGTTCGCATACATCGAGCGTTACGGCATGGGTCGAGATGCCCTTTCCATGCTGATGTTGCCCTGGAACGCCACTCTGCACGGCGATCCGACCCAGTATCAAGGATTCCTGGGGCGCATGTCTCCCTTGGGTCTGGCTGCGCTTCCAGGAGTGGCCTTGGCGGCTTGGAAGGCGCGTGAGCGTCCGGCTTTTTCGGTGGTGCTGGGTACTGCGGCCTGTGCTTGGCTGGGGTGGACGCTGGGCGCACACTGGCTGCGCTACCTCCTTCCCGCCGCGCCACTGTTGGCCCTGGCCGTGGGGTTGGGAGTCTCTCAGCTGCCTAAGTGGGGGCAGGCTCTCGCCCTGGGGGTTTGGATCATGGGTCTTCCCAGCAACTTGCGCCCGGTGCTCGAGCAGGCTCAGCCACTCGCTCAAGTGTCCTTTGGTAGCCGCACCGTCCAGGACCTGCTGGCCGACGAGGTACCTGGCTACAGCGCGATCCAATGGGTCAATCAAGAGGCCCCTGCCGATGCGCGAATTGCACTGACCTTTGCTTGGGCTGGGTATTACCTGGACAAGCCCTATCTGCTGGGCTCGGTCGAAGACCACGTGCCCATGCGCCATTTGCTGTACCTGCACGGTCCGGAGACCATCGAGGTGCTGCGCGCGCTGGGGGTCACCCACGTGGTCAGCGGGCGGGTGCGCTTCATCCATAAGACCTATCCCTTCTTGAATGACGCCGTCTTTAGGGAGCAGTTCACGGACCCGGAGGCCCTCTGGGAGAGCTTGCTGATAGAGAACGCCACCTTGGTCTATCGTGACGGTCGTTACGGCGTGTGGCACCTATGAATCAGTCTTGGAAGCGTTGGCTGCCCAAGGTAGCTTGGGCGGTAGTGGACGCCCTGGCGGTGACCTGGGTGCTCTGGCTCAGGTGGTTGGCTTGCCCTGTGGGGCAGAGCGATCCAGTGACTCCGGGCCTTCAGGATATTCCAGAAAGCGCCTGGCAGTGGGGTGGGCCTGGGGACTTTGTCCTGTGGGGGCCCGATGCAGGAAACTGGGCTGCGAACGCCCAGGCTTGGCTACAGGGCGCACCCTTGGATCCCAATCGGCTACCGGTTTATACGGCGCTCACTGCGCTGCTGGCCCCAGGTGGAGATGTGGTCTGGGGCGGGCATTTGGTCAACCACGGAGCTGGGGCGCTGGCCTGTTTGGCGTTGTATTGGCTTGGCGTTCAGACCTCGGGCAGGGGCGCAGCGCTGGGGGCGGCAGTCTGGATGGCGGTGTCGCCCAGCTTGGTGGAGAGTCAGGCGCTCTTCGGTGTGGACCCGGTGTTTGGCGCGGTCTTCTTGGCAACGGTGGCAAGCGCCTGGTGGGCCACGAAAGGGCACGCTCTGCGCGCGATTGCTCCAGGCATTATGATGGGACTCTTGGTCGGCACTCACTTCTTGGGCTTGGTCTTTCCTGTGGTCCTGGCCATAGGGATGCTGCAGGCCAAAGGTGACTGGAAGCGACGGATTCTCCCGGCTCTGGGGGCTCTGCTCCTGTGCGTTGTGGTGCTGAAGCTCTTGCTGTTGCCCTACGAGAACCTGGGACTCTCCCATATCGTAGCGGTCTATTTGGAAGGCGTGGCCAACCCCACGTCTTCTGCCAATGTCATCGAGCCTCTCTCACAGCGGCTGCTCACTGCTCCGATCCTGGCCGTGCAGCGCGGCTTGGGCCCCTTTCGGGACAGTGGTCTACCCTGGTGGAGCTTGGTGTTGATGCTTTGGGCTGGCGTAGTGGGGTGGGGACTTCCGGGAGGGGACGAGAGGGCCTGGGACTGGCGTGCAGGCCTGTGGTTGGTGGTCTTGTGTGGGCCCCTCATCCTTCTCGAGGCCACTCGGGCTCCCGAGCGCTACCGAGACTTCCTGCGGCCAGTGGTGATCCTCTTGGTCATGCGAGGGCTGGCCAGCCCGGCTGCGGCGATAGAACAAGCCCTTCGTAAGAAGCTGCCCAAGTGGCCCAGCGGCGTGTTGCCGCTTGTGCTCTGTGCTGGCGTAGCGTTGCTCACTCAGCAAGGCTTCGTCGAGCAGTGGCCACCAAAAATGCCCATCGAAAATGCCCTTCACACACGCGCCACGGGAATGGTTGTCGCTGAGCTATCCCTTGTTGAGCCGGGCGTTCAGTCGGTGGTCAACACCCAGCAGGTCGTGGATTTCTACGCCGGACTGGACAGCTGTCCGAGCAACTATTGCAGCCTGGATCCGAGCAGCTTGGCGGCTTGTAAGAGCCTTGTCCTCGGGCAATGCGCTGGGGATCCCATCGCAGTGGTTGTGGAACTTCAGAACGGCGGTCCGTGGGACCAGTCACCCAACCGTGTCTTTGACGCCTGGGTGGAGGAGAACCACAGCCCTGTTCAGCGAATCAGCGGATTCGAAGCGGGCCGTGAGTCGAAGATCTATCTGCTGTCTCGAGTGGAGATTGCTGCCGCCCCTTAGGGTGACGGGCCTCTTAGCGCACCAAGCGGAGCGGACTGGGGTGGGTGTCGGGGAATACCTGGGAAAGGTCTTCGACGCCGAGGTGGTGAACCAGGGCACCGGCCAAGACATCGCGAATGTCGGTTCCTACGACTAGGCCGCGATCCTGGTGCAGTTTGGCCAGTCCGGGCCAGGGGCCCAGAACCTGGCCTCCAAACACCGCTCCCCCTGCGAAGAGGGTTGCGGAAGCGCTTCCGTGGTCGCTGCCGTTGGTGCCGTTGCCGCGTACGCTGCGGCCGAACTCCGTCACACCCAGGACCAGTGTGTGCGACCACCTGGGCCCAAGACCTTCTTTAAGGGCCAGTAAGCTCTCGGCCAGTTTGGAGAATCCGCTGTCCAGACGACGGGTTTGGTTGGTGTGCGTGTCCCATCCCCCCAGCTGAACCACGGCCGCTTGAGCACCATCGTCTTTGGCCAACAGCTGTCCCAGCTGTAGGGCCAAGCCCCGACTTAGGCCGTGGTCTTTGCGTTTGGGACGGGCCATCATGCCTTGCTCGGCCAGCTCACTGCGAAGGTCCAGCCCCGCTTGGTAGGCTGGACCCAAGGTGGAATCGCTCTGGTACAGCGTGCCCATGACCTGGAGAAAGTCTTGGTCTGAATACAGGTCCCGCTGCAGGTTGATGCTTGCGATCTCGGCTGGACCCTGCAGGACCAAGGGCACTTGGCTGCCAATGGCCAAGCCTGCCGAGCCTGTGACCGCCAGGGCACGCCCCAGCCAGCCCGTGCGGTTGCTGTGGGGCTCCTTTCCCCCCCCTTGCAGCATGTCCAGGGCCTCAAAATGAGAGCGCCGGGTGCCGGGCTGTCCGGTGGCGTGGACCACCCCAAGCTCTCCCTTGTCATAGAGCCCGGCCAATGCAGCCAGGGAGGGGTGTAGGCCGAAGAAGCCGTCCAGGTCGACCACACCATCTGGGCGCTCAGGACCGGGCAGGGCAAGGTGGCCTCGGGCGCGGGCGTAGTTGGGGTCGGCGTGTGGGGGGCAGAGGGCTAAGCCGTCAACGGCGCCTTCCAGCACCAGCAGAATCAGTCGCTTCTCTGGCGCCTTTGCAAATGCAAGCCTGGGGAGCACACTCACGCCCGCTAAGCCAAGGAGTCCGCCTAAGAAGTGGCGACGGTGCATTTCTCTGGTCCAGCTCACTGTGCTCTCCGCATCACTGTGCTCTCCGCATCACTGTGCCCGCCACTGGAAACTTGGACTGGCGAAGAGCACAGCCACCCCCTGGACTGGCGACAGGCCGGCCAAGAGTTTGCGGTCCTGGGTCGGGAAGCGCGCCCCAAGCAGGCGCTCGCCCAGCTCAACGGGGTCTACATTGAGCTGGGCGCGCTCGGAGAATTGCTTGGCCAAGTCCACGCGAGCGACAATGCTGTCTGGTCCGGTCCAGGCGCTGGCTTGGTCGGGCCAACCTTGGGGGGAGGGCGCGGCCCAGGGCATTTGACCAAGTGCACGCCGGCCTTTGAGCAGCTCGCTGCCCGGCAGTTTATGGCCCATGCCTCTGGCCATAGCGGTGACCAGTTCCGCTGGGGTTCGGAGCTTGGGGTGCCCTGGCTGCCAAGCGCGCTCCAAGTGGATCAACGCCTCGTGTACGGAAGGTAGGTGCCCCTGGGTCTGGATGAAGGTGCGGGCGATGCGGTCGATGTCTTGCGGGTGGGGCGTATCGCTGACGAAGTGGCGCACCAGCTTGGTGGCGATGAAGAGAGCGGTGCTGTGGTGCGCAGCGAGCAGCTCCAGAGCCCGGATACCTTGGTTGTGGCCGCCTTCTGATAGGCGCTGGCCTAAGAAAGTGTGGTTCCCTGGCTCGTGGCGCTTGTAGTCGAATTCAAAGGGGTCCCGCCGACCCTGTCCAGGGTCTAAACTCCAGCCGGTGAGGATGGCCGCCAGGGCTTGCACGTCTTGCTGGGTGTAGCCGCCGTTGACCCCCAGGGTGTGCAGCTCCATCAGCTCCCGAGCGTAGTTCTCGTTCAGGCCCTTGTCGTGTTTGCGGCCCACTCGGCTGTTGGGGCCAACGCTTCGGGTCTGGTCCAGGTACAGGAGCATCGCTGGGTGGTGCGCAGTTGCCAGCAGCAAGTCTACAAAGTGGCCGTCCAAGTTCGGGCGGATGACCTGCCGCTCGAAGTTGCCCACCAGCCCAACGCAGCGCACCTGGGTGATGGAGACGCAGAAGTGGTTGCTCCAGAAGCGGACCAGGCGCTCTTGGAAGGGGCTACGCGTGGTCGCGGCGTATGCCTCGCGGGCGTTGGCCTCTGCATCGTATGTCGCCTTTGCCAGCTTTCGTGCATCTTCTCGGTCCCGCTTGGAGGCCCTGTGCAGGGCGTAGCTCAGGGGACCGATGTCTTCTAAGCCGCTGGGCCCGGCACTGGCCTGGAGTTGGCTGCTGAGCCACCCACGGGGGTCCTTTCGCATGCGGGCGAGCTCACTGGGACGTGGCCCGAGACCAAATCGGTTTGCGGCGATTTCTGCGGCGTTGTCCACTTCGATACAACGACTTGGGGAGGGCGTTTATTCTGTAAATTTTCGACCAGCAGTGCGGCTCCGGGGCCCCGATAGCGTGGGCTGGCTACGCTGCAGGCGATGGCGGCCACAGTGACGGGGGCGGAGAGGAGCATGCACCAAGCCCAAGAGGCGCCGGTGGCCAAGGCGATGACGAGAAAGACCAGCAGTTGGTAGAGCCTGAGGGACCGGGGGGCGTCGATCGCAGAGAGTAGGACCCAGCCCAAGCTGGCCGCGCAGACGACCGGCGCCCCCAAGGCCGATGCGCCCAGGGAGAGCACTGAGAGGATGAAGAGGGAGGGGATCTGCAGGGAGGCGGACATGGCAGGAGCCTTGGGAGAGCGGTCTACCCCGCTGATTGCACACGCCATGCCAGCCCAAACCCTCGCCATTGGGGACGTACTTGGACTGCTTGTCATCGTGGTTTGGTATGCGCTAAAGATGCAGACAGCCTGTCGCCGAAGCCTGGGCGGGGTAGCGGGAATCTATGAATCAGAGAGAAATCTCTTGCTTCTCTCCTGCAACCTGAGCGCTGCGGCGGTGTCCAATGGCCAATAGGTGGATAGCTTGACCCCATGGCAGACGAAGAACTGATCGACGCCCCTAAGAAAAAGTCCGGCTGGCTGCGCTATCTGCGTGACTGGGGGCTCTCCATCGTCGTGGCCCTGGGGGTCTATTGGGGCATTGGGGTGATGCGTGCGCCGGACCTCCCCGACCAAGCGCCCGAGTTTGAGCTGATGAATCTGGATGGGGAGCGTGTCTCTCTCTCGGACTACCGGGGTCAGACCGTCGTGGTGAACTTCTGGGCGACCTGGTGTGGGCCCTGCATGGCTGAGATCCCCACCTTCAACAAGTTTGCGCTTCAAAATCCAGACATTCCGGTTCTTGGGATTTCCACGGACCAGAACCCAACAAAAGTACGTGTGACCGCCAAGAAAAAGGACATGCAGTACACAATCTTATTGGCGGACGCCGACGTGCAGCGGAACTACGGCATCACCACGCTTCCGACGACCGTGGTTGTTGGCCCCGACGGACAAGTCAGGAACGTTCATGTGGGTACGATGCTGGGACCGCAGCTGAGCTTCGCCACCCGCTGATTCTGCGCTGCTCTGGCGGCCAATCTGCTGGGGTTGGCCTGATCGAGCGGGCTGACCGCTGGGCCGCCGAAGGAGACGAAGCTGGGGAACTGCTATGCGAAGAGTTTCTCGAGCAGGCCGCGGTTGCCTTGGATGGCCACGCGGCGCATGTAGAACTCCATTCCACGTAGACCACCGAGCTCGGCGCCTCCGCCAGCACGCCCAGGACCGCCGTGGTTCAGGTTGGGCAGTACCATGCCGTGGGGTGTGGCCTGGTCGCAGACCTTTTTGTCGATGAGCATTACTCGGCCATTGTAGGGTGCCAGCTCAAAAACAAGCTCTCCTCCGAACTTTCGGTCACTACTTGCCACCGTCGAGGCCAGCATGCCTTGTCCCTTGGCTACAATGGCGGCCGCCTGAGCGACGCTCCCGTCGTAGACACAGAGAGTGACCACAGGTCCAAAGACCTCGCGGGCGTGGACGGCTTCGGCCTGTAGTGGGGCGTCACAACGCAGCAAAATAGGGGATGCGAATGCACCCTGGCCGGGCTTGACTCCTTCGAACTCCTGGCGCGCTGGGTCGCCGTAGACGATGCGCCCTTCGGTGGCCAGTTGAGCCACGCCTTCGCGGTAGTCCGTCTGCTGGGCACGGTTGTTCAGGGGGCCCATGCGCACCCCATCGGCGCGGGGGTCGCCGATGCGAATACGTCCCAGCTCCTCGCTCAAGTCCTCGGTCAAGGCATCCACCAGGGACTCGGGCACCACAACGCGACGGATGGCGGTGCACTTTTGGCCCGCCTTTTGAGTCATCTCCAGCACGATGCTGTTCTTGACCCAGTGGTAGAGGTCCGAGCCGTGCTCCAAGTCTGGACCGAGCACCATTGCGTTGAGGCTGTCAGCCTCGATGTTCACCGCGGTTGACGCCTGAACTGGACCCTGGCTTGCGCGCAGCTTGGCTCCGGTGTCAGCGCTGCCGGTAAAGGCCAAGGCGTCTTGTGGGCCCAGGTGGTCCAGCAGCTTGCCGGGGCTCCCGCAGATGAGCTGAAAGACTCCCTGCGGAATCAAGCCCTGCTCGGTCAGTACTTTGACCATCTCGTGGGTGATCCAGGCTGTGCTGGAGGCGGGTTTGGTGACGACTGGAACGCCTGCCAGGATGGAAACAGCAGCCTTGGCGAAGGTGCCCCATGCGGGGAAGTTGAAGGCGCCAATGTGCACGGCCGCGCCTTGGATGGGCACGCGGATGTGCATGCCATGGAAGCGGGCGCTGTTGCGGGTGAGTTGCTCGCTCTCGCCGTCGACCAGCCACTTGCGATCTCCGAGCTTCTTGCCCAGGCCGGCGTAGTAGCTCAGGGTGCCGGTGGCACCGTCCACGTCGAACTTGGCGTCTCCGCGGGTGCTGCCAGCGTTGACCATGGTCACGTCCAACAACGCCTCGCGGGCAGCGTACAGAGCCTTGGACCAGGCGCGCAGCATGGCTCCACGCTCCTCGAAACTCATGGCGCGAAGGGTGGGACCTCCGATGCTTCGGGCATGGGCCATGACTGCACCCATGTCCAGTCCGTTGGTGGAGGCTTGGGCCACCACTTCGTCGGTGGCGGGGTTGACCAGGTCACGGAAGGGGGCTTGGCCTTTCGACCAGCCATCCAAGACGTAGGACTGCAGTTGGATCACGGTTTGCTCCAAGGTTTTGCGCCCCGGGTCAGTCCTTCAGGACCAAGTACCCGGCGATGAGCATCAGTGGGACCGGCAGCCAGTAGAGCTGCAGGAAGGGATTGCCAGTGGGCCACCAGCGGGTGTAGCGGGCCTGTAGGGACAAGGGCATGGGATAGGGCTCGCCGTTCTCGTCCAGGGCTATCGTCAGCCCTCTTACGGCCTTCTCGAAGCTCTCTAAGCTCTCGCCCTCTTTGGCGATTGCCAGACAAGTCAGTGCCACATCGGCGTAGGCGGTGTAGAGCATCTGGCCCTGGTGAGGCACGGCATAAACGTCGCCTGTGACCTTCCATAGGTAGGCATCGCGGCCATCGTCCAACGCCAGGAATTCGGGGTCGTTGGTGGACTCCGTGTGCAGAGCGCGGGCGTAGCCGTCGCTGAAGTCGAATGTGGTGTCCTCGCCGGCGGAGGTCACCTTTGCTTGTCCCGCGCTGAACACCGCTTTGGCCCAGGCCCTGAAGTTCTCTGCGGTCTGAGCACTCTTCTCCGGGTCCAGCACCTCGAGGGGAGAGTTGGCCTCGGCGCGGCAGCGGAAAGCCAAGTTGTCGTAGAGGCGATCAGTCCGGATGATGTTCAGGCGTGCCCGCTTGCCATTGAAGGGGCCATCGCCGCCCAAGCGTCCGCCGGAGACCAAGTTCAGCTCCTCCTCGGACAGTGCGCGCATTCCTTGTGGCAGGGTGATGCTGTAGCCAGCTTCCACCTCGATGGTGCCGGTCAGTCCGATTTCCGCTGGGTCGAAGGGGGGCTTGACAACGTTGGTCATGCCGATGATCTCGCCGGCCACCTCTTGGGCGCGCTCCAGGCTCTCCGAGGACTCGACGCTTCCGATCACGGCGTGGCCTTCCACCGCGTACAAAAAGACGTGGTAGTACAGGTCGCGCTCTAAAAAGCCGTCCCAAGCGTGAAAGTTCAGGACCTGCATGGGGCCCAGCTCGGGGTGCTGCACGGGCTGCCACTCTCCCAGAGTCAGGTCCAGGTCGGCTTCTGGCTGGTCCTTCAACGAGAGCTCCTCGGTGAGGATCTCGCCTTGAAGGAGGGGCACGTCGGGCTGGAAGTTGGTGGCACGAAAGCGTACGTTGCTGTACGCCTCGGACGCGCGCATGCCCAAACGGATCTCACTGGTCGAGTCGTTTGCGGTCCACTTCCAGCGGGGTTCTACACCGGGTTCACTTTGTGGAACCACCAAGTCGACTGGCAGGCCGGGGATGTTCACCAGCGCTCTGCCAAAGGGAAATTTTTCTTCGTCCGTCAGGGGGACCGCGGGCTCCTCTCCCTCGACGGGTGGCGCTGGAGGTAGGGTCCAAGGGGCCGCGAGGGTCAGATCGGGTAGCACGGGTGCTGGGGCGGCTTCCTCCTGGTCTTGTGCCATGGCTGGGTTGCCAAGCAGGAGCAAGAAGGAGAGGGACTGGATGGTAAAGGGCATTGGAATCCGAAGCGCTGGGGGCGCAGCCTAACGCGGACAGGGCTGGGGTGCTGGAGGAGGAGCGTTGCGCTTTGTTGCCTCGCTGAGCAGGCGGGGCTCATCGAAAGGGTGTGCGGGACGCCTATAAAGGTGCCTGCGGTGGGAAAGGCTTGAGCAATGACCTTGCTGGCTCCTGTGTTGATCGTGCCAAGAATCCAATGGTGGACGCGAAGAACACGGTGATCTTTGGCATCCCCGGCCCGGGGCATGGGATTCAGGGGAGCCCTCCGCGTCCCGCAGACGCGTCGGCCCGATCGTTAAAGTGCTTGGGGTCTCAGCAGGTGGCGCCGCCGGCTGCTGTGTTCTTTGTCGCTTTGCGTCTGCGAATATTGGGCTGAAAGATTGCCCAGGATCCTTACTCCGCGCGGCTTCTCACGATCCTCTGTCAACCAAGAGTTCACAAAGCCGCTTGCGGGCCCTGTGTGCGGTGGTTCACTCTGTTTCAAGAGGGTACGTCGTATCCACGCCTCAAGTCCGCTCTTGTTGGAGCCGATTGGGGATTCAGAACGTTGTTATTCGCACCCTTCGGAGATCTCAAGATGCACAAGTTGTCCCTTCTCGTTCTGGTAGGAGGTCTTTCCGCCCTCTCTGCGTGCGCAGTCGAGCCCATGGAGCTCGATGCCCCCGGTGGAGCTGTGGCCGATGACGAGAACATTGAGCCCCTGCTCCCTGAAGAAATGAACACCAAGTGGGATGACCCGCTCTACAAGCCCGGGGTGGACCGCTGGGCCCCCTACGGCACCCCCATCGCTGTTCCCCTTGGCACCAGTATCGGCGCCAACGTTGCGCGTACTTCCTGGCAGGGTGAGGCTTCGGGCGACAACTTGGGCATTTCTGTGGCGTCTGTGGGCGACATGAATGGCGACAACCGCTCAGAGTTGGCCGCTGGGGCGGAGAAGGGCGGTACAGGTAGCGCGTACATGGACAAGGGCCGCTTCAGGTCGGGCAGTTTCCGGGTGGATGGTGTGAAGGCCAAGTGGTACGGCGAGTCCGGGGCCGTGGCCGAGAATGTGGCTGGCTACAGCTACAAGCGCGACATGGTCATGACAGGTGACGGCGACCTGAACGGCACGGCTGGGAACGAATTCTTGATTGGTGCGCGTTCGTGGGACAACCCCACTGACACATGGAAAGTGAACTCCGGCGCGGTCTACATCGTTACGTGGGCTGACCGGGGCAACAAGACTCTGCCCGATGCGGCGGTCCGCATCTCCGGAATCAAGGCCAACGACTTTGCAGGCACTGGCTTGGACATCGTCGGTGACCTGGACGGCGACGGCAACGCCGACGTGATCATTGGGGCCAGTGGCGCTGATGACGGTGGTGCCGAGTCTGGTTCGGTCTACCTGATCAATGGCCCCATCACTGCTGACATGGACCTGGTCGATGCGGACGGTGTTGTGGGCGGCGAGGGCGCTGGAGATGGCGTGGGTGCCCGGGTTCGTGGCATTGGTGACTTTGACGGCGACGGTGCTGCAGACTTTGCGGTCGGTGCACGTAGCCGCGATCACTCTGGCAAGACCGATGCAGGATCGGTCTACATCATCACGTCCAGTACCCTGCCTGGGGACTTGAACAGTGCGGATGTGATTCTGCGCGGAAACTTGGCGGGCAGCGAGGCAGGCAATCAGCTTGCCGAGGCAGGCGATTTTGACGGCGATGGCTACGACGATTTCATTGCGGGCGCTCTGGGCCACAATGGCCGCGGTGCGGCCTACTTGATTCGCGGCAACAACGCAGTCACCGGGGCCATCGGCGCTCAGGCTGACATTAAGTTCTCAGGACAGACCAGCGGCGACCAGTTTGGTGCGGGTCTCGCCACTGGCGACGTGGACCGCGACGGCACGGCTGACATCGTCATCTCGGCGAACCGGCAGGGAAGCAACGACCGCGGCGCTGTGTACGTGTTTTTGGCGCCTACCTCCGGAACCAGCCTGAGCGCGACCGGGGACGCTGATGTGAAGCTGGCTGGCTCCGCGACAGATGATCGCTACGGCAGCTGGATCGACGTTGTGGAACACCAGGACACCCTGTTCCGCGACGTGCTTGTGGTTGGCGCGAGTCGCCGCGCCGTAAACGACAAGGGTTCGGTCTACCTGTACGAGTTTTAGTACGAATTCTGAGTCTTTGGGACTAGGGCAGCGCCTGCGGGCGGATGCCTTCAAAGAACAGGCGCGCCAGCTCGCTGGCCGCCTGTTCTGCGTTCAGCCGAGGGTCCCCCTGCAGCCAGGCCCACAACAGGCGCTCGGCCGCTCCCACAATCGCCAGTGCCACCGCTGCGCTGTCGTGGTGTCGAACCAAGCCGCGGCTCTGGGCATCTTCGAGAATCGTGATCGCTGTGTCCTCGACCTGGGTCAGCCACTCGCGACACAGTGTTCCCGAGGTCCCTGGGGCCCGAGCGTGCTGAAAGTGGAGGGGGAGAGTGGCCCTTGTACGCTCTAAAACCTGGGCAAGACCCAGGCTCATCTGCAAATAGAGCAGCTGTTGTTGCTGGGTGGTCGCTGCCGCAGCCAAGGCGTTTGCGTGTGATTTCAGGGCGTGGACAAAGGGTGCGTAGAGCTCCTCCAGCAGGGTGGAGAAGAGCGCTGACTTGTCTGGAAAGTACAGGTAGAAAGTGCCTCTTGCGATTCCGACTTGGGCGACGATTCGCTCCACGCTTGTGCGCTCATACCCCTCTTCGAGCATCGCTGTTCGACCGGCGTCCAAGATGGCGCGGCGCCGCGCGGCTTTTTTTTGCTCTCGTAGACCCATGGTCTCCGCATAACGCCCTGGTTGAAGGTGGTGGGTGGCGTGATAGCTCGGGTGCATGAGCGACGTCGCACTCGAACTCCGGGCCTTGGGCTACCTCCTGGACTCCGAGGACATGTGGATCCACCCGCAGCTGCGGCTGTTGGTTGAAGACTTAGAGGTACTGCTGTCAGCGGACGCCGATCACCTCAGCGCCTTCCATGACCCAGGGCTCTGGGACCGACTTGAGCCTGAACCCGGGCCGATCTTGGATGAGCCCCTGCGCCGCGCAGCTCGGCAGGCTGAGCTGAGCTGGGATGGCTGGCTAAACGCTTGGGACACCGGCGCTGGCTGCTGGCTTCGGACCGATCAGCTGCAGGCCATGGGACCGCAAGGACTCCTCGATATGGTTCAGGCCGCCCGTGACTTTGACACCAAGCACCGCCGGCGGCGTGCCGCTGGTTGCGCCGGACTGTTCCTTATGTTCGGTTGGCTCTTGGTTGGCTGGTTGGCCGGTGTCAACGCCTGGCTGGTGGGCATGTTGGTGATCGCAGGTGTGACCCTGATCTTCCGCCCCCGCGGTATTCCCGATGACCTGTGGGGGGATGCCGATGAGGAGATGTTCATCCATGCCCTGGAAGCGGGTCAGATCGCCCTGGGAGCGGGTTGGGAGGAAGCCGCCCATGCCCTGGGAGCTATTCCCGCTGGCCCCGATCACCTGTACTTGATGTTGGTCGAGCGCTCGGTGCGCACTCAGCATCTACAGGACCGCTTTGAACCCGAAGAGCTCCTCCGCATCCTTCACGCGGTCTCTCCGTTGGCCGACGACCCGCATTAGAATCCCCCAACCCTTGCGTAGAGCGTCCAAATGCGAAGCATCATGAAGCAGATGGTCCAGATGGACCAGTCCGTCGGATTCGCCCTTGTCCATGCCATGCGCGAAGTTGCTGGAGCGGATGGCGACCACCCCCGCGAGCTGCTCCTGATCCAGTCTTTTGAGGATGAGCTGCCCACGGGCAGCACCGACACGGTTGACTTGGATTTGGTCAACACCCCCGCCCTGAAAGAGGCCTTTATCAAGAGCCTGGTCTTGGTGGGCTTCGCCGACATGAAGCTGGGCGAGGAGGAGACCAGTGTCATCCGCAGCTACTCTCAGAAGCTTGGCCTGGGCGAGCGTGAGCTAAGTCGGGCCATCTCCGATGTTGCCGCTGCGCTGCTCTCCAACCTGGCTGGGGTCAAGCAGACCCGCGCCCAAGTGGAGGCTCTGGGCAAGGCCATGGGCTTGGATCAGTTCACCATTGACGAAGTACTGCAGGCGTGAAGAAGCTGCAGGCCGCGATCCAGGCCGAGGCGGCCCTGGGTGAGATGCCAATCGATCTTCCGGTCTATGAAGCCGCGGGGATGGGTCACACCACGCCAGTTCTGCTGGGTACAGGCTCGCTGCACGCGCGCATCGGTGTCATGGGTCGAGATCCCGGTCGCCACGAGATCATGGAGCAGGAGCCTTTCATTGGGAAGGGAGGACGGTTGATACGGCAGGCGCTGCACCAGGCCGAGTTTGGCAGGGATGCCGTCTCGCTTCTCGACTACAAGCGCGCTGGCCAGAACTGCTTCTGGGCCAACACGGTCCCGTTCAAGCCCACTGGCAACAAGGCTTGGTCGGTCAAGATCAAGCGCCGCTTCTTGCTCCACATCCAGGAGTTGCTGGTGGACCAGTGGCAGGGCCACGACCTGATCACCTGTGGCAACGTTGCCTTTGAGTGGTTCGGGCTGGCCGACAAGTCCCTCAAGCCCCAACTCAGTGCCTTCTGGGCCTTGTCCGACCGCTATGAGCGCAGCCTGGGGCTGACCCTGGGGGGCAAGGATTTTGTGCTCCACCCCCTTCCCCATCCAAGTCCTCTGAACGCTATTTGGTATAGGCGCTTTCCTGAACTCATATCCCAGCGACTCACCCAGTTGAACTGGAGCGGCACTTGAGAATCACGCCCATCCTGAACGCGGCCTTTCGCGTTGCAGTCAA
Organism: uncultured bacterium; assembly: GCA_905480105.1. Lineage (GTDB taxonomy): Bacteria > Myxococcota_A > UBA796 > UBA796 > CAJQPC01 > CAJQPC01. Next base: position 8,102 of record CAJQPC010000071.1, on the reverse strand, counting down.
GCACTACAAAGAGATGTTGAAGCCTACAGTCGTGCTGGTTGGTGCGATGTTGGTCATGGTGTGTCTCTTGGGTCTGGGGGGGCTGATCGCGGGCCTGTCTAAGATAAATATGTTGGAAGGGGCCGGGTTTTGGCCTTTTGCCTGCATGCTGTTTTTCTTGGGTCGGATCTGTACTGCCCCCATCGAGGTCTGGTGGCTGCGCCGCTTGCAGGCGGCCATGGCGGGTACCGACGGAGCCCTGGTCAAAGTGGGCGTTGGCGAGGTCCTCGAGGCGGTGGCGCTGGAGGCAGTGCGCGCGCCCATCGTCGTGCTGGGTTTCCTGATGTGCATCGTGCCGGGACTGCTCCTGCGACCCTTGCTCTTTCTGCCCGAGAGCGCCCTGTCCCAAGGCTACTCTCTCAGGGAGTCCTTCTCGATGTCACTGGGCCTGCTCAGGACCCGCTTCCAGGACGTGGTGACGACCGATTTCCTACTGGTGGTCGTGTGTGGCGGCTTGAGCGTTGTGCCTCTGGTGGGACCCTTCTTGGTACTCCCCGGGCTGCTTCTGACGCGCTACATTCTCTGGTTGGATCTCAGCGGTCAGCAGCCTGCCGAGCAGATCGGACGCTAGCGCAGGGGCGGAAGCTCGTTGGCGAGCCACTGGGCCAACTGGCGGTTGCCATCTACGTTTAGATGGATGGGATCCTTCTCAAAGAAGGCCTCTGCTGGGAGCTTGGGGCGAAGAGCGCCGCGTTCCTCCAGGATCTGTTGGTGGGCTCCTCGGGTTTCCTGCACCGGGAAGCTCAACAGGATGGCCTTCGCCCCAGAGGCCTGTACGCGCTGCACCAGCGCATCGACATTCTCTGCGTAGGCTTGGTGCGGTACCCGTTGGGTGCCGCCCCTGGGTGGCGCCGGGACGGGCTTGGGCAACAAACTCACGAGAGCCCGCTGTATCTGCAGTGGGTTCGCTGGCCCTGGATCGGCTTGCTGGGCATCTGGAACGGGGGCCGGATCCGCGTCCCGAATCATATAGGCCAGGACCACCACATCTGGGTTCAGCGCCAACACCCTGTCTAAGGTCGCTAACCCTTGGTGGGTGGAGTAGCCGGGGACGCCAGCGTTCAGGACTTCTACACCAAGCTCTTGTCCCAGAACATTGGGCCAAGCTTGGTCCTGGGTGACACCCCACCCAAAGGTGGTGGAGTCGCCCAGACAGGCGATGCGCGGTGAGACGGGCTCTGGTCCACGAAAGCCGACACCGCTTACGTGGACCGAAAAATCCCTGTCCAGTTCGTGGTGCCGCAGCGCTAGATCCACATTGGGCTGCAGGGTCCAGATGGGTCGATGCCCATCGATATAGATCGAAGGTGCTGGCCAATTCACCAAGTTCAGCACCAGCTCCGCCCCGCCCAGAACGACTAGGGCAGTGGTCAATGACATGAGAAGGTTCTTTAGGGTGCGCTGCACTGTTTGGCTGTCTCGGGGTAGGCTGCCAGCATGTCGAAGGATCTCTGGCTTTGGATTGGCGGTGCGCTCGTGGTGGTTGCGGGGGTGGTGCTCTGGCTCGTGCTGTCGGCTCCAGAGAGCAACACGCTTGCCGAGACCTACCGCTTCGGGGTGCTTTAGGCCCCTTTTAGAGGCTGGCCAAGTAGGCGGCCACTTGAGCAGAAGTCTCTGAGTCGAGCTGCTGGGCCAGTGGGACCATGCTGGCGCCCCAGGGGTCCTCGGTGTGGGCACCGCGGCGACCCGCTCGGAAGTGTTCCAGCTGTCGCTCTAAATAGGGTGCGTCCAGGCCCGCCAGGGCTGGGCCATTCATCACGGGGTTGCCCTGGCCCGTTTGGCCGTGGCACGACACGCAGTTGGCGTAGGCGCCTTGCCCGGCGCTCAAATCGGCTTCCGTGGCCTGGGCTGGAGGGCGCTCCAGGGTGGCGATGTACTCGGAGACCGCTACCACAGCTGTGTCGTTGACCAGCACGCTGGACATGCCCCGCATCTGGGCGCCGTAGGCGTCCTCTGGGTCAGCGCCTCGAATGCCCGCCTTGTAGTTACGGAGCTGCCGGGCTGTGTAGTCCGCGTCTTGGCCTGCCAGCGCAGGCGCGTTCAGGGCTGGATTGCCTTGCCCTTGGGCGCCGTGACAGCCGCCGCAGGTGGCGTAAGCCGACACGCCAGGATCTGGCGCTGCGACTTCGTTGTAGGACTCAGCGGCTTGGTCGGCTGGCACGTCCAGTGCGAGCAGGCTGAGCAAGAGAAAGGTCATCGACGGGCTCCAAAGAGTGTGGGCGCTCACTCTACTCCGCGATTTGGCCAAGCGTCAGTGTCACTGCAGAACACCGTCCCGTCCCCACCAAGTGCAGCCAGGGTCCATTGGACGCCAACTCCGCGCAGCCCGAGACCAGCCATCCGCCCGTACGCAGCTGCAGCGTGACATGGCTATCGGGTTTCCAGGGCCCGGTCACAACCAAGCGCGGGTCGGTCCCTTTGGCGTGAAAGTCTGGGTTTAGAGACAGACGAGTCCAGCGCTCAGGAACCTGTTCCAAGGCCAGATGGCCCGCGGGCCGATGCACGATCTGGCCAGCTTGAATCTGGGCCGCCAGGCCGCCGGTATAGGCCTCGCTGATGTCGTAAGTCTCTAAGGGCTGCGCTACGCCTTGAATGCCGGGCGCCGGCTCAGGACCCGCCGGTGCTCCAAGTCCACTCACTATCCGGAGGGCCATAAGCAGGGCCGCGCCGCCCACCCCAAGACCTAAGCTGAGGCGCTCGGCCCACTGTGGAAGCGGGGCTTGAGCCAGGTGCCAGCCAGCCAGTAAGGGGAGGGCCCACAGCAGACGCTCGGCTTGGCGAAAGGGGCCTGCATTGGGGAGCAGGGCCAATGCGATCAAGGCGGCAGCCGCAGCCCACACCCACTTCTTGGGCCAGCGTTTGGTGGCGAAAAGGGCAGGGATCAGGGCCAGCAGGTTGCCCTCGGCGTGTGCTCCGTAGCTGGCCCCAGGCAGTAAAATACCCAGCAGCTTTGGGGCCCATCCGGTGGCAAAGCGTGCGTCTTGACTGGCGATGAGTTGCCCGCGCTCGTAGAGCTGTCCAGCGTGCCAAGCATCTGCCCAAAGTTGCCCATGCAAGGCCAGGGCGGGCACGCAGGAGGCGACACCCCAGAGCACTTGAGTGGGGTGGCGCCTCAAGCCCAGCGCCACGCCGAAGAGCACGACCGGCCAACCGTAGAGCGGGGCCTGCAGGTGGCTTGAGCTGAGCAACAGGAGGGCTTGTAGTCCGGTCCAGAGAGGCATCCTCTTTGGGCCCTTGGAGAAGGTCCACCCAAGCGAGATACACAGGCCAAAGGCACCCCAAGCTAAATGGCCGTCGATGGCATGTCGGGACAGCCAGAGGGTGCACCAGGCACCGATGGCCCCCACCAACGCTGGATGGTGCTTGGCTCCTTCAGTTCGAAACCAGCCGTAAAGCGCGGCCCCACCAAAGCTCAGCTGCGCCCACATCCAGCCCATGCCGCCAGCCTTGGGGCCAAGCACCAGCGCCAGAAGCACCGCCGGGGACCAAGGGGCTTGCTCGACCAAACCCGAGAAGAGTGTCCCGCCGCCCCAGAGAACGCTGAAGCGCTGTGGGCTACCGCTCTCTTGCCAGTGGCGTGCCTGAAGGGCGATAGCCCCTAAGTTGGGGTCGTGATCAGCGGTGGGTACACCGATGGCCAGGGGCAGGTAGAGCAGTGCCCATAGGACTGCAAAGGTCCCGATGGCCTTGGTAAAACCGAGCTTGAACACTGGCTTACCGTTTGTCAAAAACCACCGCGAGCTGGGTGGAGATCGCTGCAAGGGAGCCGTCGGGGGCGTAGAGCCGGCCGGTCATGGTGCACATACCTGCGTGGGCTTGTTCTGCGTCGTAGACCATCGTCCACCAAGCGGCCTGAGGTACGCGGGGAAGCTGCAGGAGCTGCAGGTTCCAGGTCACTGAGCTGGCGGGCGCTGGTCCCTTGGCCATGGGCAGGATTGGGGCAGGCCAAGCATCAGCCAAGGCCACGAGAGCGAGTGCTGGATCATCGACCTGAGTCTTGTGCCGGCAGTATCCGATAATGCCCGGCGTAGGGTGTCCGCTATAGGGAAACCCACCTTCGATCCAGCGGTAATCCAGGTGCTGCGTGAAGTTGGGAGTCATGCCTGGCAGGAAGGGCAGAGCCATGTAGGTCTTGGGTGGCTCGAAGGTGGGTGCGGCCTTGGATTCCACCTGAATATCGGATGGACGATCGCTTCCAAAGGCCGCGGTGGCGACCAAGATCAGGTGCTCCCCTTGGGTGATGCGCGCCTGGGCTAAGCTCACACTACGGCCTGCCCGAAGCAAGGTGCTCTGCACTCTTAAGGGGCCGTCTTTTAGGGGAGCGACAAAGACTACCTGCAGTGAACGGGCGGGACGTGCGGTGTCTACGATGGCCTGCATAGCTTTCAGGGCATGGGCTCCCAGAAGCCCGCCATAGGCGGCTCGTCCCTGTCTCCAGGTCCCGTCGATCTCCCCGCTCCAGGTGTTCTCGCCGGCGGGGGCCCAGTTCAGGGCGCTCTGTAGGTCGGACAATGCTTGGCCTGTGTTTGGAGGGTCGGTTTAACCGGTGACCTCCGCCAGCGAGGTCAGTCGGGCGCTGGAGGCAGCGCCGCATTGGCGAGCGGGCCACCTTTGAGGGTCAGGTGGAGCGCTGTCTCTATGCAGGGTCTTGGTGGTGCCTGAATCTCTGCGTTCTGATCCGGCACAGGGCACTCTGATGCCCGCGACGCCTCTCAGGGTTCAGGTCATGGCGCCATGGGCCTGCCGAGGAGCATCCGGCCTGAAGAGGGGTGTATTGTTGCTGGGATGCTTCTGCTCGACGGCCCGATTGGAACCCAGCTTGTCGCCCAAGGGGTGCCTGCGCCTGCGCCGCTGTGGAGCGCTTGGGCCTTGAAAAATCAGCCCCAGGCGGTGGGCGATCTGCACAGGGCTTATGGGGCTGCTGGGGCGCAGATCCACACGGCCAATACCTTCCGCTGCCACGAGCGAAACGCAGGTTCAAGCTGGCGAGAGTTGGTGGCTGTGGCTGTGCGTTTGGCCCGTCTGGGTGGGGGGCGTGTGGCGGGTAGCATCGCGCCCCTGCGAGACTGCTACCGCCCGGATCTCTCGCCCCCCAACCCAGGCCCTGAGCACCTTCAACTGGCCCAGGCTCTTGTGGCGGAGGGAGTGGACTTGCTCCTGGTCGAGACCCATCCCGAGCTCCGTGAAGCCTTGGCTGCAACCACCGCAGCAAGGTCTTGCGCTTCCCACGTCTGGTCGGCCCTGACCCCCGGCTACGACAACAGCTTGATGTCCCCAGATCAGGTGGCCGACGGGGCTCGGGCTCTGGCGGATGCTGGAGCGAAAGTGGTGTTGGTGAACTGTCTGCCTGCGGCCCATTCGCTGCCCTATGCAGCGGCCCTGGCGCAGACGGGGTTGCCTTGGGGAATCTACGCCAATGCAGGCAAGCCAGAGGAGGGGCTGGGTTGGGGAGAGCCGGGGGGGCCGGAGCGCTACGCTGGCTTGGCCCAAGCCTGGCTGGAACTGGGTGCACAAGTCATCGGAGGGTGCTGCGGCACGGGGCCGGCGCACATCGCTGCTCTGAATAAGCTTCTTTAGAACTGTGGAATGTCTACTCGGTTCCACGGCGGCACCCCGATGATGGCGGTGTACACCAAGGTGCCCAGGGTCGCCCCGACGAGGGTTCCGGCGATGGCTCCTACACCGGTGTAGAGGGCCTTGCGTTTGCGTGTCTCCAGGCCATAGGCAATCTCGTAGCCCAGTTGGTAGTCCGGACTGCTGCTCTCCAATGGTGCGTTTACCGAGGGGTCGAACTTGGGTCTCTGGGCAAACGCCAAGGCTCCTGGAGCCAAGGCTCCGGTTGGAACCATGCAGGCGGGTCCTATGCAAGGGGTCAGGCAGCCTGCAAAGCCCAAGCAGGCCCCAGCGCCGGCGCCTATGACCAGTGGGCGAAGAGGCTGGAAGGTTGAGCGGGCGTCGACCACGCCGGCTTGTGCGCCCAAAGTGGCTTGGTCTGTGCCGGCTTGTGCCGGGCCAAACTGGGGTAACAGGCCCGGGTCTGCCAGGTCCGTCTGGTGGGAAATGCTTAGCTTCAAGCCCTTGATCACCGCGTCGATGGGCACGGCAAAGGCAAGGCCTTCGTAGGCGACCCCGGAGACCTTGCTGCTGAGCAAACCCAAGACTTGTCCCTCCTGGTTCACCAGGGGGCCACCGGTGTTGCCCGGGTTCATACTGGCGTCGGTTTGGATGACCGGTCGGCCCGCGATCTGGCGCTGGCCGGAGACGATGCCCAGACTGATGGAGGGAGGTGCTGTTGGAGCTGTAAACCCCAGGACATAGGCAGGCGCTCCCAGGGAGACGTTGCTCTTGTTTATGGACAAGCAAGGCCACGTCTGCTCCCCCTGTACCTGGAGAAGCACGCTCTGGGTGGTGGTGTCTACCCGCACGATCTTTAGGGTCAGGGGCGTGCCACCCGTGTTCCAGGCCTGGACAGCTTGGGTCCAGTCTTGGCCTATGGATTGGATGTTGCTCAGGACAACCCCGTCAGGGCTGATCAACACTGCGCTGCCATGTGGGGTGCGCAGGACGGCGCTCAGCGCCTGGCTGGGGGAGGAGATGTCGGAGCAGGCCTGCACAGTCAATGGGCGCGCTTCTGACTGGGCGCTTGCGGCGTAAGAAAGCGCAAGGAGCAGGCCCAGATTCACGGCGCGAAGGGTCCGAGTCTCACATTGCCTGTGCTTAGAGCGATCGCGCTGCCCACGACCAAGCCGCCTGCTACGCCTGCTGTGGTGTAGGCCACCCGCCGAAGTCGGGTCTGGACCTTGAAGCCGGAGATGTAGCCGTTTTGGTAACTTTCGTTGGCTGCGTCTTCTGCGGGCAACTCGGGCACATTGACGGACGCCAGAGCGGTCGCAGGGGCCAAACAGAGCAGGGGAGCGCCGCATGGTCCCAAAGCTAAGCCCGCTGCGCAGCCGGCCGCCGTTCCGGCTCCCATTGGGGTCAGCCATGGGGTGCTTTTTGCCGCTAAGCGGCCGGCCTCGAAGCCGCGCTCGAACTCCTCATCCTCCCCCTCGTTCATCGCATCCCCAGGGGCGACCTGCACTCCAGGCTCGTTCAAGTCGGTCGCGTCGTTCATCTCTAAGTTCAGGAAGTCCAAAGTGCGCATGGCTGGAACCGCAAAGCTCAGCCCCTCGAACTCGGTGGCCGCAACCTTCCAGCTCACAATGCCCATCACTTCGCCCTGCTCGTTGACCATCGGGCCGCCGGAGTTGCCAGGATTCACGCTGGCGTCGGTCTGCAAAAAGCTGCGGCCGTCGAGCTCTCGCTTGCCGCTGACGATGCCTCGGCTGACCGAGAAGCTCAGTTCCTCCCCGGCAGGAGACCCCAAGACGTAGGCACTGGCCCCAAGAGTGGCGTCCGCTGCCAACTGCAGGCAGGGAAGCGCTTCGGGCCCATCGACGACCTTGAGAACGGCCACATCGTAAAAAGGATGGGTGCGAACCACTTCCAGGGTGAGCTCCTCGCCGCCCTGTGTCAGGGCCTTGATGCGCTCTTTCTTTCCGACCACGTGGGCTGCGGTGAGAACCACACCATCGGGGCTGATCAGCACGCCGCTTCCGGTTCCCTCCTTGTCCTTCAGTAGGAGCACAGCGTCCATGGGGGTTTCAACGTCTCGGCTCAAGTCAAAGGCATTGGTGGGGCAGCGCAGCGCGGTCAGGGTCCGTTCCCAGGCAAAGGGGGCCTGGGGCTCGGCTGCGCTGTCAAGGTCTTGAGCTAGGGCAGCGCTGAGTAGAAGGGGAAGCATTCTTAGATTGGGTTGAGGTTGGAGGAGGACAGTCTGCCGTACCTGACGTAATACACCCCGAGACCGACCACCAGACCGGTACCCGCGCCGACTCCGGTCCAGATCCACTGGCGCTTTTTTAGCTCCGCGGCGTAGGCCTCATTGTAGGCCGTGTTGTATGCCTCGCTGCCGCCGGCCTCGACCCAGTCGGTACCGCGGATGGCGTAGATGACGGGGCCAGCGGCTGCACAGGGCACGGCGCAACAACCACAGACAGCACCGCTTGCGACTCCAACTCCGG
>CAJQPC010000070.1 GCA_905480105.1 uncultured bacterium | reverse complement strand
AACCCCAGCGCTGACTCCATGTCTTTCGGGTGCGTGGGTGCACTGCCATAGCCAGCGCGACCCACGGAGCCAGGAGCACTGTCAGCCCGCGCCAGGCCCAATGGGCGGGTCCCCTCACCCCTTCAGCTCTTCAACGGTAGGCGCCCAGCGAAAATGCTCCATGTTGGTGCGGTCTTGCTCAAAGACGATGCCTTCCTCTTCGAGCAGGCGCTGCTGAAGTGGCCCGCGCACGGGGTCCCCAGCAAAGGCGATGTGACCAGTCGTGCGCAGGACCCGCTGCCAAGGTACCGCACGCCCCTTCGGGTCTTCTGCCACGCCGTTTACCCCGTCCACGGGTCTTAGGGCGGCCAAGGCATAGCCCACCTGTCGGGCCGCCCTTGGGGAGCCGCATAGGACTGCGATATCGCCATAGCCGCACACCCTGCCAGCAGGGATCTGGCGGACCATGTCATAGACCTTGGCTCTAAAGCTCATCGTCATCCCTGGGTTTGGGGCCGTACAGGCGCGCGTACTCACCATGGAGTGCCAGCAATTCGCGATGGCTGCCCTGCTCTACGATACGCCCCTGCGCCAATACCAGGATGCGGTCGGCTTGCTCCAGTAGTGCGCCGCGGTGGGCGATGGCCAGTACTGCCCGGCCCTTCAATAGGCTCTGCAGGGCACCTTGAACGGCCAACTCATTGTCGCGATCCAGCGCGCTTGTGGGTTCGTCGAGCAGCAGAATGGGTCGGTCGGCCAACAGGGCGCGTGCGATGCACAGCCGCTGCCGCTCGCCTCCGCTCAGGCGCAGACCAGACTCCTGAACCAGGGTCTGGTAGCCCTGGGGCAAGCCACGTATGAAATCGTGGGCTTGGGCCGCCCGGCATGCGGCCTCGAGCTCGTCCTGGGTCGCCGAAGATTTGCCTAAACGCAGGTTGTCGGCAACGCTGGCGTGGAAGAGAAATGCGTCCTGGGTGACCAGGGCGATAGCCCCACGAAGGCTGCTCAGGCGCAGTTCTCGCAGATCCCGACCACCGATGCGCACCGAGCCGGCAGAGGGGTCGCTGAAGCGCGGAACCAGATTGAGCAGCGTGCTCTTGCCTGCACCGCTGGCGCCTACCAAAAGGACCAGCTCCCCTGGGGCCACTCTTAGGTGGATGTCCCTCAGTACGTGGCCCTCTCCGTAGTCAAATGCGACCCCATTCAGCTCCAAGGCGCATGGACCCGGCGCGAGCTCGCCGTCTCCATCCTCCAAGTCGTTCGGTGTGTCCAAGATCTCAAAAGCACGCTCTCCACCGGCCAATGCCCTGTGGGTCAGGGAGACCACCTCGCTCAAGCTCTTCAGGGGGAGGTTCATCAAACCCAATGCCAAAAGGAAGGCCATCAGCTCCCCTGGCTGCAGACTCTCCTCAAAGACCAAGCGCCCCCCCACGGCGATGACGCCCGCTACGGCCAAGGCGGCCACCATCTCCACCATTGGACCGGGCAGGAGCTGGGCCAGTGTGGCCTGGAGGCTTAGGCGGAGCTGCTCCTTGTTCTGTACTTCAAATGCGTCTTGTCGCTGCCTTTCTGCCCCAAATGCCTGGATGGAACGTACACCCTGCAGGCTCTCTTGAGCCGAAGCGTTCAGGTCCCCGAGCTTGTCTAGGCGCGCGCGGGCGGCCTGTCGTAGGCGCCGGCCAAACAGGCGTATCGGAACCACGATGAGCGGCAGCACCAGCACGGAGACGACAGCCAGGCGCCAATCCATCCAGAAGGCGGAGGCGATGAGTCCCAGCAAGGTCAGCGGCCGTTGAACGACGGTGCAGTAGGCGCTGACCAGGTACTGCACCTGGCCCACGTCCTCGGAGAGCCAGGTCAATCGCCGGCCCAGGGGCCGCTGCTGGTGCCATTGCGGCGGTAGGCTGAGCATGCGCGCAAAGACTTTGGCGCGCAGCTCGGTGACCACCTCAAAGGCAACCGCGCGGGTCATCATGGCCCGCCCAACGGCGATGGTCCCGTTCAGTGCATAGAGAACCACGACGGCTACGGGCAGCATGGCGAGAGCGGCGGCGTCCCGGGCGATGAGCACTTGGTCCAAGACCTTCTCGACGAGAAGCACCAGCGCGGCTGGAATGGCTGCGGCGACCGCCATCATTCCGGTGGCGAGCGCGAGCTTGGGCCAGTGCGGTCTGTGCAGGGAGATGAGGCGCTCAAGTGCGGGACTCATGGCGCCTCCATGTACAGCTCGTGCACCTGCCAGCTCCATACCCGATCTGCGCCATCCATCAGGTGTACTGCGCCAGTCTGGCCTCGTTGGTATGGCAGACCGTCGGTGGCCAGCTGGGTGGACCGCCTGGCTGGGCGCACGAAGAGGGTGTGTGTGGGCAAATGAGGCTCTCGCCATAGGTCGAACTGATCTCTGCGCCCGGTGTTGGGGGCTGTGATCGCCGAGATCCCCCCATAGAAGCGGATCAGGGCTGCCTCCTGGTATCGCGAGGTCATCACAGGCTCCACTCCCCAGGCCTGAACCGACTGTCCCAATATGGGCCCCTCCCTAAAGCGGTGCCGGGGGTCGTTGTCCAGGCTCCAGAGGGGGCTCACACAGAGGTGGAGCAGTGCACCCAGGGACAGGAATCCCCCCAGAATGCCCCCAATCTCGACAGCGCGACCCATACGCCCCTGCGCTGCAGCTAAGCCTCCCAAGGCAAAGGTCCACACGGGCAGTCCCCAGTTGAGTTCAGCGTGGGAGCGAAAGCTGGCCGCAGCGAAGAACACGCCCGGTAGCAGAGCGGCCCACCACCACACGTTCCGGGTCTGGGGCCTGACCAGCCAGACGAACCCAGCGACTCCGGCGATGGGGCCCAGCCAGAGTAGCTGCCCAGCGATGAAGCCCAGGCCGTCCAGGGGGCCGCTTCCACCTCCCAGGCCATGTTCGGCTTGGAAGCCCAAGTTGATCCAATCGTTCTCTGCGTTCCATACCCACATGGGGGAGCTGATGGACAGAGCCAGGGCGGGCGCAGCCCAATCTCTCCAGCTCTCCCGGCGGGCCAGTAAGAAGGCCAGCAGGAGGGCCAACGCAGGCAGCTTGAAGAGCAATGCCAAGCCCGCCAATGCACCCGCTCCAAGGGAGAAGCCACGCTCATGAGCGATCAGCGCGAGCAGTCCAAAGCTGAGGTAGCCGGCGTCGGGGGTGGCCAGAATCGGGACGAGCAGAATCCCTGGCGTGAGCAACAGGAGGAGAAGGGGCCGGCGTGGCCCCAGATGGACAACCAGTGCAGCCAGGGCGAAGCTGTGTAGCAGGATTCCAGGCAGCCGCACAGCCCAGGCACTGTGGCCAAAGACCGCGGTACCCGCCGCGATACTCCAGGCCACCCCCGGAGGATGATCGAAGTAGCCAGCCGCCAACTCTTGGGACCAAGTCCAATAGTAGGCCTCGTCAGATAGCAGTTCTAGTCCGTTGGCCGCCCAAACCCGAAGCACCACGCTCAGCAGGAAGACCCCGGCAGCCCAGGCCCACCTCACAGCAACTCCATCATGCACTGACCGATGCGCTCGGCTGCGCCCTGGCTGCGCAGAACTTGGTGGAGGCGCTTGGAGAGTCCTTGCTGCGTATTGGCAACCCCCTGCCATAGGGCCGCAAGCTCTGTGGGCTCAAAGTGCTGGATGCACTCGGGTATTCCTGCATTCCCTAAAATCAGGTTTGGCAGTCCGATGTGCTCAATACCGTGTACCAGTGTCTTTGCGAGTGTGTAGGTCAAAGGTGCCACCCTGTAGCAGATGACCTGTGCACGCCCGGAACAAGCCACCTGCAAGCTGGCGGTTCCACTGGCGACAAGGACCGCGCGAGCTGGCCGGAGCGCTTGTTCCAAATGGTCTACCAGCTCGATGCCGTGATGCTCGGCGTCCCGGAGCAACGCTCGATCCAGGCCAGGCGCGACGGGCAGGCGCACGGTGCTTTCGGGTTGTGCTTCTAAGACGATCTGAGCAGCCTTGAGCATGTCTGGGAGTAGGCGCTGAACCTCTGCCCGGCGTGATCCGGGAAGGAGGGCCCAGTCCCTTCCTGGTGGACCCAGGTCGGGGAAGTCGGCGCTGGCTGGATGACCCAAGAAGACAGCGTTTCCACCGTGTTTCAGAAAGTAGGGAGGCTCGAATGGCAGCAGGCACACGAGGCGGTCGCTGCACGCAGCGATGCCCTTGGCACGTCCCCCACGCCAAGCCCACACCTGAGGGGTGCCGATGAGCATCACTGGGATGCCCAAGGCCTTGGCTCGCCGGGCAAGGGGCAGGTTAAAGTCCGGGGCGTCGATGCCTACGAACAGGGCGGGTTTTCGCTCCAATGCCTGCATCATCGTTCGGCGAAGCCCCAAGATGCGTGGCAGGGCTGCGATGACCTCGCTCACGCCCATGACGCTTAAGTCCTCCACGCGCGCCAGTGGCTGCACGCCCCCTGCTCGCATGGCTGGGCCGGCCATTCCTTCAAACTCCAGCCCGTTCAGGGTGGCCAAGATTTGGGCGCCCAGTTGGTCCCCGCTGGGCTCTCCTGCGGAGATCAGGACCTTCACAGGCGGGCTCGGGCCGCTTCGCTCACTGCCAGCGCCCAGCGCGCTGCGAAGGCCGCCTGGTGGGCTGGCACCGGAAAATCGCCTTCCCCACGTACGGCGGAAAAGAATGCCTGATGCATGTGGTGAATGGCGTCCCCGGCGTCCAGCTTCAGCTCCTGACGCATCAAGTCCTGAGTACGTGTGCTGTATCCCTGGGCTTGGCGCAGATCTAAGGAGTAATAGGCGCTGTCACTGACTAAGCGGAGGCTGCGCTGGGGCTTGGAGCTGACCCTGGAGGCCGAGAGCTTTGCCACGCAGTCCTCGATTTCAATCCAAGCCTCGACCATGTCCACGCCAGACGTCATCACGGGCAAGCCGGTGGCCCGCATCAAGCTGGGCTCTCGGTGGCCGGTGAGCCAGCCTAAGAGGTCCAGGTCATGCACCATCAAGTCCAAGGCCACATCGACATCGCTCCCCCGCCTCTGGAAGCTGCAGAGGCGCTCCGCGGCGAAGTACCGCGGCCTGAGCCCGAGGGGCAGGGCGCGCACGGCTGGATTGAAGCGTTCCAGGTGGTTCACGCTCAGGCGGTGGAAGTGCGACAGAGCATCCAAATCCTGGATGCTGGTTGCCAGAGGCTTCTCGATTAGGCAGGCCACACCCGACTGGAGCAAGGGCTCGGCCAACTGTCGATGGGTGTGTGCGGGCGTGGCGATGATCACCGCATCCAACGGCGGTAGGCTGCTGGCTTTTGGAAACTCCGGGGGCACTCCGGCAGGGTCAATGACCGCGAGCAGCTCCAAGTCTGGGTTTCCGTGCACGCGGCGCGCATGCAGTTGACCCATGTGCCCGCATCCGAGCACCCCGACGCGAAGCCTGGATGGGCCGGGCCTCACCGTCCGTCCGCGGCCTCGCTGGCGGTGGCGCGGCAGATGCCTCGTGTGCTGTGCTCGATGAACTCAGCGAGCTCGGCAACCTGTGGGGAGTCCGGAAAGTCGACTGGAAGCCTGTCTGCCGCGATTCGCAGCGGCGTGCTGCTGCGGAAGAGTTCCCGGTAGGCCGCGCGCAGCTCGGCCAAGACATCGGCGCCCATGCCAGCCCGCCGCAAGCCAATAACGTTCAGGCCGAACAAGCGAGCTCGGTCACCTTGGGCCATGCAGAATGGCGGTACATCCAGGGAGACCATGGCGCCTGCACCGACCATGGCGAAGCGGCCAATACGGGCGTGCTGATGAACCCCAGCCAGTCCTCCAAGCACGGCTCCGTCGCCAATTTGGACGTGGCCTGCGAGCGCTACTGAGTTGGCGAGAACGCATCCGTTACCGACGACGCAGTCATGTCCAACATGGCTGTTGGCCATGAGCAGGTTGTTGTTCCCAACCCGGGTCACGCCGCCACCCTTGGCGCTGCCGCGGTTGATGGAGACGTACTCGCGGACCGTGTTGTTCTCGCCAATCACCAGCTCGGTAGGTTCCCCGGCATATTTTAGGTCCTGGGGATCCCCGCCTACGCTCGCGTGGGCATGGATGACGGTGCCCTTGCCGATGGAGAGTTTGCCCAAAAGGACCGCATGGGGGCCGACCTTGACCCCGTCCGCGAGGGTCACGCCTGCGCCGATCACCGCATAGGGGCCGACCTCCACCTGACCGAGGATGGCCTGTGGGTCGATGATCGCGGTGTGGTGGATGGCCATTCAGAGCTCCCGGTGGGGTGAGATAGACTAGTCGTCAGAGGGCGGAGGGGCAAGGGCAAGGCTGCGGCGCCCGGTGTTCAAGTTGATCACCTGGGGTGGGTAGGCCGCCAGAAGTACGTGCTCAGGCCCCGCCGAGCAGAGGGCCACGCGGGAATCCAAGGGTCTGGACTTTCGGCGTCCCAGGGGCAGTTCAATACAGCGTGGCGGCGCGTCGGGTTCGCAGATGGCCAAACCCTGCCAGGTCTCACACACGATGCGCTCACCCATGCGAAGCACTGTCGGCCGGGTGGGGGGTGGTCCCGGCAGCTCGTGCATGGTGTCCCGTCGTGCATCCCAGCAGCCCAGGACTCCTTTGGAGATCCCCACCGTGCAATCATTCGCGACGGAGAGGGTTTGCTGGCGGTGATGCTGGTCCAAGATCTTTGAATGGGTCAGAGTGCTGTCCCAGCGGTGAACCTCTCGCTCCCGGACCAAGTAGGTCCACTCCCCAATACGGGTGCCAGAAGTGATGGGCACCCCCTTGGCAGCCTGGTCCAATTTCCCGCTCAGCAGGTTGAGGTACTGAAGACACTTTGCGCCGGGATCAACGATCAGCAGACCGTCTTCGAAGCGAAAACAGGCCGCATCGGGACTGGGATCCAGCCCCTGAACCTGTCGCTGCGCGACCCCTTCTCGCCACATGTGGTGCCATCCCAGTACAGCAAGGTGCTCACCCACCACAACGGCAAGGCCGGATAATCCGCTCTCAAAGAGTCGTTCTCCTGTGCGCAATGCGCGGACCACACCCTGGCCGTCTAATACGCGATTCCCTTGCACTGCGAGCATGGGGCCAGCACCTTGGCTTGTCCAAAGGTGATGGGCGCTCTCCAAGGCCCACGCGTCAATGCGGCCATTTGGCAGCAAGCAGAGGACGACCCCATTTTGATGCAAGACCTGGACAGGCTGAGGTGCCGGGGGGCTCTCATCCCGTCCGGAGAAGATGCGGTCCAAGAGTCCCACGCTCTAAACCGAACCAACGGTTGCGGTGAGTAGACCCTCAGCGACTTTTTGCCCATCCACACGGGCCTCACAGCGAAAGCGCCAGACATCCTTACGCTCGTGGTCCTTGATGACCTCCAGCTCCAGAACGTCTCCGGGACGAATTGGCTTGCGAAAGCGCACCTTGTCCAGGCCCAGTAGAGCCACGCCCTCGTGGGCGCGCTCCGGCGCAGATGACAGTGCCACCAACCCCGCAACCTGGGCAAAGGCCTCGGTGACGATGACTCCTGGGAGGATGGGGTTTCCGGGAAAGTGGCCCTGAAAATGGGGCTCATTGACGCTCACACATTTTCGAGCCAAGGCCCTCTCTCCGGGTTCCAGCTCTAAAATACGGTCCACGTAAAGGAAGGGGTAGCGGTGCGGTAGCAGCGCCATAATCTCGCGGATGTCCATGGTCTTCATGGCTTCTTCTCCTGGAGCGCTCGGGCGCTGAGGTCATCTCTCAAACTCTGCACTTCGGCTCGAAGGCTCCGAAACTCGCGTTCCAGTTCATGGCTACGCTGGGCGCTCTTGCTGGCTCGGAGCCAAGTCTTGTGATCGTGGGCCGGGACACCAGCAACCCTGCTTCCAGACGCGGTGTCTTTGGCAATCATGGAGTGGGCGGCTGCGATGACCCCGTCGCCGATGTCCAGGTGACCCAGGACGGTGCTTCGAGCAGCGAGCGTTACCCCCACACCTGTCTTTGAGCTGCCGGCAATCCCTGCGTAGGCGACCATCACGTTGTGAGGCCCTAGCTTGGCGCCATGGCCGACCTGAACCAGGTTGTCGAACTTGCTCCCGTGACCGATCCGAGTCTCGCCCAGTGCTGCGCGATCCACACAAGCGTTGGCGCCGATCTCCACGTCATCCTCCAGGATGGCTTGGCCTACCTGAGGGATCTTGAGCATCCCCGTGGGGGTAGGCGCAAAGCCGAATCCCTCGCTGCCTACGACCGAACCAGGATTTAGCCAGACCCGCGCACCCAGAATGCAGTCCTCCATGACAACACTGCTGGGCATTAGGCGGCTGTCGGGGCCCACTCGGGCGCCTCCGCCCACGTATGCGTGGCTTTGCAGCCACACCCTGTCCCCCAGGATGGCGCCTGGCCCCACGACTGCAAAAGCCTCGATACAGCAGTCCTCGCCAAGCTGTGCGCTGGGATGAACGGCCGCTCGTGAATCCACACCGGGTGATCCCCATGCTTGTGGGTGGAACAGTGCGGCTGCTCGAGCATAGGAGGCGTAGGGGTCGCTCACCCGCAGTGCCATTCCGCTGAAGGGCACCCCGTCGCGCAGGAGCACCGCGCCCGCCTGGCTTTTGTCGAGAAAGCGTCGGTAGCGTGGATTGGCCAGGAAAGACAGGTCTCCAGGTCCTGCGTCGTGCAGGCCTCGAACGTCTTTCAGCACAGTATCGGGGTCACCCTCAAGCCTTGCCCCCAGGGCAGCGCTCAGCTCCCCTGCGGTCCAGGGCACGGCTCAGTCCGTTCCGCTGGGATGGTCTTTGTTGTACCGCGCGATCAGCGCATCGGTCATGTCCACTCCGCTGTGGAAGAGCACCATGCCTTGGCTCGACTCCAGGATGAGGTCGTAGTTTCCCTCTTTGCCCATGAGCTCGGCCGTGATTCGCAGTCCGCTCATCAGCTGCTCCATGGCGGAGTAGTAGGCACCCTGCATCTCCCAGTCGGCCTGGTAGAGCGCCTGCTGGTAGGTGGCCTGCATATCGACCAAACGCTGTTCGTACTGCTTTTTGGCCTCGGTCGATAGGACCGGCTCCTTTTGCTGGTATTCCGTCAACAAAGCGTTGTACTCGGCCTCCAGCTGTCCCAGCTTGGCCTTCTCGCCCGCGTACATGGTGTCCAGTCGGGACTGGGACTTCTTGCCCTCTTCGATGTCCTGGATGGCCCTTCCGTAGTCCACCACGCCCAGCTTGAACTCCTCGGCGTGAGCATCTGGCGCCGCAGCGCTGAAGGTGAGAAGAAAAAACGAGAGGATCTGCGCAAACATGTTTTTGCCTTGCTTGGTAAACGCTTTGACGACTGGGATCTCAGTCGTATGGGTGCAGGCATCTATTGCAGAGCACCCTTGCTGACCACCGCCAGCCCGTCGCGCGAACCGAGGACCCCTTCCCCGCATGGCTTGTTCCCCTTTGTTGGGTGTGTTGAAAGTACTGGACTGCAATGACTCCTGTTCTTGTGGCGCAGAGTTTCGTCGCGTAAGAGTGGGCTGTGCTCATCCCCGTCTTGCTGGTCTGTGCTGGATTCGCTTCCCTCTACCAAGGGGGAAACGCACTTCTCTCTGGCGCGAGCGGCCTGGCGCGCCACTTTGGCCTTCCGCCCCTGCTGGTCGGATTGACCGTGGTGGCCTTCGCGACGTCGGCCCCGGAGCTTGCCGTATCGGTGCTCGCTGCCTTCCAAGGCACGCCTGATATTGCTGTCGGCAACGTGCTCGGCTCAAACATCTTCAACACCCTCGTAGCCGTGGGTATCGTTGCTGTTCTTTCACCCTTCGTCATACCGAAGACCCTGATGAGGCGGGAGATCCCCCTTGGGATCGCGGCCACCATGCTTGTGGGGATCTTCGCCTGGACCGATGGCGGGCTCACGCGGATGGAGGGAACCGTGCTGGGCCTGACGCTGGCTGGCGTGCTCGCCTGGATTGTGCGCTCTACGATGAAGGAAATGGACAGCGCA
This sequence comes from uncultured bacterium, assembly GCA_905480105.1. Classification (GTDB taxonomy): domain Bacteria; phylum Myxococcota_A; class UBA796; order UBA796; family CAJQPC01; genus CAJQPC01. The sequence continues at coordinate 917 of CAJQPC010000070.1, read as the reverse complement.
GCGGTCCCCAAGGACAGTGCAGTCGATCCTGGCGGAGAGGCAGACCTAAATGCTGTGCCCGCTGTTTTGGTGATGGGCACAGGGTCAAGTGCTGCCCTTCTGGACTTTGCCTCGTTGAATCCATTGGACTTTGCGGTGCCTGGAGCTGCCCTGTTGACGCTGCTAAACGCCCATTTTCACGTGAAACGCCCCAGCCTTCTGGTTCGTGGGTTGGCGATTCTTTTGGGACTGGCCCTGCTGGTGTTGGGCTCCAACGCGTTGGTGGACGGGGCACGAGAGATCGCGCTCTCCTTTGGTGTAAGCCAGGCCATGGTGGGTCTAACGGTGGTTGCAATTGGGACCTCTGCGCCAGAGTTGGCCACCGCGGTCGCTGCTGCGCGAAAGGGAGAGACGGAGCTTGCGCTGGGCAATGCTCTGGGCTCCAACCTGTTCAACCTGTTTGCGGTCTTGGGCGTCGCTGCTGCAATCTTTCCGTTTAAGATCGCCCCGTCTTTCCTTCACCGCGATCTCCCTGTAGCGCTCGTTGTGTCGACGTTGCTGATGCTTCCTTTGCTGAAAAGAAATCGCGTAGGTCGAGGGGGCGGGCTGGCGATGCTGGGACTTTGGGTGGCCTACACCGGGGCTCTCATTTGGTTGGAACTCCGCTAAGAAGCATTGACCACAGCCGCCTCGCCTGCTTTTCTTCGGCACAGTTCTTACGGATCCCGAGCGAGAGTACCCGATGACCCGCACTGTCCCCTTCCTGCTGCTGCTGGCTGCGACCGCTTGTAAAGACGGAGAACCCGTAGACACCGGTGAAGCACCTGTCATTACGGACGCAGACGGCGATGGCGAAGACGCTCTGGATAATGGGGGCAGCGACTGCGATGACACCAACGCGGACATCAACACCGCTGCCGTGGAGATCTGCGATGGGC
>CAJQPC010000069.1 GCA_905480105.1 uncultured bacterium | reverse complement strand
CTTACTCGGCCGCCCAGGACGACGACGGGGTGCATCAGAAACGACCGCCGTCTTGGTCAAGCCACGGCCTCTCCTGGGGGCGATTCCCTTTTCCTTCCGAACGCGGGCGACGGTCTGGATACTGATTCCAGCCATAGATGCGATCTCACCATCCGCAACGTCCCCAAGCATGTTCATGTAGGGAGCCAGCTTAGCGACCGTGGAGGCACGAAGGCCCTTGGGGCCAGGCTTGGCTCCTACTCGCTTTGGCGCTGCCTTCTTGGGCGCTGCCTTCTTGGGCGCTGCCTTCTTGGGCGCTGCCTTCTTGGGCGCTGCCTTCTTGGGCGCTGCCTTCTTGGGCGCTGCCTTCTTGGCTGTCTTGGGAGCCGTTGTCTTGCCGGCAGTGGAGCGACTGGTTCGTGGGCCAGAGGGCGCGTGCTGACGCTCCAACCCATTACGCTTGAGCGCCTTGTTTATAGAACCGGCAGTCGAGCCGAACTCCTTTGCGAGTTCTCTCAATGACATGCTGTCCTTCTTCAAGACCAGCTGGGGCCACCAAATATTTTCTTCGAGACGCTTCATGCCTATTTACTCCCTGACTCATCCAAAAAAGCCCACCCCCCGTATTGTAACTAACACAGATAATCTACCTGCACATCCCCCCCCGGCGGGCAGGCATTGATCCTTGACTGGGGGGGGGCTACCCTTTGGAGGTGACACACGTGCTTTCCTTCACCCTGCTCATCCTCAGCAGTCTGTCCCGGCCCGCTGTGGCTGCTCAATGGCCCATCTTGGCGGCCGAGCAAGAACCACAGGAACGCATCGATTCAGCCGTCTCCATCTACATGGCCGGCGACCTTTCTGGTGCACGCGCAGAGCTCATCCGGCTCGTGAATGACCCAGCCCTTTCCGAGGAGGAGCTGCAGCTCGCGCGAATCTTATTGGGCGAAGTTGAATATGTGGGCGGAGAGAAAGAGGCGGCCAGGAATACTTTTCGAACCGTGCTGCTCTATGACCCCAACTATCGAATGGACCCCTTTCGTCATCCCCCCGAAGTCGTGTCCTTCTTCGAAGCCACGCGAGCCGAGCTCTCTCGCCCAGAGAATCCCCTCCTACCCTTACAACCCAGTCGACCTCCCCTGCCACGGAGGCTGGCTTGGTTCCTGCCTGGGGGCATGCAGCTCAACAACGGCAAGCCACTCCTTGGCGCCAGCACATTCGTTGGAGTCGCCGTCTTAGCTGGCAGCACCGTGCCCATTCGTTTCTGGCTGACCTCCCAGGACCAAGACCCAATAACCTGGGGCATTGATGTGCCCGACGCTCAAACCCAAACACAAGTCCGCCGAGTTCGAGCTCTCCAGCTCAGCGCCGGGACAACAGCGGGCCTGCTTTGGATGGGCAGCGCCGTGGCGGGGTCCAAGCGAGCACAGAGGCCAGGGGGCGCAGTCGCTCTCAACCTGAGTCCGAGCGGTGTCACGCTACGGGTACATTTTTAAGACTGAGTACGAGCAGCGTTGGTGGGATGCCCTAAAGAGCGGGTTACCCTTGGTCCATGTTCATCCGTTGCACAGACGCCGCCCAGGGTCAGCATTTTGACCTGGTCCTCCGGAAGCCGATCATTACCGTGGGCCGAGCCCCGGGCAATGACATCGTGCTCAACGATCCCGACGTGGCCCCCACCCACGCGAACATCCTTAAGAAGACTGGTCATGTCACGATCAGCGTACTGAGTCGCGACAAGCTGATCAGCATAGGGGGACGTCGGGCTCGAAGTGCGGACCTCGCCCCGGGAGACTCCGCTTGTATTGGCCGCTTCGAGCTGACCGTGCACAAGGGCGAACCAGCCTTAGACGAGCTTCCGTCTGACCCCACTGCCAGCGTGGGCGCTATGTCCCGGCTTGTGGACTTCTCCAAGCGGCTGATGCAAGAAGGCTCCCCAGAACAGCTCTTCAACGCGCTGTTAGACGCCGTGGTGCAGAGCACTCAGGCTGAGAAAGGCTTCGTCATCTACTTCAAGGGCGGCGAGCGCCACTTGGCTGCCAGCCACAATGTCGGGAAGGAAACCCTGGACCTCTCCAGGGTCTCCGACTCCATCGTAGACCGTGTGGTTGAATCCAGGGTCCCTCTCATCGTCTCGGATGCCCTTCAAGACCAGCGATTTGGCAGGGCCAAATCCGTCGTAGACCTACGCCTGAGCAGTGTGATGTGTGTGCCTCTGCTCTACCGAGACGACCTGCTCGGCGTGCTGTACCTGGGCAACGACAGCATCGCGAATCTGTTCACCACGCCCCAACTTGAGCTGCTCTCCGTCTTTGCCTCGCAGGCATCGATGATCGTGCACAACGCCATGATGCTCAACGAACTCAAAACCACCAACCGCAACCTTCGGGATCAGCTACGCAGCGCTTCCCAAGGGGAGATGATCGGCTCCTGCCCGGAGATGAAGGGGCTCTTCAAGGTCCTGCGCCGGGTGGCCCCAACAGACATCACCGTGCTGATTTTAGGCGAGACCGGCACAGGGAAGGAACTGGTCGCCCACGAACTCCACCGCCTCTCTGATCGCCGCAGCAAACCCTTTATCAGCATCAACTGCGGAGCCATTCCCGAGCATCTCTTGGAGTCCGAACTCTTCGGCCACAAAAAGGGTAGCTTCACGGGAGCTGTACAGGACAAGATCGGCAAGTTTGAAGGCGCTGACGGCGGCACCCTTTTCTTGGACGAGATTGGCGAGATGCCCATGAACCTCCAGGTCAAGCTCTTGCGCGTCCTCCAAGAACGCGTCATCGAGCGTGTTGGAGAGTTCAAGGGCCGCCCCATCGACATTCGTGTGGTCGCAGCAACAAACAAAGAAGTGCAGGCTGAGATTGCAGCGGGTCGCTTCCGCGAGGACCTGTTCTACCGCCTAAACGAAGTCACCGTCGAGCTTCCAGCATTGCGCGTTCGTGGCGATGACATCGTACAAATCGCCCAGTTCCTACTCAACCGATACGCCACCCAGTACAGCTCGAAGGTACGCGGGTTCACCAACTCGGCTACCAAGGCCCTGAAGGGCCACTACTGGCCCGGAAATGTACGCCAGCTGGAGAACCGCATCAAGAAGGCGGTGATCATGTCAGATCGGACCATGCTCCAGCCCGATGATCTAGGCTTGAACCCCTCGGACCGCAAACACGTCGACCCTCTGGACGCCGCGACAGAGGACTTCAAGATGAAGTACATCCGCGAGGTCTTGGATCTGAACAACTGGAACAAGGCACAGACGGCCCGAGATCTCGACGTCGACCCCCGAACCATCTTCCGCTACATCGAGAAAATGGAGGATTAGAACCCGGTGCTTCCCCTACTCTGCACCTTGCTGTTCTCACAAAACATGTCTCCTATGTCCAGGGGCACAGACCAGCCCAAGAGTATTCAGACCTTGGCCATGGACCTGAGCGCCGGTGCCTATGGCGAGCGGCGCTTTGCCGGCAGGGAGCTCCGCCGTGCAGCGCGCACCTCCAGCAGGCACCTTCAGCGTGCCGCCCCCGACACCTTAGAAGCTTTGGAGGCCAGAAAAACCATGGCTGAACTTCATCGCTACGCCATGCCGGCCTGTCTGACCCAGCTCAATGAGCCAGCCACCGCGATGTTCTGTGCCCACCTACTCGAGACGCTCGCAAGCCCAAGCGCCCTGCCCACCGTCCAGGCCGCACTAGAAAGCCAAGATGTGCCCAGAAGGGCCCTGCGGGCCCTCAGAAGAACCCAATTAGCCCTCCAGGAGCAGCTTTGATCACCATTGGACTGACCGGCGGCATCGCCACAGGCAAGAGCACCGTCGCGCAGATCATCAGGGAGGAACTAAATGTCCCTGTGATCGACGCCGACCAGGTCTCCCGAGATGTGGTCGCAACGGGCAGCACCGGGCTGGCGGTTTTGGTGCAAGCCTTTGGGCCACAGATACTCCGATCGGATGGTGCCTTAGACCGGAAATCTCTTGGACAGTTGGTGGTCGGGGACGCCGTTGCCCGGCGGCAGTTGGAAGGCCTGACCCATCCGCTCATTCGTGAAGAGATCGAGGCGCGACTCCTCTCCCTCGAGGGCGGAGGTGCCGCAGTCGCAGTGGTCGAGGCAGCGCTCATGGTCGAGACTGGGTCCTTCCGCTTTTACGACCAGATCATCGTCGTCACCTGCCGCCCCGAGGTGCAACTTAAACGTCTCATGGCGCGGGAGAACCTTAGTGAGGGGCAGGCAGAGCAGTGGCTGGCGACCCAGTCGCCACTGGCGCGCAAAGAAGCCATCGCCACATGCATCATTCGGAACGACGGAGAACTCAAGGACCTACCAAGCCTTGTGCACCAGGCTTGGCAGCAGATCGAGTACTAAGAGCAGTCTTGGGCTCTCAATAGTGAATCAGGCTTGAGACAGGCAAATCTCCCAGAGCCTGTCGCCCGGACAGGAAGTCCAGCTCCACCAAGAAGGCGAAACCGGCGACCACGCCACCAAGCTCACGCACAATGCGAGCGGTCGCATCTGCCGTTCCTCCAGTGGCAAGTAGGTCATCGACGATCAAGACCCGGTCTCCGGGCTGCAATGCATCAATGTGAAGCTCCAGGCGGTTCGTCCCGTACTCAAGCTCATATTCAAAGCCGACCGTCTTGTAAGGCAGCTTCCCAGGCTTGCGAGCGGGGGCGAAGGGCAAGCCCATCTCCATGGCCAGCGGTACACCAAAGAGAAATCCGCGAGATTCCATTCCCACAATGACCTGCGCATCGACGGATCGGGCAAAACCCTTCATTTCCTGCGTGATATCCCGCATTAGCTGGGCGTCGGCAAGGACTGGGGTGATGTCCTTGAAGAGAATTCCCGGCTTGGGAAAGTCTGGGACGTCTCGAATTGCGGCGTCGATGCGTTCTGCGAGTTCGGACACTGGGACCTCAGATGGGGCCGAAGGATAGCAGAGTTGGGAGGTGGCACAGGGCAGTGTTACCGAGCACCCGTGAACAACACCTCCCATACGCTCTCTCAGGAGCTGCATACCTTGGTCGACGAGCTCGCCGGGCAAGATCTCACTTTGGGCCTACTGGTTGATCGTATCGGCGACCGTGGCTTTGGGCTCTTGCTTCTCTTGCTTGCCCTCCCCGCTGCCTTGCCACTCCCGGCGCCAGGCTACGCGACCCCGTTTGGTCTGTTGATCATCGGCTTAGCCATCCAAATGATCAAAGGCCGCCAGAGCCCCTGGTTCCCTGAGCGGACGCGCAATCGCCGAATCTCCTACCAACTGCTCGCTTTCTCTGTCCGCAATGGCACTCTGCCGCTGCGTGTGGTGGAGTTCTTGGTGCGCCCCCGCCTCTCGAATCTTTCCCGAAATCGCATCTTCTTGGCCGGCGTTGCAGTGACCATTCTACTGATGGCCTGTTCCATGACGCTTCCCATACCCCTGACCAACACCGCCCCAAGCTTCGTTATCTTCCTGTTGGCTGCTGGCATGCTGGAAGAAGACGGCCTGCTATTGGGCTTCGGCATGCTCTTGGCCCCCGTCGCGATAGCCATCGCAGGCGCAGCCATCTGGGTGGCCTGGGCCCAGGGCCCGGAGATGGTCGAGGAGACCATCAAGCCTGTCATCAAGGGCTGGCTCGGTCAGTCCTGAAGAGACCAGCTGGAGAGCGCTCTGAGCTGCGCGTCATGGGTCAGGTCAGGTGACAGCGGCGTGAGACTCGCCAAGCTCTGTGCCATCAGCGGCCCATCGGTGTTGGGCTCCTGACAGAAGGTGTTGTGTCCACCGCCAATCCAGTAGTAGGGCTTACCACGGGGGTCCAGACGCTTGTCTACCAAGTCATCATAGCGGCGCTCACCCAGGCGGCAGGGACGAATTCCGGCGATCTGATTCATCGGGAGGTTGGGCACGTTCAGGTTCAACAGCGAGCGCCGAGGCAGTCCATTCTTCACGATTTGAATACTGACTCTTTGGGCCAAATGGGCTGCGGTCTCCCAGTGCAGGACCTGGTCACCTGGCAGGATGTGTAAGCTCACGGCCAACGACGCCACGCCATGCAAGCAGCCCTCCATCGCTGCAGCGACCGTGCCGCTGTACAGCACATCGTTCCCCAAGTTGGAGCCTCGGTTGATCCCACTGACCAAGAGATCGGGCTTGAAGTCCAAGAGTTCGTGCAGCGCCAAGTACACGCAGTCTGCAGGCGTTCCACCGACAGCGAAGCGTTGCGGAGCCAAGGATCGCACTCGTAGGGGCTCCCACATGGTCAGTGAGTGCGACTTGGCCGACTGCTCTTGTTCCGGCGCAACGACCCAGACCTCCCCAAGGGACATGAGTGCTTCCACCAAGGGAGGAATACCCGCTGCAGCGATGCCATCGTCGTTGGAGACCAGGATCCGCACTCTCTCACCTCTCTGATACAAGTCCCCTAGCCTGAGATCCGAAGTGGCACCCGCCCTCTCTCTCGCATATCTCCATTGCCTAAGTCCCGAGAGTGCTTCGATGCGGCCACGCTACGCTGATTTGTTCCATCGAATGGGTGATCAAGACCCCATCGAGCGCGACGCCGCTTTCGACGCGGTGCTCTTCGATCGGGGGGAGGCTTTGCCGGACCTGATCTCTGCCTACCAGTCCTTCAGCAAAGACACCCTTCGTCGATTCTATGCGGTGCAGTTGATGGGCTTCTCTGGCGACAAGACCGCCATCCCGCCTCTCATTGACGCACTCCAGGACCCAGAGGCCCTGGTCCGAGCCGAGGCCTGTCGTTCATTGGAGGATCTGCGGGCACGCACAGCCCTTCCACAACTCCGGGCACGCTTAGATGACATGGCCACCGAAGTCCGTATAGCCGCGCGCGAGGCCATCGCCTGCCTATCTTAGGCATACTGCTGGGCTTCTCAATCGTTTTCCAGCGCGGGAAGGTCGCCCGCTGCGGCCTGGATTCTGAGCAGCTCTCCTAAAGGTGCTGGATGTTTCGGTGAGAGCGCATTCACGAATCGTCGAGCCAGGCAAGGAAGCGAAAAGGGCCCGCCGGAGAACCGACGGACCCTTTCATGGTCGGGGCGACTGGATTCGAACCAGCGACCACTTGACCCCCAGTCAAGTGCGCTACCATACTGCGCTACGCCCCGAAAATCTCACGACAACTAAAGCCTGAGGGGATGCCCGTCAAGCCCAGTTTAGCCCTTAAGCCTCAAAACGAGAGAGCTCGTCCCGGAGCGCAGCGATCTGCTGGCGGAGCCCTTGAACCCGAGCCGCCCCCTCACGGATCCTGTCGAGATCGATAGCCGGTCCAGCCGCCGCGGGCCGGCCTGCTCCGGCCAAGGCCTTGCGTGCCCCTGCGATGGTGAAGCCCTCTGTGTGGAGCAGCTTCTTAACCTTCAAAAAGCGGGCAATGTCCCGCTTCCGGTACAGGCGCTGTCCCGAAGAAGAGCGGTGGGGCCGCATGCGGAACTCCCCTTCCCAGTAACGCAGCACATGGGGCTCGACTCCGACGAGCTCTGAGACTTCGCCAATGCGAAAGTAGAGCTTGTCCGGAATCTCAGGGCTCTTACCCTCGCTCACGAGGCGCTCCCGTCATTCAGAGCGGCCTTGAGCACCTGCGAAGGTTTGAACACCAAGACCCGACGCGAAGGGATCACCAAAGCTTCGCTGGTCTGAGGGTTCCGACCGCGGCGCGCCGCCTTCTCGCGCACCAAAAAGTTCCCAAAGCCGGAGATTTTAATCTTGTCTCCTTGCTCTAAGGACTGCTTCATGGTCTCGAAGACAGATTCCACGACTTCAGCCGCCTCTTTCTTTGAAAAGCCGACCTGCTCGTAGACACGCTCGATCAAATCGGCTTTGGTCATGGTGCGAGTCGCCGTAGGCGTATGAGGCACAAGCTCTCCGAGTGCCGGCAAAACCGGCGTCATGGGTCAGCCCTCGTCAGTCTCATCCAAGACGACGGGCTCTTCTGTAGACCAGAGCTGGATGTTGAACACGTCCGTGCGCGTCTCACCCTCATCTCCGACCGACTGCAGCTCAATCCAATACAAGCGCTCATCCGCAGAGTCAGCGACCAACTCTAAGATGCGCTCTCCGCGCTCCCCACTGTCAATCACCACACTCGCAGCATCGACTTCCCCCGCGTAATCGACACCCACCCACACCTCTAAGGTATGCAAGGTACCGGGAGGGCCCCCACCGGGCTCGAGGGTGGCCAATCCAACCTCGATACTCCCAGTCGTCGAGCTCAGAATGACTTCGTTGCTGGGAAGAAGTTCCCCGCCAACGGGCACGTCAAAGCGGTCGTCCTGGTTGAAGCGCTCACGCACTTCCTCCGTGGAGGAGCAGTCCGCCCCGAGCAAAAGCCCGGCGGCGAGCGCAAAGGCCCAGCCATGGCCGGGACGCTTCACGCGGCCAGCGCTGCCTTGACCTGGACGACAACAGCGCCAAAGGCGGCAGGGTCCTGCAGAGCCAAACCAGCCAGGGCCTTGCGGTCCAGATCAATCTCGGCCTTCTTGAGGCCGTGAATGAAGCGGCTGTACTTCAGGTCATGTTGGACTAGCGCAGCGTTGATGCGCACGATCCAGAGACGGCGGAATGCGCGCTTCTTTTCCTTACGCCCACGGAAGGCATAGGACTCGGCCTTCATCACCGCTTCGGTGGCTTGACGGAAGGTACTTCCGCGGCTGCCCCAGAAACCGGAAGCCTTCTTGAAGAGCTTCTTCCTACGGGTCTTGCGAATTGCTGCGTTTTTTACGCGTGCCATTGGGGACTCCTTTTTGGCCGCTTCCCTACCCGATGTTTAGGGCGGTGACGGCAGGTCGTTGTGGACTACTTGTATGGGATCAGAATGCGGACCAAACGTGCATCACTCTCGCAAAGAGTCGAACCAGTCCGCGCCTTGCGCTTCAGGTTGCTGTTCTTCTTGGTGAGAATGTGACGCATTTTGGCGTGCTTGAACTTGACCTTGCCAGAGGCGGTCTTGCTAAAGCGCTTGGCCGCACCCCGGTTCGTCTTCATCTTGGGCATTTGACTCTCCGAAGGCCGATGGCCGGATCAAAAGGCGCGGGACCTAAGCCCCGCGCCTTGAATGGTAGGCGTGGGCGGTTTCGAACCGCCGACCCTCGCCGTGTCAGGACGATGCTCTCCCACTGAGCTACACGCCTATGTGGGTACACCCCGAAGGGCCTTCGGCTTTTAGCGAGCCGTGGCCGCTGCGTCAAGGGCCGAGAGCGCCTCTTGGATCGCCAGCCCCACCGAGGGCCACGCTTGTTGAGGCGCGGGGACGCCGGGGATGAGGCGATGAAGGCTCTGAGGGGATGCATCTCGGATACCACATGGCACGATCGCCTCCCAGACCTGCGGCTCTACATGAAGGTTGAGCGCAAAGCCATGCATGCTGATTCCGCGCTGCACATGGAGTCCGAGAGCTGCGAGCTTACCGCTTGAATGCCAAACCCCCGGGTGGCCATTCCTCCGCCCACAGGGCACGCCTGCCTGGGCGAGCCAGGCAATGAGCCCCTGTTCCAGTGCGGCAACGGTGCGGCGGATCCCCCACGACCGAAGGTCACAGATCAGGTAGCCGGTCAGCTGGCCCGGCCCATGCCATGTCGCCAAGCCCCCGCGCTTGGTCTGCGCCAAATCCGTGCCTGTCTCCTGGAGCCAGGAAGGGCTGGGGGTGCGTTCCACACTCCGCTTACCCAGGGTAACGACAGGCCTGTGTTCTACAAAAGCCAATAAGCCACTGCGCTCCCCACGCTCCACCAAGCCTCGCTCGGCCTTCTGCCGGTCCAGGCCGAGCTGATAGGGCACACCAGTGCCCCACCACTCCAGTTCAAGCTGCACGGCCTGTCCCAGTCTTTGCTTCCGAGAAGAATCGAGAGCCGCGGTAGCGAACCACCCAGGCTTCGACGACGACCAAGGCTGCAGCAGTGACCGGGATGGCCAAGAGCATCCCCCCCACGCCGAAGAGTGAGCCGCCTACGATCACGGCCAACATCACCACCAGCGGGTGCAAGCCGACCTTGTCCCCGAGAACCTTGGGTGTCAGGTAGACACCCTCGACTACCTGTGCAAACGCGAAGGTCCCCCATACAGCCAGTATGTGCCAGCTCAAACCGAACTTGAGCAGCGCCAATGTGCTGGCAACCGAGATGCCAACGATGGTCCCCAAGTAGGGCACCAAGGCCAACACCCCAGCGCCCAACCCCACTGCAATGGCCAGGTCGATCCCAGCGATCAGCAGACCGATTGCATAGATAATCCCCTGCGCCCCCGCCACCATAATCTGCCCCCGGACGAAGGCGCTCAAGCGTTGATCAATCCGTGAAGCGATGTCCCGAACCATCGGGCGTTGGCCCAGAGGTACAAGCTTGTCGGCGCCTTGGATCAGGTCATCCCAGTCGCGCAACAAGTAAAAACTAAACACTGGCAGCAACAGCCAGTTGAGAACCGAGAGAAACACGGTCACACCACCGGATAGGACGGCACCCAAAGCACCACCAAACCAGCGTCCCAAGTTGGGGGCAGCTTGAGTAAGCAGCTCCGTGAGCCCACCTCCCGGACCCGCTGCGTCCAGATCACTCCCATTAAGCCCGGTCAACAGCTCCTGGACCAGCTCATCTCCAGTGACGGGAATCTCTCTTCCGAGCGCTTCCTCCAGCCACACTTGCCCTTCTGCCGCCCGAACACCCAGATCTGCGATGTAGCCGTTCAAATTGGTAGAGAGCTCAGCGAACTCCTGGCCGACCATGGGCACAACGAGCAGCAGGAGCACTACACTCGAGACCAACCCTAAGCAAAAGACAAGCGCAATAGCTGGCTCTCGCCTCATCCCGCGGAGCTGCAAACGATCAATGACCGGGTCGAGCAGGTAGGCGAAGATGACCGACGCGGTCAAAATCGCAAAGAGCGAGCGCAACAGGTAGACAGTCCCGAGCCCAAGGAGGGCCAGCCCAAGGATCCAAGAGATCCGCTCGCGGTTTGTTACCGCAAGCGGACTCCGGGACCGCCTCTGACGAGGAGGACGGGCCCCGCTGTGGGAGCTTGGGCGTCGGCGGATCATGGGTCCGCCACCACCACCACCCGAGCGTTTGGCAACAGCGAAGTCCCGCGGGTCACTCGGATTAGCAGAGCCGCTTGTTCTTCATTCAGAACGATGTCACCGCCCCTCGCTACCGACTGTGCGGAGAGAATCAGCGGTCTTTCCCCTGCGGTCTCCGTGGCCTCAGGGTCGGCAGGGTCCCCAACCCAGCGAACCGGCATTTTCTCACCCGCCGTTTGCGGGGACAGACTTGAAAGACCGTAGAGCACCTGACCCTCTGGGTCTTTGATCTTGGGCGCAAGGCTGGGCTGAAGAGAGAACCCGCGCGCGTCGATCAGCACGCCGGTGTAGTCGCGCGCCGCAGCCTGGTTCGAGTCGCCCCTCGCGGCATCGACCAAAGCAGGCCGGAGCCAACCATGCAGTGGAAGCTCCGCGGTCAGCTCCACCCGACCCGAGCTGTAGTAGCGGGCCTCGGAAATGATGAAATTGCCAGAACTCTCCAAGAGCATCGCCGCGATGGGGTCGCCATCTTGCATTCGATCCCCGGCATTCTCTTCACTATCCAGCCGTACCAAACGCTGTTCGTCTTGAACTTGCGCTTGCAGGCGGTTGAGCGCCTCCTGCTCAGTCACCTGCAGGGCCTTGGGTGCACCGGCGGATTGGCTGCCGCTCGCGCTGATAACCAGGACCCCTCGGGTCCAGTCCACATAGCCACCGGGAAAGGCTTCTTGGATGGGTTGGGCCATGGCCAAGCTCACCAAGAGAAGTAGGCAAATCCTCACACGAACCTCATGGTGCCACGCCGCTGGAACAGCTCATCAATGTCGTCTTGTAAGTCATTGTCAGGCTGAACCTTGAGACTATCGGAGACCCTAAGAATGGCCTGTGAATGTCCCGCCTTCGCGATGTGGAGTGTCACCGGGACGTTACCACCGCGCTGCTCAAGGATCCGACGTAAGTCAGCCAATCGCTGGCTGGTCAGCGCCTTGTGGTCAACGGAGACCCTCACTTCAGTCGTGGTTCGTGCGCGCAGGTCTGAGAGAGACTCGACGCTTTCAACCATGATCTTGGAACCCTCGCTCCCCTTCTCGAGGGTTCCGCGCACCATGATGGGTCCGCCCTCCTTGATCATGCGTGCAGAGCGGCTCCACGGGTCGGAGAAAAAGATGCACTCCACAGACCCCGTCTCGTCGTCAATTGTGACGAAGGCCATCTTGTCTCCGCGCTTGGTACGCACCTCGCGGACCGCAGCGGGCATGCCGGCGACTCCAACATCCGAGTCCGCCGACTTGAGGGACAAGCCTTGGACACGGCAGCTCGCAAAGCGCTCTACGGTCTGCTTGTAGCTGACCACCGGATGCCCACTCAGGAAAAACCCAAGGGCCTCGCGCTCGGACCCGAGTTCTTTGGTCATGCTCCACTCCGCCACCTTGGGCAGACGAAAGCCTGGCTTGGGAGCTCCTCCTCCCAACAACCCGAACAAGCCCACCTGACCCGACGCCTTGTCGGCTTGGGCCCGCTGCGCAGTGGATGTTGCAGCTTCCAGACCGGAAAATAACGCGGACCGCCCGCTCTTTGTCCAGTCAAAGGCCCCGGCCTTGACCAGCGCCTCGAGGGCCTTTTTGTTGACGCGCTTGAAGTCCAAGCGCTCCAGGCAATCCATCAGGTCTCTGAAGCGTCCTCCGGCGTCTACCTTGGCTTCTATGATGGCCTCTACGGCGTGCTTGCCCACCCCTTTGACCGCACCCAAGCCGTATCGAATCGTGGTGCGCGCCTTCTTGGGCACGTCGAACCCCCAGTCAGAGGCGTTGACATCCGGTGGCAAGATGGTCAAGCCGGAGCGCTTACAGTCACCGATGTAGACCAGCAGCTTGTCTGTATTGGACGCCTCGATGGTCATCAGCGCGGCCATGTATTCGGCTCGGTGGTTCGCCTTGAGCCACGCAGTCTGGTAGCTGACGTAGCCGTAGGCCGCCGAATGGCTCTTGTTGAAGCCGTAGGCCGCGAACTGAGCCAGTAGGTCGAAGATCTCCTCGGCCTTCTTGCGGTCAAAGCCATTGGACTCCGCACCGTCGCAGAAGGTCCCGCGGTGCTCCGCCATTGCCTCAGCCTGCTTCTTGCCCATGGCCCGGCGCAGCAGGTCTGCCTGCCCAAGGGAGTAGCCGCCCATCACCTGGGCTATCTGCATGACCTGCTCTTGTAGACCACGACGCCGTAGGTGCTCTGGAGAATCGGCTCCAACTCCGGAACAGGGTACTCCCACTCGCCAGCCGTGCCGTGCTTTCGATCGATGAAATCATCCACCATGCCCGCGTTCAGTGGACCCGGCCTGTACAGCGCGACCAGTGCGATGACATCGTCCAAGACACTGGGCCGCAGCTTGGTGAGCAGCTCGCGCATGCCGCTGGACTCGACCTGGAAGACCCCCAGACCATCCCCTGCACAAAGCAGCTCGTAGGTGAGCTTGTCGTCCACCGGAATGGCGCTCATATCGATCTTCTCGCCGGTGTTTCGGTAGATCAGAGCCACAGCATCGCGAATCTGGTCCAAGGTCTTCAGACCCAAGAAGTCAAACTTGATCAGCCCAACGTCCTCGGCGGACTTCATTTCAAACTGAACGACAGGGCCACCATCGGGACCGTCCCGGTACAGCGGCACTAGCTCGACCAGCGGCCGGTCGGCGACGATAACCCCGGCGGCATGCACACCCGTCTGGCGGGTCAAGCCCTCTACACGGCGAGCCATGTCATAGACGCGTCGCACCTTCGGGTCCCCTTCTCGCAAGCGGGACAGTGACTGCTCTTTCAGCGCGTCTGTCAGGCTGATCCCCAGCTCGTTGGGAATCAACTTGGCCACCCTGTCCGCGTCGTTGAACATCAGATCACAGACCCGCGAGACATCACGAATCGCCAGCTTTGCTTGCAGCTTTCCGTATGTGATGATCTGTGCGACGTATTCAGGGCCGTATTTCTGCCGGGTATGCTCAATCACCTCCTCTCGACGGTCCTGGCAAAAGTCCACGTCCACATCGGGCATGGACACGCGCTCTGGATTCAAGAAGCGCTCAAAGAGCAAGTCGAAGCGGATGGGATCGATGTCGGTGATTCGCATCGCGTAGGCGACCAGAGAACCGGCAGCAGACCCACGGCCCGGCCCTACTGGGATGTCGTGGTCTTTCGCCCAGTTGATGAACTCGGCAACAATCAGAAAGTACGCTGGGAACCCCATTGAAAGAATGATTCCGAACTCGGTCTCCAAGCGTTCCCAGTACTCCGGGTAGAGCGCCTCATCCACACGCTCCAGGCGCCTCTTCAGCCCCTCTCGGGAGTACCACTTAAAGTAGCCCCCCAGTGATCCGCAGCCAGGCTCCGGCATAGGCGGCGCCTCCGGCCCGTCCAAAGGCAACCCAAAGTCTGCAGGAGGCGGGAAGGCCTTGAAGAAAAAGCTCCAATTGGCTTGGGTATCGGCATCCGGACCACGGTCTGGGGGGGTGCTCGCCGGGAAGTAGTAGGTACCGTACGTAAACGCATACTCACAGCGCTCTGCAATCTCACCGCTTAGGTCGATGGCCGGCTGATCCTGGGGGAAGAGCGCGCGCATCTCCTCTTCCGACTTGAGGTAGAGCTGGTCGGTGATGGGCCGATTGCGCTCGGGGTCATTGAGTGACGTGCCGTTGCCAATGCACTGGAGCAAATCCAGGGTCGGCGCATCTTTGGCCTTGAGGTAGTGCACGTTGTTCGTGACCACAGTCCGAAGTCCCAGCTCCTTGGCAATCTCCCGGGCTCCTTCGTTCGCCAAGTCATCGCCAGGAAAGGCCAGGTCCTGCATTTCCAGGAAGAGGTGCTGGTCTCCGAAGACCTCCGCCAGGCGAGTGGCCCGCTCCATGGCGCGCTGCCGCTCCCCTCGGGCCAACAGGCCGCGAATGGGGCCCCGCATACCACTGGTCAGCGCAATCAAGCCTTCGCTGTGAGACTGCAGCTGAGTCAGATCAACCCGCGGCTTGTAGTACATGCCGTCGAAGATCGCCTTCGTGATGAGCTTGCATAGGTTCTCGTATCCCGCGTCATTCTCGATGAGCAGCAGGATGTGGTAGCCACCAAACTGTCCCTCCGGGTCCTTGAAGTCCACACCCTCTTCCTGCACCCATAGGCCCGATCCAAACACCGGGTGGACCCCGGCTGCCTTGCAGGACTTGTGGAAAGGGACTGCCCCGTAGAGATTGCAGTGGTCTGTCAAGGCGACAGCGCTCTGCCCCAAGGCCGCCACCGCGGGGGCTAACTTCTTGATGGGAATGGCCCCGTCCAGCAAAGAGAACTGGGAGTGGACGTGGAGGTGAGCGAAGGCCATGAGTCTCTGAGCGCGGGGGGAGCGGAAGCCCTATCCTGGCAGAGGCGGTCCAGTGCTCTCTACGATTTTTCTCCGAGGCTGAAGTTCCTAATTATTTAGACGACTTAGCACGCGATCTGTCTCACCTAAGCCCAAACTTCCGGTGCCCGGGGTGATCACTTTGAATGAACGACCACCCTGGCCGTCTCTTCAAGCACACTCGGAGACGCCATGACCACCGCACGCCTCATCACCGCAATGACCGCCCTTTCTCTCGCATCCGGTTGCGTGGTCTACGAAAACGACGGCCGCAGTGAACAACCAGCCCCCACCTACGTCAACTACATCCCGACAGTCGCCTGGGCGGAGGCCGGCTGCTACTGGGACGACTACAACCAGGACTTTATCTGGTGGTTCCAGACCGAGGTCTTTGACGACAACGGCCCCAACGACCTGACTGGTGTCTACGCCGACGTCTACGATGTGTACGGGAACTACATCGACGGATTCGAGCTTTACCAGGAGAACCCCGACCCCGACGTATGGTTCTCCGATTGGCTCCAGTACTCGACCTATCTGGATTGCTACTACGGTGGCTATCAGGTCGATATCATCGCATACGACTCCTACGAGGACTACGACGCGGTGACGGTGATTCCGACGACTTACTGAAGTGCTGGAAGCGCAAGCGGCCTTGCTCTATAGCGGAGCGAGGCCGCCCGCCTAACGCTGATTGAGGACCGCCTCCTGAATGGACTCCAGGTGGCTGGGGGGGAGCTCACCATGAAACTCCGGCACCTCGAAAACAGGCTGCTCTAAGGGAAGGCTGAGTTCGCCGGGGAACCCGGCTCCCAGCATCGTTTCAGCAAGAGCTCCAGCGAGCACCGCATGCCCTTTCGCGGTGGGATGAACTTCATCCTGGAACAGCGCCGACACCGGAATACCGGAGTTCCGGTAGGCTTCGTCTCCGTGCACGACAGGGACCTCCCACGCCGCTGCGACGTAGTCCATCAAGACTGCGTAGGTGGGCCGATCACCGTTCAACATGGACTGGCGTTCAGGGAGTTGGAGAAACACCACAGCCACAGACCGTTCCCTGGCTTGATCCAGCATAAGGACCAGGTTGTGGACATACTCAGCTGGGGGCACTCTTGGAACGCCTGCGCTTGACGGACTGGGCCAACCGATAGCTGCGTACTCCGGGACTCCCCTGGCAGAAGCCACCAGACTGCGAACGCCGCTAAAAACGTGGCTGGCGCTCAGCCCGGAAGCGATGCGCACCACGGGCGAATTCAGCTTCTCCATTACAACGCGGTCCGGAAACTGATCCCGGTTCATATCGCTGAACTGGTTCGCAATGACCAAGACCTCGGGCTCCAATGCCCATCCAATCTCGTCCAACAGCTGGATCGATTGCTCGGTGCTGTATCCAAGGATGCCGCCGCAATCGACATCCGCTGTGATGCCGGCTGCCCCCAGCTGCATTTGGAGTTGGTCATGCAGCGTCTCGCCGTCTGAGACCCCATGGCCAAAGACGCTGCTGTCACCCAGGGTCAACACTCTCGGCGCATCAGCCAACTGCAGCCGCGTCGCCGGGACCCTAAGTCCATTCTCTCCAATCAGGGCCACCGCTCCAAAGCGGGACGTTTCACCGGGCTTTAGTGTCCAAATCTTCGTCCTATTGGACTCCAAGGCCGCGCCTTGACTCTGCCCCACCCCAGAGCTTGGTCTACCGAACAGGCGCAACCCCACCTCGGCGGTCGCAAAGAAGGCGATGACCACCGCCAGCGAATAGCCAGCTCTACGGCTCAGTGTACTGCTAACTCTCATTCGTCCCGCATTCTCAAAGCCAGGGTTCTAGAGTCGACTCAGGAATAACTGCCGCTGTTTACTGAGTCCGGTGGGCCCATAGTAGTCAAGAATCTGAACATCCCTTTGGCGTACCCCACGTGACATGGGGGTGCGATTTGAAAACTGAGCTTGCAGAAGCGCCTCAGACAGCGCCTGTGCCATTGGCTCATTGCCCAAAGGCGTCGGGTGAACCTCATCCAGAAAGATTTGTTGACGGGGAACACCGCTCTGAGCGTACGGGTGCGACGCCCGAACGATCGGTGTCCCCCAAGCGACCGCCGCGCTCTCCATCATGGCAGCGTAGCTAAGATTCCAGCCCCCTCCATCATGAGAGTCTTGCTCGTCAAGTTGCAAGACGGCCACGCCAATCTCTCGCTCTCGAACGCCGACAGTCTTGGAGCTCACTGTTTTGGCGTGTGTTCGGGGTCGATGACTTTGGCCGAGTGGTTTCAGGGCGTCGGAGGGCTTGCGTGGGTCAACGGATGGGAAGAGACCCTGGCGCGGAGTCGCTCTGGTAGAGCCAAAAGGTGCCTGATCCTGCTGCAGCTCTCGGAGTCCATTCCTGGCAGACTCCCCCTGACTCTCCAGCCAGACCCGGGCGACCGCGTCCGCGACCGCGACCGCGACCTTGGAGAACGCCTCTACACCCATCCCCGCACCCCGCTGAAGTCCCCCACGAGCCTCACCCCTTCGCACCCGCTCAACCCCACCTAAGAGAACCCGCCTTCGCCTCTGCGAACCGTCAGCCCAGCTCATACAGGTTGATGTAGCGGTTCCCTTGGATGGGAATGCGCCCCAGCAGACTGCTTCGACGGCTCACCTGTCTGCGCCCAACCTCGGTCAACAGCACACGCCCGCGATGTGCGGACAGGTTCATCATCCAACGGGCCAAATAGAAGGGCCCGGCAAGCTCCCACCCATCGGCTGGACGTTTGGATTCGGGTGAGATTCGCGCCACCCCCGGTGCCACCCCAGCGCTCAAGCGGTACCCCGCACCAAGGGTGGCCTGCTGCAGCGCCAACGAGGTCTGCACGGCCCGCCCAACGGTCTCGCGTAGCCCACCACGAGCTACCCAAACGACCAGCAGGGAGCCTTCCTCTCGCTCCCAGACCTCGCCGCCGGAGTCGTGAACGATGGTGGCCCATTCCTGATTCAACGACTTGAGGGGGGTGCGGGGCGCTGCAATGCTTCGAGGAGGAGGCGCGGCTTCGACGGCCAAGACCACCACGGCCGACGGTGGCATGCTTCGCCCAGCCTGCTTGCGCACGGGCCGCTCTCCGCTAACCCGCGCCGTAGCCGCCTCGATAGTGGCCTTCATGTAGCTGGCCAAGTCGTTGTTATTGGCCCGATGACCCTCCCGGACGACCAATGCGGAGAGGGCGTCCAGCATATCGCCGGCGTCCTGGAAGCGGTGCTCCGAGTGACGAGCCAAGCTACGAAGAAGCAGGTCCTCCAAATCCTCGCTTAGCTCTGGGCGGAAACCACGTGCGCTTGGTACTTCCGCACGCTTGACTCGATCCAAGGTCTCGTCTCTGGAGCGGGCCTTGAAGAGCCTGCGCCCAGTGAGAAGCTCGTAGAAGACGATGCCCAAAGAGAACAGGTCGCTGCGACCGTCCAGGGCTTCGCCCTTTGTCTGCTCCGGGCTCATGTAGGCGTATTTACCGCGAATCACGTCATGCTGTTCGTCGATTTGAAAGCTTGCGCGAGAGATCCCAAAATCAGTGATCTTGACCTCGCCCGAGAAGCTGATCAGGATGTTTTGCGGAGAGATATCGCAGTGCACGATGTTCATCGGGTCACCCTCCTTGCTCACCAGCTCGCCATCTTTGTCGTACAAGTCCTCCTCGCGGACCCGCTCGTGGGCGAACTGAAGCGCCCTGAGCGCCTCGATGATGACAAAGCAAGCAATCGAAACTGGAACCGGCCCCACCTTGTGGGCTCGATTCACCAGCCGTGCCAGGTCCAGCCCGTGCACGTACTCCATCGCCATGTAGTAGGCGCCCTCGACCTCGCCGAGTTCAAAGACCTGCACGATGTTGACGTGGATCAGGCTTACAGCGATGCGCGCCTCGTCGACGAACAGCTGGACAAACTCCTTGTCCTTGCCCAGGTGGTCCAGGATTCGCTTGATCACGAGGATCTTCTCAAAGCCCGCCATGCCGTAGCTCCGTGCACGGAACACCTCGGCCATACCGCCCGTAGCGATCTTCTCGAGTAGGTGGTACTTCCCAAACACTTCCGGCGCCTGCGGCACGGACACTCCTAAACAGCCTCTCATCCTATCCCAGGCCCGCCCATGACCGGCATGCAACACCTTAAAAGCGTCGTGACCCGCCTGCGAAAGGACTGCCCTTGGGACGCAGCACAGACCGCCGACTCAATGCGCCCCTACCTACTGGAGGAGTGTCACGAGACCCTGGAGGCGATCGCAGAGGGTTCTCCAACTCACGTGCGAGAAGAGCTGGGCGACCTACTCTTTCAGATCTTGCTGATCTCGGAGATGTACGCTGAACAGGGCCTCTTTGACCTAAACGACGTGGCCCAGGGCATCGCAGATAAGATGATTCGGAGGCACCCACATGTCTACGCGGACCGTCCGCCGGAGCCCAACGCCAAGTCCACGATCGCGCAGTGGGAAAAAGACAAGTCACGAGAACGAGGCCATGGGGGGTCTGTCCTGGATGGCGTACCAAAGTCTCTGCCCGCGCTACTCAGGGCACACCGAGTGGGAGAGAAAGTCGCGCACATGGGCTTTGATTGGCCCAACATCGATGGCGTTCGCGCCAAAGTAGACGAAGAGCTCGCGGAGCTGGACGAGGCTCTGAGAGGTCAAGACCGCTCCGCTATCGCTCACGAGTACGGCGATGTGCTCCTGGCGCTTTCTTCCTTAGGCCGCTTCCTAGACCTAGGTCCAGAGCAATCCCTGCAAGACGCCAACCGACGCTTTGAAGGCCGCTTTCGAGTGTTAGAAGGCCTGGCCCGGTCTCAGGGCATCGCCATCGAAGAAGCCGATGATTCGACCTTAAATACTCTCTGGGAAGCTGCCAAAGTGATTCACACCAACGCTTCCTCTACCGGCCAGGGTGAATAGCTTCTCCCAGCAAACCCGGAACAGGTCAGATCCTATGTGGAAACTACTCATTGCCTTCACCGTGATCCCAGCTGTCGAGCTGTACCTGCTGATCCAGCTGGGACAGTGGATGGGTGCTGGCGCGACCGTGGCGATGATCGTAGTGACCGGGACCCTTGGGGCTTGGTTGGCCAAGCGTGAGGGGCTCAGTGTCTTGAAGACCATCAAGCAGGAAGCGTCAAAAGGCTTCCCCTCCGGAGATCGACTGGTCGAAGGTCTGATGGTCCTCATCGGCGGCGCGCTCCTGCTCACCCCCGGTGTAATGACAGACTTTTTTGGCTTTTCCCTGATCCTCCCGTTCACCCGCCGGGCCGCTGCGCCCTTCATCAAGCGGGCGCTACTGGGCTGGGTAGGCTTTGTGCCCAGGGCAGGACAGCCAACACCCGGGCCACTGGGCGAAGAGTTCACGCCTGAACCGGAGCCCAGCAAGCCTGCGCCAACCGGCTTTGATCACCCCAGCTTTTAGACGGCCCTCTTTGGGGCTACTCCTCGGCGTCGGCCGCAGTGAGTCCATCCGGGCTAATCTCGGTCCCCGTTCCCAGGTAGAACGCATAGAAGTCTGCGTGGGCGTTGCTCCCATCCAGATCTCGCGCCTTGGCGAAGTGCACCTTGGCCTTGACCAGCAAAGCCTTAAAGACTTCGGGGTCGCCAAAGATCACCTGGTCGCTGTCGGCGAGTTGGCGCAGGATCTCGGCAAGCTGTCCATGGGCCGTGCTCAAGACCACCTCCAGCGGCAGATCTTCCAGCCATTGGCCGCCGTTTTCGAAGACCCGAAGTGCCTCCGCCGTCTCTGCTCGTGCGTCCTCGAGACGACCCATATCCAAGTAGATCCGTCCAATTTCAAGACGAGGCTCCGGTAGGCGTGGCTCCACCTTCAGGATCTCCTTCATCAGCTTGAGGGCCTGGTCGTCTCGTCCCCCACGGCGCTCCCCAAGTGCAGCCATGAACTTGGGGCCCAAGTTCTCCAGATGAGCATCCTGGGCGACTAGCTCTTGTTCTTCGTCGGCGAAAGGGCCTGTCTCAGACATGGGGGCTCCGTACGTAGGCCAGCCCATGTAGTCACCACTCAGCTCTCCGGCACCCACAAGGGCACCACAAGCTCGAAGCAGGCGCCCGATTCGCTTGGGATCAACATCAGGTCCCCACCGCTGTCACGTGCCAACTGTCGTGAAATCGACAACCCCAGGCCCGTGCCTTTTCCGGGTGGCTTGGTGGTAACGAATGGCTCGAAAGCCTGCTCACTACTCACCGAGAGTCCGGGGCCATCATCATGGATACGTACACGAATGTCCTCTCCGGTGTATTCGGCCTCGAATTCCACCCGACCCTTTGCGGCATCCAGAGCGTTGTTTCCAAGATTCACCAGGATCTGCGTGAGGGCCACCGGATCGATGGAGCCCGCCTTGGCAGCGCCGCCTATCACACACAAGGAGAGCCCATGTCTGGCAGCCCTGGGCCCAAGCCATCGGCAAACCTGCGATAGCACACCGTCTACATCGACAATGCTTGCCCCCTGCGGCTTTCGGCTGTAGTTGCCCAGGGCATCCACAAGCTGCTCCATGTGTCCCACCTGCTCCAACAGAGAGGCCACAAGTGCATCTCGCTCCCCCTCCGAAGCGCAAGAGAACAATTGTGCGATGGACTTGACCGCAAACAGAGGCTGCCGGAGCTCATGCCCCAAACCCGCCACCATTAATCCAAGTTCCGAGAGACGGGCCTGCTCTTGCAGGGCGTGATCCAAGGGCTCACTCACTAGGGGGCACCAGGCTTTGCTGCAAGCTCAAATATTGAACACAGCTATCGGAGAGGTTGTCGTTGGTGTCGATCGTTGAAGCGTGCAGACTGTAAAGACCTGGGGCGAGCACAACACCATCCTTGTCTATCCCCGACCAGGTCAGACTTCCGGATGCGCTCCCAGCATTTTGGGTTTCGGTGAACACCAAGGCACCATCTGCGCTGTATACCTGCAGGACCCAGTAGACCGGTGCGCTGGAGGCGCTCACGCTCAAGGTGGCGCTGTCCGCGAAATCACCCGTACCGCCATCTCCATCCGGCTGGAATGTGGACGTATCCAGTGAGCAACTCGAAACCAAAATACCTGAGTCCGCCACTGCTCCAAAGAGGCCCGAGTAGTTCGCTGCGCTGCCACTCCAGTCCCCACTCAAGGCGTTGCCCTGCGGGTCGGTCAGGGTACTCGCAATGTCCAGCTGAAAGCTTCCCAAACTGGAGTCCAAGCTCTGATCCAGAGTGAGGATGAGCAGGGACCCCGTGACCGAGCTGGTCCAGCCAATCTCTCCGTCCGGGCCGCTAACGCTCACTGAAGCGTCCACAGTCGAGCTCAAAATGTCCTCATCGAAGGCCACCTGAATCTCACTGAGAGTCTCGCTCGTGGCCCCCCGTGGATCGGTCCAAGTGAGCTGTGGTGAGCCGGTTTCCCCTTCAATGTCCACCGTCGTTTCGCCATAGGCGCTGCCATCGGCCAACCCCACCAACACGGTTGCCGTTCCGTTCTGCTCCACAGCGCTGGCCGACCAGCTCACCCCGCCAGTGGCCAAGTCCAGCTCGAGACCTTGGGTTCCCGTCTTAGCCCCGCTAATGCCACCCACATCGGTGCGAACCAGAAGGCTGCCGCTGCTTAAGATGACACCAGAGCAGTCCGAGGCACTCACGCTCAAAGCGCTATCAGACACCGCACTGCTGCCTCCCGCTGTGCGAATGGAGTCGGCCGCCGAGACGCTGATTGGCCCAGCCGGCACGCCGGTCTCCGCGGTGTACCAGAGCACCTGGGTCTGCTCCGCGCAGGACGAGGCGTCCACCGCCAAGAGCTCCACCAACGTATGCCCAGAGCTTGTGCTACTCAGCGTCCGCGAAGTAGACGTTCCCCGGCTGGAAACACCCGCCCCATCATCCAGGTGCAGAGCAGCGATCTCCGAAGCCCCTGCGCTGCTGCCGCTCAGATCTGCCGTGACACTGGCCACCCCGGAGCTCAAGCAAGAAACAGCATCGAGGCTTGAACCGCCAATGCTCAACACCGCAGTGGGGCCGTCGCTACAGCTCTCCACTGCGTCCAAGGTTCCGCTGTTTCCGCTCAGCCCTGAGCTGCTACTCATGAGCACCCGGTCCTGCAGACCCACGCTGTCCCAACTCAACTCCACATCGGCAGTACCGGAGCTGAAGCTGGAGATGCTTTGTGTTGCGAACAGCCCCTGCTCAGAGCTTAGGGTGACGGTCTCCGAGAAACTGCCCACTTGGTTTCCGTACCGGTCAAGCCCCCGTAGCTGAACCATCTCGGACTCGGTCACCCAGACCCAAGGCAGTACCCAATCCAGATCCAACGAGACGGCTTCGTCTGCCGCCACCTCTATCTGTCCCGTTCCAATGCTGGCGCCGCCGAAGTCCACGCTCAAGGTGCGCGTACCAGAAGCGGTCAGCGTCAACTCGCCGAATCCTGAACCAGCGGCATTCAAGGAAATGTTTCCTGGCGTAAGGCCACCCGAATCATCGCTGATGCTCAGCGTGCGAACACCCACTGCGAACGGGTTCCCGTAGGCATCGAAGACTTCGACCTCGGCGTCAAAACTACTTCCAGCGACCGTGCTCGCAGGCATGGACCAGACGGCCGAAGCTGCGGGCCCATTTTCGATTGCCAAAGAGTCGGTCAGCGTACTCAGTCCGGCCGGTTCTAATTCAAGAGTCAGGCTGGTCCCTGTGCTGGCGGTGGTGGCCACGCAATCAAAATCGCTGCGCACCGACGCCCCGCCGACATAGCTGCAGCTCAGCTCGGCTCCGCTGCCATCCCGGACGACCAAGGTGTCCGAAGCAGGCTCGAAGGCAAGCTCGTTTCCGAATGGATCTGTGAGCCCAATCCAGACGACGAAGGGACTGCCCGCCTGAACCAGGGACGCATCAACGCCTCCGTCCAGCTCCGTGGCCGTACCTGGATTAACCGTTACCGCTTCGGAGAGGGTGCTCAGCCCACCGCCTGTAGCCTCGAGTACGGCCTGGCCTGCCGTGAATGGGGTCCACTTCCAAAGGCTGACGCCGCTGGCCCAGACCTCCTCCAAGCGGGGCTCAACCGAGGCCCCTTCTAACTCCCCACCCGTCGTGCGGCTGGTAAAACCCAGGGGCACATCGAAGTCGATGACCAGGTTGCTGTAGGGATCCCGGGCCTCTATGCGCACATCCAGCATCTCTCCTGCTGTGGCTCCCACCAGCTGGGCTTGCTGGTCCACTGTGAGCACGAGCTGTGAGGCATCGGCTGCCCGCACCACAAAGGGCTCGGAGGCATTTCCCCCACTGCCACCTACGAGCAGACGGGTCTCGCTGCAGTCTCCTGCCGCCGGGGTCGCGCGGAAGAAACTGACCATCACGGTCTGCTCTCCGCTCAGGGTCACGTAGTCTGGAGAGATACGGCCATCGCAGCGGTCGCCCAACGCTAAGGTGATTTCCTGGTTGCTGACAATGTTGCCTTCGGCGTCCCGCGGTGTGAGCACCACAGGAAAGGCCTCCCCGGCGATG
>CAJQPC010000068.1 GCA_905480105.1 uncultured bacterium | reverse complement strand
TTCTCTTCTGGGGTGCTCTACATTTGGGTATCGGTCCGCCACGGGCATGTCTCAGATGTGGAGCTGCATGAGTCCGCCTACCGGGCAGGAAAATCGTCAAAACTGCTAAGCCAGCGCAGCATGAGGCGATAGGGGGTAGGTGTCAGGCGTGCTGGGACAGGTGGCGAATAGCAACGGAAGTGCATGGTGAACGCTTTTCAGAGAAAAAAGACGGTTCAACCCCTTGGGGCTTCGCAGCATGGAGAATCCGCTGGCAGCCGGGATGACGCCCTCTCCAAATACACCTTTGGCGAAGCCCTCTCGAAACACACCCTCGATGATCCGCTCGTTCAGCGTCGGCCCGCCAAAACGGTCCAGGGCGAGACCAAAGGGGGGGCATCTCAGGACCCAGTACATATAGACAATGGTGGCGGTCAGGCGCTCTCCAAACAGGAGCGAACGCAGCTTGGGTCCGTCTTTGACATGGACTTGTCGGGAGTACGAATCCACACGGGCAGCCCCGCGGCCCAGAAGCTGAATGCAGAAGCGCTCACCCACAACGGCCACGTTCACGTTGCCGGGGGCTCGTACTCGAACGACACTCTGGGGCATGAACTCGGTCACCTTCGCCAGCAAAACGAAGGCCGCGTCCGGGCGAATGCGATGATTGCCGGAGTGCCGCTGAACGACTCATCGGCGCTCGAATCCGAGGCGGACGACGCTGGGCGTTCCGCGGCGCGTGCGCTCGCTGGACCGTCCGTACACTCCGCACCCACGGATGGCGCGGAATCGGCGGGGCCCGGCCTGGTTCAGCGGCGGGAGACCGCTCAGCCGGTCATCCAGAGAAAACTGAAGATGGACCATGGGTACACAGAAACCATGAACTGGAGCAGCGAAGCCCAGGAACTCATCGAGGTCTATGAGTCCTTCGAGAGCCTCTTCGCCCAGGTCAGGGACATCACGAGCCCGCACAACCGCCGAATGAAAGGCCTGTCGCGTTTCAAGACCGCCATCGAGGCGTCGACCATCCCCAACAACGCCGCGGTCCGGAAGGCAAAGACCGTCGAGATCGAGAGGCAGATCGAGACCGCAAAGGCCCTCTACAAAGACAAGACCGGCAGGGATGCGGGGGAAGAAGACGTAGACGACATCGAAGATGCGGATGCAAGTGACTTTGGCGTCCCGGATACGGGTCTGCTTGGCGAGACGAATCATTCTGGGGGAGGAGAAGACGGCTCCTCCAGCCCGATGGAAGGGCTTCGCCCAAGCGCGGCGGTCTCGGATGAGGATGCTGCCAAAGAGGCCGCAGAGGAGGGGGCCCCCGTAAAGGTGCGCATCAAGCTGGCCGAGGAAGACCTGTTCACCAAGCGCAGCGGACGCCTAGGCGAAGCCGAGGGAACACGCTCCTTGGGCGGAGAGATGAATGCAAGCAGTGCATCTGGCGAGGCTTCGGCGTCTGTTTCCCTGCTGATGGGCAAAAAGGGAGAAAAGGGAACGTCCATTGCCGCGACCTATGCACGCGGCCGGGTCAAGGGGGAGGGAACCATCGGCGCCAAAGCGGATGCTTCCATTGGGGCGGAGGGAAGCTACGACTTGTCGAAGGGCGAGGCGGACTTTGGTCTCAAGGGAAAGCTTGCGGCATTCGCTGGGGCTTCGTTCTCCACGACCCCGACGGTGGAGTTCACCGACAGCGCCGGAACAAAGCTGATGGGCGCCTCGGCGACGATGGGTGTGAACGTCGGGGTGGGATACGAGTACGAGGGCGAGTGCTCTCTGAATGACTGGCGGGTCGTCTTTAAGTCCAAGGGCAAGACCGCCTTGGGCCTGGGAATGGAGTGGGGCGTGGCCTTTGATGTGGACTTGGCGGCGCTCAAGACCAAGCTCGTTGGTTGACCAATGCCCAGTCACTTCCACCGCGGCCTTGGCATTTCCCTGTTCTTGCCTGTGGGGTGGGAGGGGGGCTCCTCTCCTGATTTTCCGCTGCTGGCAGTGGGTCCAGTAGCCCAGAGCTATCGCTCGAATTTAGGGTTCTCTCGGTCCAAGCTTCCCGCCGTGGCGGAGGTGGTCGACCGCATGCTGGAGGCCGCCCGGGCGCAGCAGAACGCGGAGTACCCCGGCTTCGTCGAGCTGTCTGCTGAGTCGATGGAGATAGACGGACACCCGGCGTTTTTTCAGACCTATGAGTGGCAACCGCCCGACACGCAGCAGCCCTTTCGACAGTGGTTCGGGCTTGTGAGAACCCCGGATCACGGCTTGATCGAGGTCAACGGGGCGACGCTTCGCTCGCTCGCCACCACAGTGGAGCCTCGGGTGCTGGAGATCCTCCACTCGGCCCGTTTCATCCCTTTCGTCTGACTCCTTTCGGGCGGGCCAAAAGGTTGGGCCCCCCTGACCGACGGAGACGGGTGAGTCCCTCAGGGATGCAGTGTGATTCGACTCGATTCGTATGGTAGGGTCAACTAGAGGTGTCGTGAATGTGGACCTTATTGGCTCTGGTCGGGTGCAGTGAAACAGGCATCTTCTCGCTAAGGGGCGAAGACGACGCTGGGAACAACATTGGGGTGGGGGACAACTCGGCTCCCAGCGCACCCGGGGTGACCATTTCGCCTGCGAACCCAAAGACGGACGATGACTTGGTGTGCGAGCTCACCACACCCAGCATCCACCCTGAGGGAGCGGAACTCACCACATGGATTGGCTGGGAGCGCGACGGGGAGCCGGTCAAAGAAGGTGACTTTGTGACGGCTGACCAGACGGCCGAGGGCGAAACCTGGACCTGCGTGGCGGTGGCCAGCGACGGCGAATCGGAGAGTGAGCCGGGCACCGACTCGGTCGCGATTGTCCAGGCCAATCGCCCCCCCGGCAGCCCGGTCGTGGAGATTTCGCCTTCTTCCCCTGGCGCGAATCACCCGCTGGAGTGCTTGATCATTGAGCCCGCTGCTGACCCTGACGGGGACGAAGTCGTCTACCGCTACGCGTGGAGCGTCGACGGTGAGATGAGCGATGAGACTTCTGCCTCGCTCTCCAGCGTGCACACCGCCGAAGGGGAAGAGTGGACCTGCTCGGTGATGGCCAGCGATGGCGCTCTGACCGGTGTCAGGGGGACGGACACCGTGGCCATCGGTGGCGAGGTCTATGGGGGGGACATTACCAGTGGCTTGGTCTACGACGCGAGCGGCTGCTCCTACTGTCCAGATAACGACTGGTATATCGCGGATAAAGCCTTCGATGACTTGCTCGGAACAGGCACCGAGAGCTGGGACATGTTCTGGACCGACGGAGAGCCGGAGTGGATCAGCGTCGACTTTGGGCTCGGCGGCGAGCGTACAATCAGCCGTTACGGTCTCATGGGCGCGGCGTTCCACGAGGGGTATCGGGCCCGGGACTGGGAGCTCCAGGCCAGCGACGACGAGTCCAGTTGGGTGACGCTCCACACTGTCAAGGATGCCGATCTCCCCTACGTCATGTACGGCGGGGAGCCGTTCACGTACTACAGCCTTTTCAATGAGACACCGTACCGGTTCTATCGAATCTACGTGACCGCGAACATGGGTGGGCAGCCCTACAACAATGCCATCAACATCGTCGAGATCGAGATGATGGAGGATGCCCCAGCGGAGTGACAAAGGGCCGAGTCTCACCAGTCTTTTATTCTGGTTGTCCCTTTGTTTTAGTTGAAACTGCTGCCGGCCTGGAAATGCCTCCAGCCTGTCCCTACTGAGCGGTGGTCTGCTCAAGCGCCGCCCTAGCGATTTCAGGGGTGCTGCTGCGAACGATGGCCCAAGACAACAGGCTGCTCAGCGTCCATGTGCTCCGTTGCTTGACTATGCTCCTGGACTTGGCCAAAGCCCGCGGTGGGTTCGGCCCGGCACTGAACCTGAACGTTCACGTCCACAAGCGGAGGTTGACCGGCGGTCCACCTTGCTTTAGGGTTCCAACGCCCGGCACAATCGGGTTCTTAGGAGTAAAAATGTTTCGGAAGATCGGTCTGATGGGCGCGGTAGCAGCTCTGTTCGCATTCACCACTGGTTGTGTAACCGTCGTCGAAGGCGACAAGGTCTTCACCGTCACCGGTTCGAAGTTCATCATCGGCGCCAGCATCGAAGATGTGGAAGCCCAGGTGCCTTCCGGCGGAACCATCACCACGGTGATGGTCACCAGTGGCCCCATCTTCGGTCTCATGCAGACCGCCAGCATCAGCGGCACCAAGTAATTTAGGCCAAAGAGATGGTTCGAACCCCTGCCAGTTGGTGGGGGTTCGTTCTTTTTAGGGAGTCCCGCATGCACTTTGCTCTGCTCTCACTCGTGCTCGCCTGTGGGGGGGGAAGTACGATCGAAGTGGTCACCGAAAGCCACGCCAACGGCACGGTTCTCGCGCAGACCTCGATGCGTCATGGCGTGCCCCATGGCGAATCGATCGAGCGATACCCAAGCGGTCAGCTTTTTCGCCGAACGGCCTTCGTGGACGGTGTGGAAGAGGGACTTCGCGAGGAGTGGTTCCTGGACGGGACCCAGGCTTCGCGCGGCGCATTCGTGAAGGGTGTTCAGGACGGGGTGTGGACCTTCTGGCACGAAAACGGCGCCAAGAAGGCCGAGTCCACCTTTCACTCGGGAACTGAGATGGGCATCCGTTCCACTTGGTATGCCAGCGGCCAGCAGGAGTCGCAGTCGGAGGTCACCGACTCGCTGCAGCACGGCGAGCGCGTGTTCTGGCACGAAAACGGTCAGATCCGAGCCCAGGCCTATTTCGATCGGAACGCCAAGGTAGGTCCCGAACAGGAGTTCGACGCTGCGGGGTTGTGGACAAAGACCACGTGCTACCTCGGTGACGAGCCTGGTCGGGTCTGGACCGCAGCGGCGGGTGACGCCCAGCCCCCTTGGACGATGGACGTATGCGGCGAGGCGGCTTCGGCTCCAGCCGGCGGCTGAATCCATCGCGGTTTTGGTCTCGAGGGTGCGTAGCGGTCCGCTTCCGAGAGTGCTCCAGGAGGCGCCACGCCGGTCAGCCCGATGGGCCTCGCTGAAGGGCGGCCAGGGGTGGTCCACGCCCTCGGGAGGCTGGCTCGGCACCACGGCTTGGCACCGCTGGCGCCCAAGCACCGAACGCCCAACCCATCCCCAGGGGTACCTGGAAACGGTCCGAAACGTCCCTGCTTGGCGTGACGTATCGGGCTGGGTTTCCCTGCGAACGCAGGTTGGGCCCGAATACCCCAGAAGACCCGTTAGCCTCAGAGCTACGGTAGGGGTCACTGCCCCCCTGGAGCGCCCACATGTCCCGTCACGGTTTCTTCACGGTCTGGTTTCTGGGGTTCCTGGGCCTGGGCTGTCTTGGCACCGCGTTGGGTTGCACGGCAGACGACACCGCCTCGCCCAGCACGGACGAGGGCCCGCTTCCTGGGGTCGGCCGGGTTCGCGTCACGGTAGACGGCGGCATGAACCCAGACGACGACCCGGGGAGCCGGGAGTGGCTGGCCTCTGACATCGAGGTCACAGCGGCTGACGGAACCGTTCATCTCGGACGGGCAGGGATCCACGTCCGAGGGAACAGCTCCTCGCAGTTCGAGAAGAAGTCCTATGCACTCGAGACCTGGAGCAGCAGCGACGAAGACGAGGACGTGGCCCTGTTGGGGTTGCCAGCCGAGGAAGACTGGGTGCTCCAGGGGCCGTTCTCCGACAAAACGCTGATCCGGAACCACCTGACGTACACGCTGAGCCGGGACATTGGCCGGTACGCCGCTCGGACCCGCTTCGTCGAGCTTGAGCTCAACGGCGAATACCGGGGTGCCTACGTGTTGATGGAGAAGATCAAGCGCGGACCCGACCGCGTCGATCTGCCGGACGGTGCAGCCCTAATGCGGCGCGACTGGGTCGAGGGTGGCGAGGGCTTCATCGAGACGGCGCAGTGCGGCGATGTGGTGGAGGTCAAGTGGCCCGACAGCCCGGACGGCATCCTTCCGCGACTCGACGCCGTGGAGAGGGCCCTTTTGGCTGGCGACACCAGCCAGGTCGACCTGGCGTCCTTCGTCGACCACATGCTGATTGCAGAGTTGGGCCGCAATGTCGACGCGTACGTCCTCAGCACCTGGATCACCCTCTCCAAGGATGACCGCCTGGGAATGGGGCCTGTCTGGGACTACAACGGCGCGCTCGGCAACGCCGACTACTTTCGGGCATGGGAACCAGAGGGCTGGCACTACGACAACCCGGAATTTCCCGCGGACAACCCCAACGGGTTCTGTTGGTATGACGCTCTGCTCGACGACCCCGCGTTCATCGCGCTTCGTGCGGAGCGCTGGCGAATCCACCGCGCTGGCGCGCTCTCCGACGCGGCGATCAACGACCGAATCACCGAGGCCGTCTCCACGGTGCGGCCTGCGGTAGACGCCAACTTCGAGCGATGGCCCGTGCTCGGGGAGTACGTCTGGCCCAACGACGGCGGCGCAGAGGACCGGACATCCCACGAGGAGGAGGTGGCCTATCTCCGCGATTGGCTGCAGCAGCGGACCGCGTGGATGGACGCCCAGCTGTAGTAGAGGACCCTCGATGCCGCAGGGGTGGACGGCGCCATGTACGGCCAAGGAAACGCCTGGATTGAGATTTAAAAGCGCTGACCACTGTGCGCTGCGGTTGGGGAGAGCAGGCACGAACGGCCGTTCCGATGCCCTCATACAGATTGTAGACAGTGCGGGCTGTGGTTGGATTCGCAGAAACGAGTCAGTCGCAGGCTTCGGCTTGGCCGTTGACCCACTGTCCAT
Source organism: uncultured bacterium (assembly GCA_905480105.1). Taxonomy (GTDB): domain Bacteria; phylum Myxococcota_A; class UBA796; order UBA796; family CAJQPC01; genus CAJQPC01. The sequence continues at coordinate 42,323 of CAJQPC010000068.1, read as the reverse complement.
CGACATCGCAAAAGCAGTCGCCGCGGAGTTCACCAACGTCGAGCACGGCGTCTTCGAATGCACACCCCATGCTTGGATTTAAGGAGATCACACCTGCTTGGTCGCCCTGATCGGCAAAACGGATGACTTGCTCGCCAAGCAAAATGGGCGAACTGAGTGACAAGCTGTAACTGTCGTTCAACACCTTGGGATCGACGTCCTGGATGGTGAGACTGAGTGTGCGCGTTTCACCGGGCTGTAGGGTGTGTAGGTCATCAGACAGAACCTGAATTTTGTCTACGCCGTCGCCCAGGTGAAGGGTCAGGGGATAGTAGAAGGGTGCGACCCCGGTATTGCTGACTTCGACCAAAAACTCAATGTCGATGGTGCCTGCTTCAAGGCCCGACGCGGTCAACGCAAAGCGAGGCACGGTCAGCTCGTAGCCCATCGCCAGCGACGCGGCCTGAGCACCCTCTAGTTGGCTCCCTTCGTAGCCGTTGTCGATACGAAACGCAGCGTTGTTGATCATCCAAGAGGTGTGGGTCTGGGAAACGCATTCACCAAAATCCTGACTGTAGGTGTCCACCGTATAGTCAGCCGAAAACAAGCTGTCTTGTAGTGCCGGATAGACCTCGCCTCCAACAGGAGCCTCCTGCCATCGGTCTTGCGCTTGAGCCGCAACCATCTTGGGGTAGAAAAACCATTCAATGTCCCCCAGGGTCGCATAGGCAAACGAGTCGTCATGGTACCCGATACGCCGCTCGGAACTGTCGTGGAGTGGGTAGCGCAGCAGAACATGCGTCTGGTCAAAGGCTTGATCAAAGGCAGAGATTATCTGTTGCTGAAAGGTGCCCGATGCAAACCATTCCACATGGGGGTAAGTGTGCCACTCGCCCCAAAATCCAAGCAAGCCCATTTGGACAAACCCCAAGCGGTTGTCTCCGTCGTAGCCGGCACCCAAGGCCGCAATGAACTCAAGCAGAGTGGACTGGAGCAGGGGATCGGTGTAATCGGGGCTACAGCCGCCACCATAGTCGCTGTACTCAGAGCAATCAAGTTGATTATACAACCATTCGGGGAGTCCAGTCTCCAGCCCCGGGTAGTCCAAATAAAACCGGACTACCAGATGGTTGCCGCGTGATTCCGATTCCTGGAGATACGGCTCCAGTCCGGTTTCAAAGTCGGTTACATACGGTTCTTTGAGTACCGATGAGATGGGCAAGTATAGGAACTCTAAACTGTGGGGAAGCCGCTCATCTGGAATGGACCATTGGTAGCTCGTCAAAAAGCCTTTGAGGGGATTGCCGGCCGTGATGGAGCGATCATAGGTGCCGAGCCGTTCCTCTGTTGCTGTCGCGCTCGATGCTACCCATGGCCCCGGGCCCGATGGCGTAGCCTGGCCTGGCGGTGTGGATGGCGGGTCGGTGGTCGATCCATCCTCAGCCACACAGGCGCCGAGGAGTAGGACGATGTGCAGGCTCAGGAGTCTCATGGGGGGCTTTGGCCTTTCGGTTCAAGTCATCTCAAACAGGGTCCCGCATGACCCTTGGGCGCATTGTGCGCTGTCCATGCAAAGTAGTCCAGTGAGTTCCCAGACGCACCCAAGCGATCTGGCTGCATTCATCACGGATGTAGACTACATGGCTGGGCACTCAATGTGGCACAGGGACAAATGGTTTCACCCAAGTCCGAGATAAAAGAAATGCAGGTGCATGGTAGGCTTGCGATTCGCAATTCGGAGCAGTAGTGAACCTCTCAAAAGAACATCTCCAGTACCTAGTGTGTGTCTCACTGACGTGCGCCACCGTGGGTTGTGGTGTAAAAAAGCAACCTGATGCAGCCGAGTCTATGCCCCAAAGCGCAGGCGTCGTCGAAGCGGGTGCCAGCCAAGAAGCGTCCGTGGTCTCGCAACCAGAAGAGCAACGGGTCGCACTGGGAGAGGCCGTTTATAATCGAGGGATTGGCACCTTTTCCTCCGGAAAAGACACCTGTATTTTTCGGCGCTATGACGTCGGAACGGGACGCGTTTTTGAAGACATTGTGGCACTTCCTGTTGCTTGTCCATCCACTTGGTCAATGGCTTTTACAGAGGACGAAAGCAAGATTATTATCGACGCCAATGGATTTTGGCTGGTGAATGTGGCTGAACAGACCACCCAATTATTGAACTCCGAATCGGGGCCAAGCTACGGCAATGCGGCCTGGAAAGGGGGTCTTCCTACTGTTGTTTATGAGGTAGAACCCTCTCAGGAAGAAGATGTTTTAATGGCAGAAGAGTTTGAGGCAACCCGAGGGTTGCCCCTGCTCTTTTGCCAAGAGAGCGTCTTTAACGATGGTCAGTGGAAACCAACAGGGGAGACCTTCACCCTAGAGCCTTCGGATGGAGTAGAACCGGAGTGTCCTGCTGCTGACCGCGACACGCAAAGGCGGGTGAATAACCATAAAAGCCAATTTGACTCAAGCTGTGAGCCCAAAGCAGAAGCGTCGGAGATGGAGGAGATCAACGCATTTTTAAACACAGAAGCGATGGAAACACAGTGGTGTTGGGGTGCAAGCAATGAGGCAGGGACCATCGCAGTGGGGTATGTGTGGAATGAGGGGATGCATCTGACAGGTCAGATTGTAGGGCGGGACGGTCAAAACTGGGTGGCTTTAGAGCACGTGAACAGTCCGGTTCGAGATATCGCCCAACTTGTCACAGGCACATACATCTGTACCGCGGATGGATATGGGATGTTCAATTCAGACGACGCCACAAATATATATTGGCGAAATGCGCCTTGTCTTGGATTAGAGAATCCATAGAGCGAGAATCATCCCGACTGGTCTGAAATGAACCCAAATGGACGGCACGCAATACCCCGAATTCTCCCCCATCGAGTCTGCTGTTGGCCCCGCTGGCGCCCAAGCGCCAAACGCCCAGCCGGAAGAATCCACAGTCTGTACATGGGCTCCGGATGTGCGCTAATATTGCGTGCCCTCAATACAGGCCCGTTCATGATTTTGCTTCGACTCTCGCCTCTCTTCCTTTTCAGCGCCTGCGAACCAGAGATCCCCGAAGACGCGACCATGCTCGCCATGGGCGACAGCTACTTCGACTACCACGAGGGTTCGGATATCCCTGACGTTGCAGCAGCACGCAGCGGTCACGTGGTCTACAACGCCGCCATAAGCGGCGCACAGCTGAGCTCGGAAGAATACGCCATCCCAAGCCAATGGGTAGTCGGCGACTGGCAGGTGTTGCTGCTGAACGGCGGCGGAAATGACGTGAACGACCAGTGCAGCTGTGGGGCGTGCGACGCGGTCTTAGACGGCGTAATCAGCCCGAACGCAGACTCGGGTGTCTTGGTCGATCTTATTCAGGACACCATTCAGCAGGGCACACCTGTGGTCTTCATGGCGTACCCCGAGCCTCCGGATGGGGCGGAACATGGCTTTGATGAATGCAGGGAGCTCATGCACGAGCAGAGCCGTCGGGTGAAGCTGCTCGCTGAAGAGGAGAGCGACCTGAGCTTTGTGGATGCCGGGGACGTGATTTCACCCACCAACCTGGACTACTTCGAAGAAGACCAAGTGCACCCATCGGAGCTGGGGGCTAGGGTCATTGGCGAGTACATTGCACAGTTCTTGCCGGAGCCGGAGTGAGTGGACTCAGCGCAGAATGGGACAACCACGAGACACACTCTGTTCTTAGAGATCCGCCCGATCAAAGTTACAGTTCAGCAGGTTGCAGCTGCGCTCACACCGGCTCACTTCCCACCTTCGCCTTAGCGTCTTGGGCGCGTCCCAGACCACCGCCAGCGGGCTCATGTCAAAGACCGTCGCGACCGGCTCCAGGAAGTAGCAGAGCCGCACATTGCCTTGGGGGTCAAAGCTAATGTCGCTGTGGCCGGCTTTGCAGGTCAGCCCATTGAAGGTGACCGGGTCTCGAAAGTAGCCGCGCATCGTCTCGAGCTGGCCGACCGCGTTGCACACCGGGCCACCGCGGCGGCGCTCCTCGATGAGTAGGTCCAGTGCAGCGTCGATGGGCCCCAGGTCGGTGGGCCAGAGCACGCTGCTCTTGTACCAGTCTGGGTCATATGTGTTGTTGCCGAAGTTTTGGTAGAGCGGCTGCACCACCAGCTGATAGCCGCGCTCTTGAACAAAGCGCAGAAGGGCTGGAATCTCCTCTGCGTTTTCTTTGTTCAAGATGCAGGTCACCACCACCCGCGGGGAGGCGTGCCGGTCGATGAGATCAAAGGCCTCCATGCACTTTTCATGGGAGCCAACCCGGCCTCGGCTGTGGTCTACGGTCTTGGCCGTGAACCCGTCCATGCTGATGTAGCAGACGGACGCTCCTGTCTGGGCGATGCTGGCTGCCCTTTTTTCCGTCAACAGCCAGGCGTTGGTGTTGAAGGTGACCTCGTTCCCCAAGCGCACGGCGTGGGTCATGAGCAGCTCCAGGTCCTTGCGCAGCAGGGGTTCTCCACCCACGAAGTTTACGCTGGCCGGTCCAACCCACTCGGCCATGCGGTCCAGTGTGGTGGTCCAGATGTGCGTGGGCAGGTCCTTGTCCGTGTTCTTCCAGATGTCGCAGTGCAGGCACGGCAGAAAGCAGCGGTCGGTGACCGAGAGGTGGATCTGGGTGGGCCGGCCAGGGGCTCGTCGCAGCTTGAGCTCGTCCAAGCCGCGGTTGATGAGTCGGCTTGCACCGGGACGCAGCGCACTCATGAATTCTTCCTATTGAAGGCCGCGATCTCGTCGGTGTTGATGTCGCTGTGGTTGCTGCTCTTGGGGATGAAACAGGTCGTGCAGAGTGGGGTCAGGCTGTAGTCCCCCAGGGCCACCCGCTCCCTGCGCTCCTGCAGTTTCTCGCCGTACCACAGCTCCCCAAAGCTGCTCTCAGCCAAGGTCCCTACGCTGTTTTCCAGGCGGTTGTCCCGGGTGCACACGGTGAGTTTCCCGTCCCAGCCAATCACAGGGGACTTCCAGTAGCCAGAGCATGGCGACAGGTTTTCGGCAGCTACTTGGACGGGGGCCTTGTCTTGGCGAGGGAGCGGCAAGCCCTGCTCGGCCATGGCTTGGCGAAATACGGCGTTCTCCCTGGCCTGCATCTCGGCGGTGGGGCAGTCCAGCTGCCGGAAGAAGACCACGGCGTCAGTGCCAGGGGGCACATGCTGGGCGGCGGCGCGCACAGGAACGCCAGCCTGTTTGCAGACCCGCTCCCAGTGGGCTCTAAAGGCGCCGACCTCATGCACATTGTTGGAGCCCACGATGAACTGGAAGACCGGGCGCGGGAAGGGGGCGGCCAGCTGTGCTCGGGCCACGATGAAGTCGGCCACGTTGGCTTGGACCAGATCAAAGCGGTCTTTGCCCTTGATGGGCGTGTAGGTCTCCTGAGAGGCCGCATCCAGGGAGAAGTGCCAGACCTGCGGTACCGGGCTCGCGTTCAGGGCGCCCCGGATTCGTCGCGCGTCCAAGTGGGTGGCGTTGGTGTGCACCTCCACCTTGTTAAAGCTGCCGTGCTGTTGTGCGGCGCGGAGAGCGGCTCGGTAGATGGGCCCAAAATGGGGGTGCAGCAGGGGCTCCCCAAGCCAGAACAGGATCAGGGTGTCAAAGCGCGTCTGTGTCTGCGCCAAGTCATCAAACAGCGCGTAGGCCAACTGCGGGTCCAAGCGTCCGGTCACTTTGTGGTGAGGGTGCGCCACTCCTTCAGCGACCGAGCAATGCACACAGGCCAGGGAGCAGCGGTTGCTGAGCTCCAGGACCAGGTAGCTACCGGAGAGTGCTGCGGGGAGCTGACCGGAAGAGAACGCCGTCACGGAACCGCGCAGCCCATGTCCACGCATGCCCGCGTGGTCTTGCCTGCCTGCACCGAAAAGTCGAACTCCGTGGCGCAGTAGTAGTCGCTCTGGTAGCCGCCCAGCTTGATGCGCCAGTTGCCGTTGCCCAGGCGCTCGGTGAAGTTACCGTCCACGTCGGTGCGTCCGCGTTGTGCGGCACCGCCCACGTCTCGGTTCTGGACCAGGTAGTCCACAAAGCTCACGAACTGAGGGTCGTTGACATTGGTGGACACGCTGGTTTGCAGGCGACCCAAGACCACCCCGGAACTCGGGTCTCCGTCGCCGTCCTCTACCTGGATTGTGTCGGCTTGTACGGGTTTGTCGCAGTAAGTGGATACCTCCAGGGAACCGGAGTCCACGGGAAGGGCGTCATCACTGCAGGCCACAAGGAGAATCAGGGGGATCATGGGCGGATGATACCAGCTTCCTCCTGCGTGCTACGCTCTCTCTCATGGCTGACCCCGCCGCGATCGCCGCCCGCATCCGTGAATGGGCGCACCAGGGGCCCCAGGGACCCATGACCCTGGAGCTCTACCCAACGCTCAAGTGCAACTTGGACTGCCGCTTCTGCGACACGACCGAGCGGCACCAGCCGCGCCAGGATGAACTCCCTCTCCAGCGCCACCTTGAGTTGATCGGCGAAGCTGCGAAAATGGGCGTACAGCGTGTGTTTATTTTAGGTGGAGGAGAACCCTTGGTGGCTCGGGACCTGACTCCAGCGATCATGCAGCGCGTCAAAGACCTGGGCATGGAAGGGGTGCTCACCACCAACGGGACCATCCTGCCAGCGTCGCTGCTCACACAGCTCATCGAGAGCGGGTGGGATGAGATCCACGTCTCGATCGACGGCGCAACGGCCGAAGTGCACGACGACTTACGTGGCCAGGCCGGGGCATTTAGAAAGTCGGTCCACAACCTCTGTAGGCTCCGGGTGGCCCGGGAGCAGGCCGGTCAGAGCACGCCGCGTTTGGCCATCCACACAGTGCTCACCAACCTGAACTTTCGCCAGCTGCCCGAGCTGGTGGACCTGGCCCACGCCTTGGGCTGCTTTCGCTTGGATGTGGACGGCTTGATCGCCTACCGCCCCGAGCAAAAGGCCCTGGAGTTGGACGCACAGGAGCAAGAGGAGTTGGTTCAGGTGGCGCGGGTCGCTCTGGCCCGGGCGGAGTCCCTCGGATTGGCGACCACGCTGTCTCACTACACCCAAGCCGCCCTGCCTCAGCGAGGACAGCTTGCCCCCGCCGCTGGACCGGAGCCCGGTTTGAAGGGGGCCCCATGTCTCAAGGCTTGGCACTATCTGGTGGTCCAGGCCGACGGAAAGACCAGCCCCTGCTGCGTGCTGGCTGGGGAAGGGGAGTCGGTGGCTGATCAGTCCCTGGAGCAGCTCTGGCGCGAGAGTCCTTTCTTGGAGTCCGTTCGCCAAGGAATGCAGGCGGGCACGCCGCTCAAGCGTTGCCAGGAGTGCAGCCCAAACATCCTGGCCCACGAGCGCGTGATTCGGAGTCATCTGTGATCTGGAGTGACCGATGATCAACGTCAACCTGGAGCTCACCGACCACTGCAACCTGCGCTGTGGCATGTGCAGCCAGAGCCTGCGGGATCAGGCCCACGGCGCGCCCCATCAGTTCATGGGCTGGGACACCTGGGTGGCCCTACTCAAGGGCTTGGAAGGCTTGGACGACCAGGTTCATCTCTGCCCCCACTGGTTGGGAGAGCCGACCTTGCACCCACGCTTCGAAGACTTTGTAGAGTACGCCTTTGCGGTGAACGGCCCTGGCCGCCTCTTCTCGGAGTTCAAGCTGCACACCAACGCGGTGATCTTTGACGAGGCACGCTCTCTGCGCCTGTTGCGCCTGGCCAACGCCCCCCACGTGCCCCCGGACTGTTTTCAGAGCATCCACTTTTCTATCGACGCCTTCTCTCAAGCCTCGTACCTGGCGGTCAAGGGCTCCGACAAGCGCGAGAAGGTCTACAGGAACGTGAAGCGCTTCTTGGAGCTGCGGGCTGAGTTGGGAGTGAACCGGCCCAGTGCCCACATCGCCTTTGTTGTTCAAGAGAACAACGCCAGCGAGGCCAAGCTCTTCCTTTCACACTGGAGCGAGTTGCTCTCGTCCCTGGGAAGTGAGTTCGATCTGACTTGGGACTGGCCCAATGCACGGCGCGACGCGATCTACTTCCGCCCCTTAAACAGCGGGGACCAGAATCAAGCCGACCGACTGCATGCCCAGGTCTGCCGTGAGCTTGGGTTGGTGGACGCAAGAGATGGAGAGCGACTCCGAGCTGCGGGGAGCTTCTGATGTTGTGGCTGCTGGGCCTGGCGTGTGCGCCGGGCAAGATCGAGTTTGGCACGGGCAGCGATGAGCTCCACACCGCCCTGTATGTGGCCGCCCCTGACGAGGGCGACCAGCGCCGGGCGGTCTTGTTGCTCTCCAACTCCAAGCTGCGCTGTGATGCCCGCGCGATCGACTTTGTGGGTCTGCAGGACACCGGCAACCCCGACTTGGAGGAGACGGACACCGGCTTGAATCTGCCCGCGCGGGCGTCGGTCAGCGAGGAGCTGTCCATCGCCCTGACCCGCGAGAACAGTCGCATCGTGCTCATCGAGTTGATGTCCTTCCGGCAGGAAGACTGGCTTGGGTACTTTCCCTTGGACGCTGATGCCTCGCCTTCGCTCTTGGATGACCTGAATCCGCGGGTGGGCATCGGAGCTTATTACGGGGTCAACGAAGCGAGAGCGGAAGTAGACAATGGCCTCCTGCGTTCTTACGATGTGACCGAACTGGACTTTGCCACTCAGATTGGAGCCCCCGGCCAGGTAGATATCAACCGGAGTCGCCAAGGCGACCTATGGGGAAAGTTCAATATGAACCAAGTTAATGTCTCGGGCCGCTTTCACGCTAAGCCATGTGATGTGGCCTATGAAGACTCCGTGATCAGAGTCTTTGAGAATCTGCTGTCTTTCAATACCTTTTAGGAGCTCCTCTTGGACGGAATCGCGACCGCTGTTGCCCTCTCCCTCTTCCCCAGTCTGGACTACCGCTCCATCGAAGCGGGACCCTACGCCTTCGATCAGGGAAGGGCACCGCTTCTCTCCGAGGGCCTTCCCATGGGAGGGACGCAGGGCTTGGAGATCATGAGCCGCCGGGTTCGGGGTACACCCGACCAGCTCGTAGACAGGAGTGACCGAGGCTCCTTTGGCGAGCTGCGCCTTCGCTTGGCACAGCAAAGCGACGGGTCGGTGCGCCTGGAGCAATTCGAGATGGAGAACACTCTGCTCTCCATCCGGGTGCGTCCAGATCTGGGCGATGAGCTGGACTTTGGGATGTTCGCCGGCCAGCACAACCAGACGCTCTATGTCCGGAACGGCGGCCGTGGACAGGTCATGGTGTATTCGCCACAGACCCTGACCCTGTTGGGCTTGTCCCGTTCCGACATGGGCAGCGACAAGCTCAAGTACTACGCCGAGGTCGGGAGCGGGCTGGGCTTGGACGGCATTCTAAGGGTCGCCGGCCCCTTTACCGTGCAGGCGCGAGCCGAGGTCCAGGGCACCGCGCGCCGGCGTCGTGAACGCACCGAGGTGGACTACGCGGTTCGTGGCGGCGGCAACACTCTGCACCACAGCACGCGCCAAGAGCTGGTGGTCGAAGCAGAGCTTGGGGTGGGCTACAAGCGCGATCGCAAGGCCTATGCCCTGAGCGCTTGGGGTCAACACTTGACACAGTGGGAGCCCTGGGACGAGGGGGGACAGGACGGCGTGGATCGGGCCTACTTCGCTGTGGGTGCCAAGCTCTCTGGGCGTTTCTACAAAAAACAGGCGCCAGATCGCGGTTCAGAAGTCCGTGAGATGGAGCTGGAGGAGTTGCTCCAGACCATCCTTGACATGGAGCGGGACATGGAAGAGGAAGCTGTTGAGCCGGTTTCTGAGCCGGAATCCAAGGTGATTCTTCCCATGGAAGTGCACTGGTCCGAGGTCAGCTTCGTGGAACAGGTCATGCCGGTTTGGCCAGCTGGGACTCCAGAGGAGTTCGAGTGCAGCGTGCAGCTCTATGTGGACCCTACTGGAGTACCATTTTTGGTGCAGGCCGAGGAATGTCCCACGCCACTGATCGAGTCTTCTCTTACCGCAGCGGAGCTCTGGCGTATTGCGCCCATTCTCAAGGAGGGAGAGACGGTCTCGGCGCGCTTTGTGTACACCTTGACCACCGATGAGGTGCAGGTTGAGCAAGCTATCGATGCAGAGGCGGAACCCCAGCCAGCTCAAAGCGAGTAGACTGGTCGACTATGAGTAACTCTCGCCCCCCTTGTGCCGGCCTGTGGAGCACCCCCATGGTTCACGTCAACGGTGACGTGACCGTGTGTTGCTTGGACGAGCACATGGAAAACAAGCTGGGCAACCTGCGCGAGACCCCTTTGGCCAAGCTCTGGAGCGGAGACCAGGTCAATGCGTGGCGGGCCGCCCATCTTGAAGGGCGCTTCGCCGACTCGGGCCCCTTGTGCACGCGCTGCAACTGGCAGTCAGCGGGCGCAGCACAGGAGCACGTGGTTGACCGCTGGCTGGAGAAGACCGGAAATCCCACGCTCAAGGCGAAGTGGCAGGCTCGGCGAGGGGGGATCAAGTCGTGAGTCCGGCACTCGAGATTCAAGGTCTATCCAAGACGTACAAGACGCACTTCTGGGACAAGCCCATGGTGGGCCTGCATGGGTTGGATCTGCAGGTGGAGCGCGGCGAGGTCTTTGGATTCATCGGTCCCAACGGCGCGGGCAAGACCACGACCATCAAGATTCTGATGGGTCTGCAGGCAGCGACCTCGGGCAGCGCACGCATCCTGGGAGTGGATCACGTCCTTCAAGAGAGCAGGGAAAAAGTCGGATTTTTGCCGGAGAGACCCTACTTCTATCAGCACCTCACGGCCATGGAGCTGCTGGATATGTACGGCGCTCTCTGCGGCTTGGACAGTGGCCTGCGGCGCCGGCGCATCGGCGAACTGCTGGAGCGGGTGGACTTGACCCATGTGACCAACACCCCTCTCAAAGCCTTCTCCAAGGGCATGCTGCAGCGCGCTGGAGTGGCCCAGACCTTGCTCTCGGATCCTGAACTGGTGGTGCTCGACGAGCCCATGAGTGGCCTGGACCCCATGGGCCGTGCGTTGATCCGCGATCTGATCTTAGAGGAGCGGGAGCGCGGGCGAACGGTGTTCTTCTCCAGCCACATCCTGGCCGACGTGGAGGAGCTCTGCGACCGGGTCGGCATCATGGTCAAAGGCCGCCTGCGTGGTTGCGGCAGCGTCTCGGAGCTTGTGGGCAGTCGACTTCGCGAGGTCGACGTGGTCTACCAGGGGCCTACGCCACAGGGGCTCCCCGGCCGTCGCTTGCATGGAAATGCCCAGCGTGCCGCACAGCGTGTGGCTCCAGAAGCGCTCCAGGACACCCTGGCTCTTTTGCAGTCTCAGGGTGCAGATATTCTCGAGGTCAAGCCTCACCGCATGCATCTGGAAGATGTGCTGGCTGCCAAGGCCGCCGAGGTGGCCCTGTGAGCGCCATCTGGGCCGTTGCCGTGAACACTTGGAGAGAGTCCATTCGCGACCGAGTGTTGTACTCCCTGTTCTTCTTCTCCGCCGTTGTCATCGTCATCAGCTTGGGCGCCAAAGAGCTGAGCATCGGAGATGTGGACAAGGTCGTGCGCTCCGTGGCTTTGGGGGCCATTCGGCTGTTTGGCTATGGCTTCTCGCTGCTCTTGGGCGTGGGTTTGGTCTACAAGGAGATCGAGCAGCGAACCATCTACACCATTGCCTCCAAGCCCTTCCCGCGTTGGCACTTTGTGCTGGGCAAGTACTTGGGCTTGATGGGGGTGCTGGCCACCCTGCTGCTTGGCATGGGGGCCCTGTACTGTTTCAGCGTGGGGCTACAGCAGGGCTTTCCGGGCGCCGAGGTCTTCTGGTCTTGGCTGTTGCTCTACGTCGAACTTGGGCTGCTCACTGCCTGGGCGCTGCTGCTCTCTTGTGGCAGTTCACCGATTGTGGCCACCTTCTTTGCGGTCAGCGTCATGCTCATCGGCAACCTGGCGGACGACATCTGGCGTTTCGGCCATCAGGTCGACTCTCCCAGTGTTCAGGCGGTATCAGAGGCGCTCTATTGGCTGCTACCCAACTTCTCTGTGCTCAACGTCAGTGAACTTGCGGTGCACCAACAGGCCGTCCCGTGGGACCGCGTCTTGGGCGGCATGGGATACGGGCTTGCCTACACCGTCGTGGTCCTTCTGGGTGCTTTTGTCATCTTTTCCCGCCGTGACTTTAAGTGATACCCCTGGTGGACTTGGCCGCGCGTCATGCCCGTCATGCAGCGCAGATCGAGACACGGCTTCTCCAGGTCCTGCGCTCCGGCCGCTATATGGGTGGCCCGGAATTGGCTCGGGTAGAGCAGCGCTTGGCCCAGTGTTTTGGATTGGCGCATGGGGTCGGGGTGGCCTCGGGTACGGACGCATTGATCTTGGCTCTTCGAGCGTTTGGCATAGGCCCAGGCCACCGGGTGGCTGTTCCAGCTCTGAGCTTCTTTGCCACCACCGAGGCCATCTTGTTCGTCGGTGCGACCCCGGTCTTTGTGGATGTGCGCGCAGATCGGCCCCTGATGGATCTGAGCTTGATTCCCAGCGACGTGGACGCGGTGATCACCGTGCCGCTCTTTGGCATGGGAGGCCCGGAACCCGAGCTCGACCTTCCGGTGCTCTGTGATGCGGCCCAGGCCATTGGCTGGGGCTGGGGCACCCCCAAGGCAGACGCCTGCGCGCTCTCGCTCTACCCCACCAAGACCGTCGGTGCAGCGGGAGATGGGGGCGCCGCTTTGAGTGCCGACGCTGGAGTCATCGCGCGGGTTCGGGCCCTGGGCAGCCATGGCATGAGCGCCCCCCATGTGCATGAGAGCTTGGGCCGAAACAGCCGCTTGGACGCCCTACAGGCACCTGTGCTGCTGGCGCAATTGGACACGCTGTGCGCCCGTATTCAACGTAGACAAGTCATCGCTACCCGCTACGAGGCCGCTCTGGAGCATGCCATTCCCCGCGATTCCAGGGACGCCGTTCACCACTTTGTGCTGCGCCACCCAGCCCGGGACGTCTTCCGCGAGCACCTGCGCCAAGGTGGAGTCGCAAGTGCCGTCTACTACCCCACGCCCATGAACGACCAGCCTCTGGTCGACTACCTGAATCAGAGCTGCCCGGTCGCCAAGCAGTGGTGTCGTGAGCTTGTGGCCATTCCCTGCCACGAGGACCTCAGCGAGCCCCAGGTGGATCACATTGTGTCCTTGTTGGAATGCGCGTGAGTCCAGAAGTCTTCTTTGTGGTTCTCCAGACCTGGGCTTTTGCTGTGAGCTTGGCCATTGGGAGCTTCCTCAACGTCTGCATTGCCCGCATGCCCCAGGATAGGTCGGTGGTCTCTCCCGGCAGCATGTGTCCCTCCTGCGGGCACAAGATTCCCTGGTACGAGAACATCCCTGTTCTCAGCTGGGTCTTCCTGCGTGGGCGGTGCAGTGCCTGTGGCACCAAGATCTCTGCCCTGTACCCTGGGATCGAGCTGCTCATGGGGGTGCTCGGCCTGCTACTCTTCCGGCGCTTGGTCCCAGATTTGGCGTCGGTCGATGCGGCTCATCTGGCTGCTTGGGGCATCTTCACAGTCTTTGTGGCCATGCAGGTCGCCAACACTTTCATCGATCAAAAGCACCGCATCCTGCCGGACGAACTGACCATCTACGCCGCGCCCTTTGGCGTGCTGGCGGCCTTGCTGCTCAGCTATCTGGGGTACCAGGGTCACTTGGCGATCAACTGGCAGCAGAGCGTGGTGGGTGCCTTGGCAGGCTCCGGGGTGTTGCTGCTGCTCATTGGCGGCTACTGGCTGGTGCGCCGGGTCCAGGGCATGGGCTTTGGTGACGTAAAGCTGCTGCTGGCCTTTGGTGCCTTTCTGGGGATCTGGTCGGTGCTGCCCATTCTCATGATTGCCTCGCTTGTAGGCCTGGCGGTGGGCATCCCCATGATGCTGGCACGGGGTCAGGGCATGCGCCTGGAGCTTCCCTTTGGGCCCTTTTTGGTCGCGGGTGCCATGGTGTGGGTCTACTTCGGCACCGAGCTGATGGCGTGGTGGATTCCCTACGGGACCCTGGCTTCGGGCGGGCTGTAAAGGTGGAGTCCCAAAGGGGGCTACCGAGCGCGCGTTTCGCTCGGTAGGTGAAAACGAGAAACGGGCACCCGAGAAAACTCTCAGGTGCCCGTTCTCTCTGAGCCCTACGGGACCCTAAAGCTGCTCTCAGTCCATGTACCAGAAAAAGAGTCCGCCTACCTGCTCTTCAGCAGTGCCATCGCCATCCAAGTCGATCTCGTAGGTGGGGTCGCCAAACACCAAGTCGTAGGTTCCGTCGCCGCTCATATCTACGGGAGTCGTTGGGAAGCCGTGACCCAGGTCGCCGATGCCGTGATCGGTGTTGGTGCTCTTGAAGGAGGCCAGCGCATCGTCCTTGGTTAGGTCGCCGGTGGCGCCGTACATGTCGAAGATAAAGGCCTGGTCGGAGCCGGAGCCGTTGACCACCAAGATGACCTCGGGAACCTCATCACCGGTGATATCTTCGGTCTGCCGGATGTGGGTTGGAATGAGCGAGGAGCCCATGTCCACATACAGGTCGATGTCCTCGTCAAAGTCCATCTCACCGGCACCGTCAAGGTCAGAGTTACCCCAGACCAGGCCCAGCAGGCCGTCCCCTCCCTGGAATATGGCGATCTCGGCCATCCCGTCGGAGTCCAAGTCGGAGACAATGCTGACGGAGCCGCCCACTTTGTCGTTGCTCTCAGAGCCGGCCCAGTAGTCGGAGAAGGTGTTGTCCAGGTCGCCAAGAGAGCTCGAATTTGTGGAGTATTCGCTGCTCGAACCCCACATGATCCAGGCTTCGCCCTTGCTGCTGTTCATCTCCGGTCCGCCCATGATGTAGTCCTCAAAACCATCGCCATCAACGTCGCCACCCGGTCCGAAGGAGGTGCCAATGTTGGTCTGACTGGACTCGGTCTTCCAGGCCGCGTCTGCGCTGGTATTGGTCACGCTGCCCAATCCACCAGATGCTCCGTACCAAATCGAGATTTGGTCTTCTTGGTAGTACGAGTACCAGGAGTTGGCATCTGACCAGACCAACAGGTCTTGGATGCCATCGCCGTTCAGGTCGGCGCTGTTGAAAGCGTTGCCGACCCCAACTTGGTTGCTGCTGCTGTAGTAGTAGTCGTCGTAGCCGGTGATCACGGTGTGGGCGTCACTGGTGTCGCTCCCAGCTGCCAAGTCCGCGGCCGCAATCACGTAGATACGGCCCGACGACATGTAGCTGCCCTTGTCGTAGTTCTTCGCCCCAATGCCTACATCGCCGCCGCCGCCGGCGTCGCCCAGGTAGACGATGTTGGAGCCCAAGTTCTCCTTCTGGCTTCCTGAGAAGGAGTAGTCAGCGGTGGACACCAGGTCGCCGTCTGTGGGCATGCCGCTGGTACTCAACCAGATAAAGACCTCGCCGTTGCCCGAGTCGGAGCTCTCGGCACCCATCAGAAAGTCGGTCAGGCCGTCTGCGTCCAGGTCAGTGGCTTCGACCCCGCTGCCGTAGCCGTCGCTCGCCGCTTCGCCAATGATGCTGGCGTCTGCGCCCAAGACAGTGATTTCTTGGTCCTTGGCTCCGTTGCAGTCGTTCTTTTTGCCATCCAAGTACTCGATAGCGTTGGGGTAGGTCTCTGGGTCCAGGTCGTCACAGTCTTTTTGGGTAGTCGACGTGATGTTGTAGCCGTCGCCATCCTGGTCGTAGTCATTCGCATCGTCGCAGTTGCTGTCGACGTTGTCGTACCAGATGTCTTCGGCGCCCGGGTTGATCTCGGGACGCACGTCATTGCAGTCGTCGCCGCCGTAGGCCTCGGCGGTGTAACCGTCGCCATCTTGGTCGTAGTCGTCGTCGCCTTTGCAGTCAGCGTCTACGCCGTCGTAGGGCATGTCTTCGGCGTCGGGGTTTATGTCTGCACGTGCGTCGTCGCAGTCATCACCTCCGGCCTCGGGGCGGATGTATCCGTCTCCGTCTGCGTCCAGAATCACATCCCCGCTCAGCGCGATTCCGAGATCCGGGGTGTCCGGGTCGTTGGACTGGATGATCAGAGTGGCCTGTGCGACGGCGTAGTCTTCGGGCCTGAAGGTGAGGCTGACGCTCTGGCTGCTCTGTGGCTTGAGGGTCAGGACAGTCGAACCTGGAGAGAATGGCGCTTCGACCGCAAAGTCGGTGATCATCAAGTCCGCTGTGCCCGTGTTGGTCACGGTGACCTGTGCGCGCTGGCTGGTTCCGATGTCTTCGGCGCTTGAAAACGCGACCGAGGTGACGTTCACGCCGATGTTGGGCACGCCGTCGTCGACTTCCTCTACGGGAAGGGTGTTGACCGGGCCGCTGCTGCAAGCGACCAGGGAGAACAGAAGTGTAGGGATCAACAGTTGGGCAGGTGAGCGCACGCGGAAACTCCAATGAGTGGCCGTCAAAGTACCCGCAATGTGTCTACACGCACAAGTCATCTCGGAAACTCTGTCGTGCACCGCCTTCCGCGTGGCCGCCAGAGTTTTAGGCTACCAAGTGCAATAGCTCCCGGGTACGGCATCGGTTCGCGTCTTCGCGCAGGCCCAAGCCTTCGAATGCTTCGGCAGCCATTCGCCAGCCGGGAGCCCATTCGGGCAAGGCCTCCAAGAGTGGACCCAAGGCCGCCAGGGCTTTTCTCGGCTCCTGACTCTTCAGTTTTCGGCGCGCCCGCCAAGCCTGCCAGCTCAACTGCCCCATCGGGCCGATCCCGCGTCGCAGCAGCGAGGGTGCTGGCCAGTCCATTGCGGCGCCTAAGACCAAGAGCGCATCCGCTGCGGGCAGGGGGGGCAGCATGCTGAGATCCTCGATCGGAGGTGGGCACCACTCGGGCGAGGAACTCAAGCGCAGATGCACCGGAGCGTCGGTGTCCAGCCACTGTTCCAGGCGTTCTTGGGCAGCGTATTCACCATCCCAGTGTAGGCGTACCTGTCCGATGGGCTCCCTCGGGACTTCGAGATTCACCCACAGGCGTAGGTCTCGGCGGTTGTGTCGCTCCAGACAGGCCTCCAGGGCACCCGGGTCCCCATCGTCTACAACCACCAGGTTGCCTTGGGTGGTCTCTGGGGTACTCTGGGCGCCAACGTGGCTTCTGGTCCAAGCCTCAGATGGGGTGTCGGGGGTGGACCATCTTGCCAACTCGATATGGGCCTCGGGGGTCAATCCGCGGTTGTGCAGGCCCAACGCCCAAGAGAAACCTTCCGCTCGCGAGGCCTCTGCGCGGTGGCTGCGCCAGCGCTCCAGAAACACGGGCTGGATTCGTGAGGCGGCCTTGCTGGGGCTGCTTCCACCTTGCTTCTTGCCGTCGTGTAAGCGGCAGTACAGGGTTGGCAGTGGCAGTGCCTCGATGTCCCCCAAGCGAGCGATGCGCTGAAACATGTCGATGTCTTCTCCGCGGCTCAGGCGCGGATCAAAGGCGCCGACCTCCTCCCAGATCGAACTGCGCACCAAGAAGGCACCGTTTAGTCCGGGAATTTGGGCCAAGGATGCCCGCCGCATCACATGCGGCGGAACCCGTAAGGCAGGCCGATAGCTGTGGATCTCGGTGTCGGAGAACAGGATGCTGTCGCCGAAGATGCCGGTCAGGGCAGGGCAGGCCTCCAAGGTGGTTGCCAGTGCTTGGACTGCGCCTGGTAGCAGAAGGTCATCGTCGTCAAAGACCAAGGTATAGGTGCCTTGAACCTGTTTCAGACCCGTGGCCAGGGCGGCGATTTTTCCCAGGTTGTGTTCGTGGGAAAAAACGCGCAGGTCCTTCTGGCTCTTGAGCCAGCGGTGGGTTCCGTCGGTGCTGCCGTCGTCCACGACAATCATCTCCACGGGCCAGGACTGGGCGCGGACGCTCTCGACGGCCTGCTTGAGAAGCGGGAGACGATTGTAAGTACAGAGCACCACAGAAGTCAGTGGGCCGTCTACATTGGGCAGCTTGCTCAGACCGGCTGGCCGCCGACCCTGTGGTTGCAGTTTGTCGTCCAGCTGCACTGCTGCGGGCTCGAAGCTGAGCTCCGGGAGGCTCAGGGACGCCAGGAGGTTGGTGGCAGGCCTGGAGGATGCGGTGCTCTGCCAGCATACTTTTCGTCCAGAGAGGCTCAGCGCGGCGGCTGCCCATCCGTCATCAGCGTGGGCGATTCCGATGGTAGCGGGTGAACTGAACAGCACCTGTGCGAGCGCTTGACGCTCGGCCTGGGTACGCGGACGGGTTGCGATAGAGACTGCCATGGAAGAGCCTATCGGACCCTCTTTTCTCAGTTCAAGTACTAAACAGCGTAAGGCTATTTTCCGCTTACTAAGTTAGTAGGCGAAATAATGACAGACTGCTCAGATAAAATGGTCAATCTTCCTCTCTTCCACCGGGTCCCGTTGGAACAGGTTCAGGCCGTTCTACCTCTTCTTCGGCGGCAGCGGGTCCCCGCTGGAAAGCGGCTCTGGTCTGTGGGTGATGTAGGAAATCGGCTGGGTATTCTCTTGAGTGGATCCTTGCGTGCGCGGGTCCAGGGGCAGCCAATAGGAATCATTCGCCGCGGCGGTGTGTTTGGAGAGGTTGGGGGTTTCTTTAGCGAGGGCCGGCGCACGGCCGACCTGGTCAGCGATGAGGATTGCAGAGTTGTGCTGTTCTACCGGTCGGACCTGGAGCAGATGCGCGCCGACCACCCCTTGGTCTATGACGCCATTCTACGCGAGTGCGTGTACGCGCTCGCCGAGCGCGTGGGTGCCACCACTTTGGCCCTGGCCAAGCTGGCTCCGGGCGGGGTGCATCGCCCAGTGCGTCAGGAGCGTGCTGGCCTCTCTCGACTCTGGCGCGCCATGGTCCCAGGAGGGCCCAGTAGTCCCTGTCCGCCTCTGCTTCCTCTGCTTCGCAATCAACCCACGATGCTTGAGGTGGCAGAATCGGTGCTGCTGCAGATAGCCGAGCAGTTCAAGAAGCGCTCTGTGGAGCAGGGCGAGGTGCTTTGTTTGGAGGGAGATCCCGTGAATGGGGCGTGGCTCTTGGCCCATGGCGGGGTGGACATCGTGCGAAACGTGGGCGTAGCGCGGGGGGAGTTCTTGGCCTCGATAAAGGTGGGGAACTTCTTTGGGCAGAATGGGCTGCAGCGACCGAACGCCATGCGCAGCGCATCGTGCGTGGTCTCCGAGGCGGGCTGGCTCTACCAGATTGACCTGGCGGCCAGTCGGGCCCTTAAAGGAGAGGCTTGGCGGGTGTGGAACGAGACCTTGCTCTACTCCTTTATTGAGCAGATTCGGAACTCAAATGAGGCCCTGGGCAGTTTGGTCCTGAGTGAACGCAACTCGGGTCAGCCCGCGGCTGTCACCAGCAAAGATGAAGATCTGGCCTCGATCTTGGGCAGCGACGGCGTCCTGGTTGGCGAGGGCTTGGAAGACGAGCTGGAGCAGATGGAGTTCGTCGTGGACGATGCAGCACGCCGGGAGGCGTTCGGTCCCAAGCGCTAAGCCGTGAGCGCTGGTCGCTGGTCGCGCTATTCGTTGTTGAGCTTCCAGTTCAGAACCAAGCAGTCAATGACATCGGGCTGGCTACCGTAGGCCTCGTCCACATCCTGGATGTTCTTGTTCGAGAGCGTGGCATGGCAGGGGATGACAACGGAACGGGCGATGACCTCGGCGGTGCGTTCCATGACCCACTGGCCTTCTGCCGCGTGGGGCTTGAGTGCCGGACCGATCCCGTCTGTCATGGGCAATGCTGCGCCGCGCTCCTCCCAGTTGATGACCGTCATGTCGTGTGCGTAAAACATCGCTACCGCAGCCAGGGCGTAGTGGTTCTCCTCCTCCAGAGGCATGCCGTCTTTCTCTGGTCGAACGGCGCGCTCGATGGAGTTGGCCAGCTTGGCCCTGCGGCTGCGGTCATCGCCCTCCTCGGAGTCGATGTACAGACAGGTGTTTCCGTTGTCGAGCTTGGCGGCCATGGCCACGACGCTCATTCCCGGCTCAAGCCAATTGGGCTCTCCCGACGCCCTGGCGGTGTTTCCCAACGCCTCGATTCGCAGAGCCTCTCCGCTGGGTTCCAGGAAGTCGGCCGGGTTCTTGGTGATCAAGGCGTCCAAAGTTGGCATCAAGCCGAGCTGGCGGGCCTGGCGGTACGTGACGTGCATAGGGCCGCGTCCGCAGCTGGGTTTACCGCTGGCATCGGGGACTTGGGAGAAGCCCATCTGATCCGGCCGTTCGGTCGCGGCGTATGCGAGCAGGCTGGCCGCGACGGGCTCCATGTCCAAGGCCATTAGGGCTTCGCGCATGTCAAAGTAGGGGTGCTTGGCCGCCGGGTTGGTGATCGGGTAGTCGTCGATGTTCTTGCTGACGTCCGTCGCGGCAGAGCGCACCAGAGCCAGCAGGGTGTCTTCTTTCTGGAGAGCATCGGTCACGCCGCTGTAGCCGATGATCTGTCCTGCCAGGGCGGAGAACTCCATCTCCTCGGGCTTGCGGTCGTTGGAAGTGATGGCCACCCGGGCCTCGCAGTCTTCGTACTTGCGTGACCAGGTTCCCACGTCTTTCTTCAGGCTCCTGGACTTGCAGCCCTGTGCGCCGCCGAAGATCCAGCCTCCCCCAATGGCAAAGCCTGCTGTGGCAAGCATGATGAGGTTTCGGGGCAGGAAGATCTGTCCCGAGGCAACGAATGTGTAGCCCCGCTGCAGGAACTGACCGGGTCCCGTGGTCAACAGGCGCGTCCAGACCTGTCGCTTGCCCTCCTGCTTGAACTTTTCGCCGGACAACTTTCTACCGAAGCGGCCAAAGCGAGCGCGGCCGCCGCCGCCGCGCCGCGATTCCTCGCGCTCCTTTTTTATCTCCTCGGGCAGCTCATCCAACTCCACGATGAAGCGTGGTCCGTTCTCGGTGACCAGAGCGATGGCGTCGCCGCTCTTGATCGCTACGGCGGATGTCACTTGCTTGGGACGTCCGCGTCCGCCAGCGTAGAGAAATACCGGCGCCGAGCGGTCCACAGGCGCCAGGATCAGATCCTGGGGGCCTTGTCTAAGGATGCGCAGGTGGGACTCAAAGACACCCAGGCTGGCCGCCAGGACAATGTCGTTCTTGTCCTTGTCCGTGCCAAGGCGCACCTCGGCCCCTTCAAAGGGTCCAAAGCGCGTCCCACCAAACTCGGGGGCCAGTCTCAGATAAAGGGCGAGATCGTCCACGCTTCAAGGCTATCAGGCGCGGGGGTCGGTTGGGGGCATGGGCGCGTCGAGTGCCGACTAAGGTAGCCTGAGGGCGTGAACATCTTCCTGATCCCCTACAACGCACTGCGCCACGTCCAGGTTGCGCTGGTGACGGGCGGGGCTGCCCTGCTCGCCTGGTGGGTGCTGCTCTCCTTCATGGTGGTGATCGGCCCGTTCTGGGCCCCGATCTGGGATGGAGCACTATTTTTGGTGTGCATCAGCGCGAGTACCGCTGCCGCATCACTGTGGGCGGAGGGGTCCCTTAGGCGAGACCCTCTGTTCAAGCGTATTCCTCGCACGGTCATGGCTGCGGGCATCGCAGGCTGCTTCTCCCTGCTCTGGTTTTTCCTCTGGCACAGCCTGGTTCTGCCCCAGCTCTTTGGTGCCGAGGCGGGCGACGACTCTCTGGTCAGTCTACGCTTCCGCCTGGGCGCATTCCTCATGGTGGGTTCCTCCACGGCCATCGGCTGTTTGACCGCACGCAGGGGCGCAGGCTTCTTCGAGCACGTTGGCGCGGGGTTTGCCGCTGGTTTGGCTGGAGCAGCCGCTTGGCATGCGGCCAACAGTCTCCTGCACGACCTTTACTTGGCGGGTGCCCTGGGCGCGATGGCCTTGGGCGGTACTTTTGGTCTCTTGGCCTGGGGAATCCCCGAAAACCTCTATGCGGGGTGGATTCGTGTGTTGACCCCGTTCCGCTTCGGTCATCGCATTCCGGTTGATGCCCTGACCGGTGGCGCAAAAGAGCGTTTTATTGGTAGTTATCCTCGCGGTCTGGATCTACGTTTGGGACCGTATGTAGATTCCGAGCCAGGCTCCGTGCGAAAGCTGCATGTCTCGGTGTCCTACGACGGCAAGCAGATCTACCGCGCCCGAGGACTGACTGTTGCGCCCACTGTGCTGCGGCGTCTTTTTGAACGCTTGGACTTGCGCTACGACCCGCGGCGGCCAGCACCTCTGGAGACACGTCTTAACTCTGGAGACCGCTTGGAAATTGGACGGGGCGACCATGGCGCGGTGGTGGAGTTTATTCTGTTGCCCAAGGAGGAGAAGTAGTGTTTGTGGCGCTCTTGGCGCTCTTGGCGCTGCTTCTGGGCTGCGGGGACAGCGCCCGCGGTCCAGCGATCGGTGATGCGGGCAAGGACACCCCAGTAGAGCCGGTGGCTGGCAGTACTTTTCGTATTAGCGAGCACATTCCAGCAGAGGGCAGCCAGCTTCAGATCGACCTGTTTACGAGCGAGAGGGACTGCAACAACGCCGACGTCGATTTTGACCGATGCATGCCCTACATCGACCGCGCTTCGGGCCAGGTGCGCCTCTCCATGCGCTTCACGCTCTCTGGCGGGGCAGTGGCTCTACCGGTCACTCGGGAACACCTAGCGGTCTTTCACAATGGCTTTGAGGTGGGCACCAACGCGGACTCACGGGTTCAGGTCATCCCGCATGACCCCGTGAACAACCCGCAGCTTTTCATCCTGGTCATCGATGGCTCGGGTTCTATGCTCGAGGATGATGGAAAATCTCTTTCCCGCATCGAGCGTGTTCGAAAGGCTCTGCGTGATCCTGCTGTTGTCAGCCGCTTTTTACCGACCGGAAGCGAAAACGGCGTTGTCCTGCTGAACTTCTCTGGCGGTGACCCGCGGCCTGTCGGCCCGAACCTGAAGGTGGTCAAGGGGCCCAAGCACTACGACAAGTTGGTCAGTCAGCTGGAGCCTCTGCGGGGCTACACCCACCTGTATGGGGCGGTGCGCTACGCCAGCGGCGAACTCCTGCAGCAGCCGGAGATCGCACAATTCCTGGCAAGAGAGCAAGCTCAGCCGGTCATCGTGGTGCTCACAGACGGATTCAACAACGAGAAAAGCAACGACCGCTGCTCGGACAACGCCAGGCGGCTCAGTGATCTCTTGGAACATCTCGAGGGCGCCCGAGATCTCGCTACCCAAGACCCGATGAGTCTGCCGCTGGTTTACGCGGTGGGCTTGGGGGACGGCTTGCCCGGCTTGGACCAGCAGCTTCGTGGTGTGCAGGCAGGAAAAACAACGGTTGATCCAAAGGACCTATGTGGGCGCTACTCTAAGCGGACCATAGATGGCGGTTTAGAGCGCGAAGGCATCGACCGGGTCAGCCTAGAGTGGATCGCACGACACGGCGGCGGTTTTGCCTATGTGAGCCGCGGATCCAGAGGGTTAGGCAAGGCGTTTCAAGATGCTGCAGCAACTCGATACCGTTGGTTTGAACTTCGTTACCAGGTTGACTCGGCCTACCTGCGTAGGGAGTTTGTTACCAAGGTGCGTCTGACCGCCTTCTCTCAGGGAGAGAGCACTGTTGCCATTCAGCCCAGTGCTTGGTTGGACCCTCCGTCAGGCAAGTTGTCCTCGGATCCTGAGCTGCGGGGCTGGGTTGAGCCTGTGCCCTACAGGCGCACTGCCAGTGTGGTCATGACGGTGCTTGGGATGCTGGTCAGCGCGACCTTTCTGGGGGCGGCGCTCTTCAACATCCGGCGCATCGCTGCGGGCCGCCGCAAACCCCGTAGTGGACCGAAGGAGTAAGGAAAGGTGTCCGCCGCACGTTAGACTGGCGCACATCAACGCTAGGGGTGCGCCTTGAGCCGCTACATCCGCAACTACGAGATTCTTCGCGAGCTTGGCTCTGGCCAGTTTGGCCAGGTATTTATCGGCGTTGGAGAGGTCCCAGGCCGTGGCCTGAGCGCTGGAAAGCGACGAATGGTAGCCATCAAGCGGCTGCGCAGGGCTGACCCCCATCATCGGGAGCTGCTCGAACGTGAGTTCGAGCTGTTGGACGAGGTAAAGCACCGCGGCATCGTGCGGGTCTTTGAGTTCCTTAAAGACGAGAACGCTGTTGTAATGGAGCACGTGCACGGCGTGACCCTGCGCCAGCTTCTGGACGAGTGTCTTCGGTCACGAGAACAGGTTTTTACCGAAGCGGCCATCGAGATGATCTGTGAGCTCGCCGATGCTCTTTATCAGGCGTGGACCACCCCCTCGGACAACGGCGAAGCGCTGCAGTTGGTGCACCGGGACCTCAAGCCCGAGAACATCATGGTCACCCCCAGAGGGGAGGTGAAGATCCTGGACTTTGGTCTGGCTCGGGTGGACAACGGCGAGTACGCCCCAGAGAAGAATGATCGCATCAAAGGCACCCCGGTCTACATGTCTCCGGAGCAGGCATCCGGCCAGCTGGTGGACCACCGCAGCGATCTCTTCTCGCTGGGTTTGATCGCCTATGAGCTCTTCATGAACAAGCCCGCCTACACGGTCTCGGCCAACAGCCGTGATCCACTGGGCGAGATCTTCGACGCCATCGAGCGCGGCGCGCTGCACCAGCAAGTCCAGGAGCTCGAGGCCAAGTTGCCAGGGGTCGGGCCGATCATTGCGCGCCTGCTCCAGGCCAACCCCAACACCCGCTACCAGACCGGCCAAGACCTCTTGGTGGACCTAAGACGTCAGCTCTACCGGGACAGGGGCAGCTACCTTGGTGAGTTCTGCGAGTTCTTCTTCGGGAGCCTCTATGAGCTGCCGGCTGCGCCAGACCCAGACGCACCCCCAGGGGCCTTGGGCGCAAGCACCAGCCGCTCGTCCCGCAGTGGCGGAGCATCCAGTTCCGGCTCCAAGAAGCGCATGACCATAGAGGAGCGCCTTCGTGCGTCGATGGCGCGCGACGCCCAGGCCCGAGTGGCCGCTGAAAAGCCGTCGACCTGGCGGGATCCTCAGCGTGCCGAGCCGCTGAACACCCAAGGTCGCCCTGCGCCGCTTCGGCCTACCCCCCGACAGGCACCGCCTTCGGCTGCGACGACTTCGGGAGCCGGCGTTGGAAACCGCAGCCCACAGGATGATGGGATGCTCGAATTTGTGGATTTGGACAATGGTTTTGGTGATGCTATAGGTGCGGAAGAGGGCAGCGCGACGGCTTTCTTTGCGATCCCGCAGCTCAAGGAAGCCTCTCGTCCATCGGCGCCCCCTCCGGTCGCGCCTTCCCCGGTCGTGTCGGCCCAGCCGCATGCGGGTGGGCCCATCATGGCGCCGGTAGGTGGCCCAGTGGCGGTTGGCCCCGCCGTTATCGGTTCGCCGATCGCACAGGGCCCGGTTGCTGAGTACAAAGCTGGCGGTCCAGGCTCATCCCAGGGCCCGGCTGGCGGAGCACCTCTGCCCCCTCCGGCCAATGATTCGGGGCGCACCGAGTCCAAGCGGGTGGCGGTCATCATCCTGGGAATGTTTGCATTGCTTGGCGTAGCAACATTCCTTGCGGTTTGGGGCAGCTCCATGCTCGGAAAAGACGACGCAGGGCGCGGAGCCCCCATCGTCGCCGGAGGCGATAAGCAATCGACTTCGAGTGAGCTTGACCCCAATGCCGTCGCCGACGCCGTGGACGAAAATGGGGATACGGGCAGCAGTGAGCCACCGACCAAGCCACCTACCAAGTCACCGACCAAGGCAAGCAAAGGCACAAACACCAGCAGGCAGAGCGGCGGTGGAAGTAGGCAATCGACCCCTAGGGTTGCTTCTGGGACCTTGAACCTCAAAGTCACTGGCCCCCCAACGAAGGTGGAGCTGCAATGCGGCGGACAGCGCGAGAGGCGCACGATCTCGGGCGGAAGGGCCTCGTTTAACAACGTGGCCAGCAGCGGCTGCAAGATCACCTTCTCGGGTCATGGCGCCAAAGCGGTGTTCAACGGTGTGTCGGGCGGCCGTTCTCTGTCGTGCAGTATCGACGGCGGAACGGTGAATTGCTCATAGACCCGGACCACTTGGGTGCCCGGGTGGAGCCCCTGCGCTAAGCTGGTGGCCACCCTGAGAGCTGCGATGTACGTCTTCGCCCTTTTGATTGCCTTCTTCGCCAGTCCAGCCCAGGGCTCCGCGACGGAAAGCACCCTTGCCTCCCCCGAAGCGCCGCTCTTTGGCGAGAAGAAGGAGGAGCGTGTCGAGGAGATCACGGACGCTGAGAAAGCGGCCGCTCAAAAACGCAGGGACAGGGCAGCCCGTGTCGTGGTTCTCAAGTGGCCAGATACCTCTGTGGACTACCAGGACGAGACCATCCAGCGGAACGTGCGCAGCCGCATCGACCGGGCAGATGGGCTCTTCTTCCCGTCGGTGGACCTGTATCAGAATGGGCGCAAGTTTCCGGACCGCACCATCAAGCCTGTGGACCAGCCGGCCCGGGTGCCGGATGGAAATTTGGAGTTGGTGCGACAGGCCGTGGAGGAGACCTCCAAGCTCTCATGGAACGACCTGAGCCCCGGTGAGTGGGGGCTGCTCGGGAAGGAACTCCGAAGAAAAGAAGAACTCATCTGGTTCATGGAGAGTGTGGAGCAGCGTGAGCCTGTGTTCCTGCTCTACACCATGATTGGCTATGCGGCCGAGAACTCTGACGACGGGGGCCCGCCCTTCTATGAGTCCATTGGGGACCGCTCGGTCAACTATTACCACTACCTGGCAGCCACCATGGCGCTCCAGGACCCCAGCCTGCTCTCCACCCTGACCAACCAAGAGGTCAAGGGCATGGTGAACTACTACCTCACCGAGCTGCAAAACGACGCATTCCCGACCTTCCCCATTGACTTTGAGTTGGAGGATTTCTTTGAGAAGGAACCTTTCGACGAAGAATACGAGGTCTATCTGAACGGCTTGCCGGTGAACGTGGACGAGGATGGTCAGGTTCTGGTGCCCCTGGGCCGCTTGGACATCTACATGAAGCGCAAGGACACGGGGCACTCCCTGTCCGATCAGCTTGTGGTCGATAAGTTCGAGGACAAGGCCTACTTTGTTCGAAACGATGCCCGTAAGAAGATGGGAATCGACTTTATCGACCAGCTCATGCTGCATCCCAACGAGTGCAGTCCCGAACTCGACGGCGACATCCTCAATTTCCTGGCTATCTACGCCAAGATCCACGGATCCTCAGAGATCTACATCGCGGTGCCACGCTACGGAAACCCCAACAAGGTGTTTATCTGGCGCTATGACCGCACCTCGGGCACCCTCCAGCGAGTCGGTGGGGCAGGGGATGGCTACCCGGTGCGCTTTGCAGTGACCATGAGCTCGGGCATCCTCTACAACGGTGCTTCGGTCAGCATCGGTCCAGATTTAGAGAGTCAGGGCTTGGTCGATGACCCAACGGACATCGTTGACGCGGACTACCAGCTCAACGCTGGAGGGTTGCCGCTGGACTTTGCTCTCCGCGGACACTTCTCTCGCCTGATGATGGGTTTTGGCATCGAGCATGCCTACAATCTCTCCTCCGATGGGGCTTGGGCGGAGTTCTACCGCACCCCCGCCCATGCCGGACCGTATGCCGCCGGAGAGATTCGGGTGGTGGACAACGGTGTGGCAGAAGAGCCCAAGCCGATTGCCCTTCATTACCGCTTTTGGCAGCGCAACATTTACGGTTCTGTTGGGGTGTTGGTGGGGCGTGACGCTGCCCTGGGTTTTGGCCCGCGCTTTGCGCTTCGGGTCGGTGGCTTGAACACCCCCCATGCGGTCTCCACGACCGCCCACTTTGGGTATTCCTGGCAGCCCCCCATCGACGCCCTTCAGTCGGGGGAACGCGTTCGGCCAATGGTCGACCTAGATCTTCGCGGGGGTGTGGCACTCCCCTTGGCTGATTCCATCCAGCAGAGTCAGGTTGCATTCCCGGTCTTTGGCTTTACTGCCGGTGTTGGAACTACCTTTTGAGTTTCAACCTCCTCCTGCTCCTCCCATGGGTGACCTCGTCCGCCCAAGCCCAACAGCAGGCAGAGCCTTCTCCAGTGGTCATTTGGGTCGAGCCTACCCTTCCAGACGAGAAACTTCTCCGAAAAGTGACCCGCCTCCCTGGGGGTGAGCCTCACCAATACACGGGCGCAAACTTAGCCTTTCCTCCCTCGCCTTGGCAGGATGCAGACGAGCGTGCCTACGCTGAACTGGCCCGCACCCTGGAGCGTAGCAATGAGCGCTTCGAGGAGTTCGAGGTTGAACTCTCCATCGCTCAGGAGCTGAGCGTGGCGATAGAGACCATTTCGGTGATCCGCAACGAGGACGACCGCGCTCAGGTGGTGGCGGCGCTGACGCTGATGGGTGCAGCCGTTGACCTGGCCTTCTCCGAGACCGATCTCGCCAACTCTGGGAATGCGCGGGAGCTGCGCCTGGAGCTGCCAGGGATGGTGGCCAACAAGGCCCTGCTCAATGCGGTGGTTTTGGAGCCGGAGCGCTCCTGGGTTCGCTCTGACCTACGCACAGGCAGTTCCCACGCGCAGCTGCTGGCCCTGGTCGATGCCCAGACGTCCATGGCGAAGGGCTCGCTGATGACTGGAGAGTTTCCACAGGGCACTGAGCTGATGGTGGATGGCCGTCCAGCTCAAGTTCTGGACGGCGAGGTGGAACTCTCACCGGGTCACCATTGGATCCATCTGGTCGTCGATGGCCTGATCACGGGCCGCGGTGAGGTAGATGTCTTCCCGGGAACCCCAGTAGATATGCCTCGCCTGGTCGATGACCGAGAGTTGGCTCAGGCCGACCGGCGGGTGAGCTTGGGCGCCTCCGATGGCCTGCCTGCAGATGTCTATACCGCCGTAGAGAAACTCTCCCAGCAGCACCCAGGCGCCCCGGTTTACTTGGCCAGCGTGAACTCTGAGGGCAAGGTCTCTGTGGTGCCCTTTTCCGACAACGCAGTGCTCCACAAACCCCAGGTGGTCACTTTCACCCTGGGAGCGGAGATCGGAGGCGGCGGAATCGGCACTGCGGCATTCCGGTTCACGGACCCCAACGAGCCCAACAGCAACGGCACCATGCTCTTTGCGCCCTCGGCTCAAGCTGCCTTCGACTTGGAGTGGGGCTTTTACAACCTCGCCATCGTCGGTGGCGCCGAGGTCAACGTCACGCCGACCCGCAGCCTCGCCTACGGGGTTGATGGGCAGCGGAACGCCGCGGAGAACCAAAGTATTCCGGTATACGTCAAGTCCTATGGTGGCCTTGGCGTTTATGTGCTGAGGCCCAACCAGGCGGGGCGACCGACGCTTCTCTTGGCGGGCAACTACGGCTTCTTTTCTCCCGGGTGGGTAGGCTATGGCGGCCGAATCACCTTGGGTATTCCCACGGGACTGGGCAATTGGTTCAAGGTCACTCTGCACGGATGGAGCAGTGAGCCACTACAGAGTTGGCAGAACTCCGGGGTCTTCCCGGCGGACACCAATCTCATTAACGGTGGACTTCGGGTTGGATTTCAGTCCAGCTTCTAAGTCGCAATTCATGGCATTCGGTCCAGCCCTGGGGGGTTGATGGCCCAAATCGAGGCACAATATGCTCCTTCTTCTCTTGGCAAGCACCGAGGCTCAAGCCCCTACTCCTCAATGGCAGTGGGGTGAGACACCTGTCCGATACGTCAGCGAGATGTCGATGGTCGCCGGCTTTCCCCTCTGGTTTTTGGCCCGTGAAAACAACGAGGCGCGCGGTGGCGAGTTCCAGATGAAGCTCGCCATGTCTTGCGTTGGGCAGGGCAAGAAAATCATTGAGGTGACCTGCGAGATTGACCATGCCAAGCTCAGTGGTGTGGCCGTCGACGCCAAGAAGCAGGACATGCTCAACGCCGTTTTTGCGGAGTACGAGGAGACCTACGAGAGCGCCACCTTGGTACTCGAGATGGACACCACGGGCCGAATCAAGAGAGTCGATCTGGAGGGTCCTGTGCGCTCCACCTCGCGCGAGGCCAGTGTGATCGAGCGTCAGCGTCAGCTGGCAACGCGCTTGGTCGCGCCGCTGGACATCCAGTTTCCCAAAGACGGAAACATCAGCGAGGCGTGGAAGCAGAAGGGTTCCCCCATTGCGATGCAGCTCCTCAGCACCAGTGGTACGGCAGGTGGCGTTCGCCTAATGCACGAGGTGGCCTCGACCCACGGCAGCATGCTCAACTTCATCAGCACGGGCCAGGCAACGACCATTACGGGCTCAGATGTGGAGAACGGAGCGAACAACACCGTCTCCCTGATGCTCAGCGGCCAAGGTAGCTTTGACACGGCCAGCGGACAGCTCGTGCGCAATGAGCAGGTGCTCACCGGGGTCCCTACTGCCCAAAACCTGACCAAGGTCTTTAACAGCGACTACATCAACCAACGGGTCGTGGTGCAACGAGTCGACGGCTTTGACGGCTATGAGTGGGCCAAGTAGCTGGCCGGCTGCATTGCTGCGGGCTAATTGATCTCCACTTTCAAGAGTACACCATGCTGCACCGACTGCTTCCCATCGCCTCCTTGGCCCTGCTTTTGGGCACTTCTTGCAGCGAGAACGCTTCGGAGCCACCGGCTCAAGCGACCGCCGACGTGGCACCCTCCGAAGAGGAGCAAGGTGTTGTCAACGAGGTGCTTTCCCAGGCCCAGGCCGAAGTGGATGAGCAAGAAGCGCCGGGTGAGCCTGCCCCCACGGTCAACCTGAACACGGCTTCCAAAGAGCAGATTCAGGCCGGCGTTCCCGGAATTGGCGACAAGATGGTCCACGAATTCGAGGAATACCGGCCCTATGTCTCCATCGCTCAGTTCCGCAAAAGCATGAGCAAGTATGTCGATGCATCGACCATTGCCGAGTACGAACGCCATGTCTTTGTGCCTGTCGATCCCGACGCCTGCGATGCCGGTACCTTGGGGCAGCTTCCGGGCGTGACCCCGGCCGAGGCTGAAGCGCTGATGGCCAAGCGGCCTTTTGCTGACCGGGACGCGTTTCTCAACGCCCTGGTGGAAGTGGTCTCAGAGGCTGACTATGCCGGCGCCAAGGCGATGCTGACTCCGTGAGCCCGGTCGAGTTGGGCCTGCGCCGCGCTTTTTTGGCGCTGGTGGTTGCCAGTGCGCTCGGCGCTTGCTTGGAGTTGGCCTTGAGTGGGCACACCGAGACCCGGGTGCAGCTCGTGCCTTTTGGGCTGGCGGCTTTGGGAACCCTCTGTGCGGTGGGAGTCTGGTTCTCTCCCTCCAAGAACATGCTTCGGGGGCTGCAGGGCGCCATGACCGTAGTCGCCTTGGGGGGGCTCTTTGGAATTTGGGAGCACCTTGAGCACAACTACGCCTTCGAGGCGGAGATCCGACCGGCTGCCTCTACGATAGAACTCGTCACTCAGGCTATTTTTGGCGCATCTCCCGCCTTGGCCCCGGGCATGTTTCTCGTCATGGCGGCCATGGGGTTTGCGGCGGCGTGGAGACATCCCGCCGGAGTAGATTAGGCGGCGCCTTAGAGCAGGTCTGCGACCTCTTCCCAGAATTCACCGAAGTGCACTCGGTTGACCTGTTTGCCCATCTTGATGGTTTCCATGCCCACGGCGCGGACCACATGGCGCTGACAGACCTTGGTCCCATCTGTTGCGGCCAATATACACGCTTGAATACCGGCATTGATGATTGGGCCACCGCTCAGTACGAACTGATCCGCGATGTACTCCAGAGCCAGATCGTCTCCCTTGGGTGCACCCTTTGGCAAGGCGCGGTTCCAGAGCTTCAGACGTTGGTCGGCGTTGGGCATAGGAAACTCGACCACCGCGCCGAAGCGGCGGAGGAAAGCCTCGTCGATGTTCTCCTGCAGGTTGGTCGTCAGGATGGCGGCGCCCTCGAAGATCTCCAAGCGCTGGAGAAGGAAGCTGACTTCTTGGTTGGCAAAGCGATCCTGGGCCTGCTTGACCTCTCCGCGGGATCCGAACAAGGCGTCGGCCTCGTCAAACAGGATCACCGCGGTTCCGCCTTCTGCGGCATCAAAGATCTCCTTCAGGTTCTTCTCTGTCTCGCCCACCCAGCGGGAGATGACCTGAGAGAGGTCCACCTTGAAGAGGTCCAGGCCCAGTCGCCCAGCGATGACCTCGGCGGCCATGGTCTTGCCGGTGCCCGGCCCGCCGGAGAACAGGGCCTTGATGCCATAGCCACGGGCACGAATGTCTCGGGCGCCCCAGTGGTGAAAGACTGTCTCCTGGTGCTCCAGGTAGTCGACCAGGCCCTGGAGTTGGCCCTTGATCTTGGGGTCGAGAATCAGGTCGTCCCAGTCGTAGCGAGGGACCACGTGTTGGGCCATGCCTCGAAATTCAGGTCTGCTGCCTTCGCGAGCAGCTGCCCAGAGGGTCTCCTGCTTGGGCTGCTTACCGCCTGATTCGGCCTCGGCACGGTCCAGGACCTTGGAGATGGTGGTGCCACCAATGGAATAGAAGCGCTCGGCGATGTCTGTGGCCACGGAGGTGTCCCAGTTCTTCGCTTCCAAGGCGCTGCTCCAGGCGTTGATGCGCTCGGGGAAGGTGGACTTGCCGCAGAGAATGGTCACCGATGCACGGTCTGACCCCAGGAGCGTGCTCACGGACCGTCTGTCGGCCGCTCCGACCAAGACGGGGCAGGGCAGCGATGCCACAGCGCTTCCCAGGGCGATGAGCTTTAGGCGTTGCCCGGGGTCGTCTTGGGCCTCGACCACGTTGACCAGGAGAGGCAGCGCTCGGGACATCTTGAGCTCGCGCACCAGATCCCAGGGTTGATCCAGGTACTCCACGCACCGCTCTAAGTCCACGCGCACAAGAGGCCGATTGCAGCGCCTAGCGATGGCCATGGCCACACCTTCTCGAGAGCCGGTGCTGGCACCGACGATCACGTAGGTGTGGGGCTTGTCCAGCCCTGTGCCCAACTCATCCAGACGTGCAGTCACGGAGCCAGGAATAAAGGGCTCACGGCTGGTATCGATGGGGGTAAAGCCAGCAGACTTGGGTAGCTCTTCCTCTTCAAGCAACCATCGAAGCAGGCGGGAAGATGGGTGCACGCGGCGGGCCGTGTGGGTCTCGGCGCCCTCTTCTGGGTAAAGAAGCAAGAGCCGGTTCTGAACCAGGGGCGAGCTGGACATCAGCCGTGCCTGCAGCGCCAGACGCTTGAGGCGCTCGGTCCGTAGGACCCGGGTTGCCAGGTCGACGGTGAGAAAACCAAGGTTCAAGTTGTCGTTTAGGTAGGCGAAGATCTTGGAGTAGCCAGCGCTGATCTCCGGCGCCAGGGCGAGCAGGACCAGGTCAGCGTCGTCGCCTCCGAGATTGAAGGACTCACGCAAGCGGGTCACCCTCCCGCCGGGAGCATCGCGTAGGGCTTCGCTGGCTGCGATGGCGGCGTCCAGTCCATCGGATTGGGCTGGGTAGTCAATCTCACCGTGTGCACGCAGCAAGGCGTCCACCTCGTCATCGGTGATTACCGATCCCCAGAACTGGCCTTTGGCGCGCATTGCGGGACGCGCTCGTTGACGACGAACGGCGCGAAGTAGGAGCAGGTCAGTGCGCCTTAGGCGCCGGGCAAGCTCTTCAAAGACTGTGGCCATGTGCCCTCAGATCGATTTCTTCATGTCGGCAAAACGCCCCAAAGACGACGATTTAACGTCGTCCACGGTCGAGACTACGTCGCGTGCCAGCTTGTCCACCACATCCATGTGGCTCATGCCCATTTTCCGCATGGCCCAGTAGCCGTCGACGGGATCGGGATCGGAGTCCAGACTGGAGGGTTTGATCTCGGCTGATGGATCGTGGTCGCTGGTGTGGCTGCCGGATTCCTCTGGCGAGGGGCCGTGTTTGTTACCGGCCCCTGGGGCTACGCCACGCTCGCCACCAGACATTCGGTGCAAGACCATGCGCTCCACGGCGCGCGCGGCGACTTCTTCTGCATCGTGGATGGCGTGGGAAAGCTCGCCATCTCGACCATGTTCGACGTGGTACTGCTCATGGGCGTAGAGCGCCATGTGCTCGGGGCGAGTGGGGTCAAAGTCCTCGGGAACGATGATGGTGTTGTCCACCGTCATCGCTTCGCCGCCAAGGGCTTTCAGTGCGCGTGTCGCAGCTGGACCGGTGAAAGCCTCCCCGCCTCCAGGCACGGAGACCCTCTTCAGACCATCCTCCTCACGATCGAAGAGTCGGTCAACCAAATCCTCGCCGGGATATGCGCGTGGCATGAGCTTGTCCTCCGCCGGTGCCGGCCCTCATCATAGCCTGATCCTTCGTCCAAGCGCGCTCCTCTCTGGAGGACGGCTACTGGACGGCCACGAAGTTGTTGTTCAAGGTGGGCAAAACATCGCCATTCGTCCGGCTACTGGCGCGGTTGATCTACCCGGCAAGCTGCTGATCCCTGGCTTTGTGAATACGCACAGCCACGCCTTTCAGCGGGGCCTACGCGGGCACGTTCAGTGGCGCACGGGAGGAGATGACTTCTGGTCCTGGCGGGAGCGCATGTATGGCTTGGCCACTGGATTAGACCCGGATGGGGTCGAGGCCGTCTCTGCGCTGGCCTTCTTAGAGATGGCCAAGGCGGGATTCACCACCGTTGGTGAGTTTCACTACTTGCACCACAGCCCGGATGGCAAGCCCTACGCCGACAGAGACGAGTTGGCCAAGCGTGTAATCCGGGCTGCTCGCCGCGTTGGTCTGCGAATCACCTTGCTCCGGGTCGCCTACGAGCGACCCGGCTACGGGCAAGCTGAGAACCGGCAGCAGCGACGTTTCTACGATCGCGATGCGGACGCTGTGATGGACGCGGTGGTGCGTCTGGAGCGAAATCGAGATCCCTTGGTGCGAATCGGTCTGGCTCCGCATTCGGTTCGAGCGTGCTCTCGACGCTGGTTGCAGGCCTTCTCCGCCTACCAGGGCAGTGTACACATGCACGTCTCCGAGCAGACCAGCGAGAACCTGCAGTGCGTCGATGAGCATCAGGTCAGTCCCGTGGCTCTCTTGGATGAGGTGGGCCTGCTCAGTGAGCGCTTCACGGCTGTGCACATGACCTGGCCAACGGGGGGCGATGCCGACCGACTGCGTAAAAGCGGGGCACGGGTGTGTGCCTGCCCCACCACAGAGCTGGACTTAGGGGATGGGTTCTTGCAGGCCGATCAGTTGGAGGGAGTGCCTCTCTCCATCGGAACGGACTCCCACGCTCGCATCGATCCCTTTGCGGAGATCCGTGCGCTCGAGCTCCATGCCCGAGGCCTGCAGTCCCGGCGTAATGTGTTCTCTCCGCCAGAAGAGCCTGACGGACTGGCCTTGCGTCTGCTGGATGCTGGCAGCACGCAGGGTGCTCTGGCACTGGGCTGGGATGCCCTTGGCCACGGCACGGTGGGCCAAGGCGCCGACTGGGTAGCGGTGGATCTAAGCGACCCTGTCCTCGCATGTGCCAGGGCTCTTCCAGCCTTGGTTATGGCGGGACACGTCGGCATGGTCACGGACAGCTGGGTGGGGGGACTGCCGGTCATCACCAATCGCCAGCACCCCCTCCAAGTCGATATCCTGCTCCGTGCCCAGGAGGCTCTTGCCCAAGCGGAGGGCTGAGCGAGCTCAAGCAGCGGTCGACATTAGAAACAACGGGCCCGCACAACGTCTTGGACCATGCCGACTGCGCGACTCAGGGCTTGGATCTCGATGTACTCGTCTGGCGCATGGGCCACATCGATAGAACCAGGACCAAAAATCAAACTGGAGATACCCAGATCTGCCAGGTTTCCGCCGTCTGTCGCAAAGCTGGCCGCAGCAGGCTCTCCTCCACAGCAGTGCGGCGTGAGTAGGCCCTGGAGGGGCATGCCTTCTCGGGTCAGCATGGCGGGGGTCGCCCGAACCTGACGCAGGGCCCAGGTACAGCCCACAGGCATCGCGGTGTTCATCAAGCGTTCACGTAGGCGCCTCTCTACCTCGTCTGGAGCATCGCCAGGGAGGGGGCGGTATCCGATGAGCACCTTGCAGCTGTCCGGCACCATGTTGACTGCGGAGCCACCTTGAATCATACCGGCATTCAAGGTCACGTATGGGCGCTCTAAGTACTTCTCGAGACGGCGCTCGGTGGCCAACTCTGACTCCAAGATCTCCAGCGTTGCGAGTACACGCTGCATACCCTTTATGGCGCTGGCCCCACGGTCTGGTTTGCTCGAGTGTGCACTTGCGCCCCGCACGAGAACCTCGATCGCTACGTGTCCCGGGTGCATTCGCAAAATTCGGAAGTCGGTGGGTTCTCCGATCCAGCATTCCTTGGGCAGTGGGGCTGGCTGTTGTTGGAACAGCTCCACAATGCGCGCAGAACCAACGCAACCGACTTCTTCGTCGTGGGTCCAGGCCAGAACGAGGGGTGCGCGCAACTGTCCTAAGTTTAGGCCGTCCAGCCCAGTCATGGCTGCGGCGATGAAGCCCTTCATGTCCGAGCTGCCTCGACCCACCAGGCGGTCTTCCCGCTGCGTGAGGCGAAAAGGGTCGCTGGTCCAGGTCTGACCTTCCACTGGCACGACGTCGAGGTGCCCGCTGAGCATGAGGCCCTCGCCGGGGGCGTCTGAGGGGCCTGCGTAGGCCAGCACGTTGCACTTGCCCGGCCGGTCCGGATCTTCATGCATGTGGACTCGGAAGCCGGCTGACTCCGCACGCTCAGCTGTGTAGGCCGCAAGCTCGCGCATTGGTCGGTTGGAGACGGTGGGAAAGCCCACCATTCGTTCCAGGGTTTGCCGCTCAGGCGCTTTCATCAGGCTTCTCCTCGTCTTCGTCTTCGCCGGTCCACCAGTCGTGGGGCTGTTTGCCCTTCATGCTGACTCTCTGCTGCTGCGGTTGCACCGCGATGATGCGATCGGCGATGCGCAACTCGGGTGGAGGTGTGCGGGTGGGACAGGTGTCTTCTTCGCTGAGCCCGTCGCCAGCGGCTGGGCCTTCGTGGCCGGCAGTCTGTCCTGAATTGAGCCGATTGAGAACTTGCTCAGGGAGTGCCTCGAATGCCGCGGACTCCGCCTGCAGTGCCCGTTCTAAGATTTGAGTGGCACGCCCAAGGTCACCTCGGCAAAGTGCCTCTCCCGCCTTCTTCATGCCGCCTGCAGCCTCTGCCCAGCGACCCGGATCGGGAACATGAAATCCTGGTTTTCCTCGAAATACGTCGCGATACCACTCGTTCTGATTCCGCAGGGCGTCGCTCTCTTTGTCCTGTACTTGCTGTTGGACTTGAAGGCGCTCCACGATGAACTGAAGCAGCTGGTCTCGCTTGGCCGTCGCACCGGAGATATGCTCATTAAGAACGCTATTGCCAAGCTTTTTACTGGATTTTAGGCTCTTCTCGGAGGCTTGGTCCAATCCCCGATGGCTTCCACCGTGGCGGATACGTGTGCCCGGTTTGGTGCGCGCTCGATTCTTCTTGTGCTGCCTGTCCATGTCGTCAGTGTAGCCGGACAGGAGCCATCGGTGGGATGCAGGATGGACTTGGGTGAGGGACTGCTTGACCCTTGACCGCTTCGGTGGGTAGGATCGGCCTCCGTTTCGGGGTTTACACCCCCCAGACCTGCCCAAGGATTTAGGGACTTTGCAGTTGTTGTTCCAGCGCCTCCACCGTTCGGTGCCGGGCGAGCGCCAAATGGGTAAAGGAACTGCAGAACTGCATGCGCAAGCTCGTCTTGAGCGTGAGGGTCTGAAGCTAAGGGAGCAACCCAAGCAGGCTCCTGCGCGCACCGGCAAGCAGCGTCGCAGTCAGCTCCACTGCACAGCGGGCCCAAATGCGCCTCAGATGATTCGTTTGGTGCGCACGCCATACGCCCTCAGTCCTGGCTGGGCGCGTCGCCAGCCCTACGGTGAAATCGGTCTTCCGAAGAGAGAGATGGCTTTCGATCGCAGCGCGGTGATCGAGCATGCACTTCAGGAAAGGGAGACCCCCACGCGCCTTCGTGTCACGGAGCGTCCTCGTCCATGCACGCAGGATCGAAAGAACTGGCGCAGCGTGAAGGACTCATGAGCCCCACCTCTCAGGAATTCAAGGTTGGCCAGTACTCCTCCTTCAACATCATTGGGGAGACCACAGAGGCGGTACACAAGCTGCTGCTGGACCGCTACGACGTGACCGAGCGCCCCCCGCGGCTGGAGGAAGACCTTAAGTTTGTCCCCAAGGATCGGGAAGAGGTCATCTACGTCTACATGTACCGGGCCGCGCAGAATCCAAACCTGCAGAGACAGAAGCGCCTGCAGCTTGCTCCGGTCGAGGTCCCCAAGGATGACGGTGGGTCAGAGGTTTTTTATCACCGTCCTCCGCTGCTGATGGACTTGTTCTACATGGTCGCGGTTCACAGCCGCTTTCGCTCGGATGCCGAGCGGCTGCTGGGCTGGGTGCTTCTCACCTTGCATCACACCCCAAAGCTGGTCTACCGACCTAGGCGTTTCTTGCTGCCCGACGGCCGGAAGGTGGACTCCCTCGGACGCGCTTGGAATGGCGATGTGGATCCGGATCTCGAGGGCCTTCAGGTCGAAAAAGTTTCTTTGGCCCTGGTTGAAGATCTGACGGTCGGCGACGCGATCAACCTGTTTACCCTGCATGAAGCGCCGTATCGACCCTTCTTGACCTACCGAGCACGCGTTGCTTTGGATGGCCCTCTTGTGGGTGCCGAGGGCGGTTCTTCCATCGAGATGGGTGGCCGGAAAGAGACTGAAAGACTCGAGAACGCGTACCCTCATCGAAGGAGCCGTCCGAGTGGCCGAATTGGTCGCTCGGGCGTGCCAGCACAAATTCCCCAACCCCCAGGGCCAGAGGCCCATAATCTTCGGAAGCGCCACCAGCGCGCGCCAGACAACGAAAGCGAGGAGTGATTCATGGAGTACAAGACCCCAGGTGTGTACATTCGAGAGGTCGACAGCGGCCCCAAGCCCATCGAGTCCGTGGCTACCGCCACCCCGGGATTCCTGGGCCTGTTTCCTTTCAACCCCCCTGCCGACGCGATGGCTGTCACCGGATCTGACGGGAAAAAGGCCATCTCCGGCAAGATACCGCCTCAGCTTGTGGACAGCAGCGGAAAAATCTCCGCTGGAAACGCCGAAGAGGCTGCTGCCAGCTTGATGGAAGCCTTCCGCTTTAAGGACCGCCAGGTTCGGGATGTGAAGCAACTCCTCGAGATGAATGGTCACAGCGTCAAGATCGAGGTTGGCTCCAAGGGCCGCGTTCGCATCTCCGATGCCAAAGACCCGAAGATCAAGCTCGAAATCGCCGACGTGCTGCTGGACGTCAAGGGCGCTGTGGTGACCGAGGACGACGAGGCTGTCGAGTCGATGCTCAATGACGTGGGCCAAGTCTTTGCACTGGACAAGCCCAAGCCCCGGCACGCCAAGGACCTCCTTGCAGCCTACGGCCTTAACTTTGAGTCCTCCGCTCCCTCGGCGCTGAACTCCGAGTACTCCATTCCACCCATCGCGGTGACCAACAAGAGCGAGTTCTTTCGTTGGCTGCAGAGCTTCTACGCCGAGTACCTGCTGGCCACCGAGTCCATGGACGAGCTGCTCCCCGGACAGGAGTTCGAGGATCCGGACGATGCGGCTGACGCCGTCTTTGAGGCGATGGCGCGCGACGTAGCCCTGAAGAAGCGCTTCCAGGACTTCCTGTCCCAGCCCAGTGTCTTCAACTTCGTAAGCGGTGTGAACGGCTTCTACGACAACGGCGGAGCCAAGGCCTACGTGTACCTGATGGGTGTCTCCGACATGAGCACCCCTATCCGTGAGAACCAGGCTGACAAACTCGGTCTGTACGCCTTCGATGATGTCGATGACATGGCACTGATGGCTGCTCCGGGTGTGAGCCCTCGTCAGCAGAAAGAGATGCTGGAGTACTGCGAAATTCGCAAGGACCGCTTCGCACTCCTGGACGGACCGATCGTGTCCGATGGCGCAATGGACATCCCGGCATCGCAGAAGGGCTACGGCGCTATCTATGTGCCTTGGGTCAAGGTGGCTAAGCCAAGCTGGTTCACCGGTGACCAGGACCACATCAAGGTTTCCGGTCCCAACCGGCGCAAGCTGATCAAGACCGAGAAGAGTGAGCTCTTCGTTCCGCCCAGTGGTCACATCGCAGGCATCATCGCCCGCGTGGATGGCGAGCGCGGTGTGCACAAGGCACCGGCCAACGAGCTCATCATGGGCATCACCGGCTTGAGCCAGAACATCAACCGTATCGAGCAGGGCCAGTACAACGAGCGTGGCATCAACGTCGTGCGCGTGTTCAAGGACCGCGGCATTCGTGTTTGGGGTGCGCGTACCTTGGCGACCAAGTCTGACCCCAGCTGGAAATACATCAACGTACGCCGCCTGTTCATCATGGTTGAGCAGTCGGTGCTCATCGGTGCCCAGTGGGCTGTCTTCGAGCCCAACGATCAGACTCTCTGGAAGAAGTTGGTCCGCGATGTTCGCGCCTACCTGCTTCGGGTCTGGCGCAGTGGAGCTCTCTTTGGAAACACGCCAGAAGAGGCTTTCTACGTGCGTTGTGACGAGGAAACTAACCCTCGTTACCTCATCGATGCGGGCCAAGTGAACGTGCAGATCGGAATTTGTCCCGTCAAGCCGGCAGAATTTGTTATCTTCAACATCGGTCAGTGGGACGGCGGCGCTCTGATTGAGGAATAGCCCCACCGATCGTTTTTAGACCCCGGACGTATGCCCCATCGTCCTGGACAACATGAGAGAGGACCACAATGCCTACTGAAGAGCTTTTTGGCGCTTACCACTTCCTCCTGGAAATCCAGGGAGTCGTGAACGATACCCGCGTAATCGTGGGCGGCTTTAAGTCGGTGTCTGGAATGGACTCGGAGACGGAAATCGTCGAGTTCAAGCAGGGCAACGACAAGGTCGTTCGTAAGAAGCCGGGACGTACCACGTACTCCAACATCGTTCTCGAGCGCGGTTACACCGCGACCGACGACCTTTGGAACTGGCGGAAGAACATCGAGGACGGCCAGATTGACCGTCGCTCTGGCTCGGTCATCATCCTGGACCAGGATGGCGAGACCGAGGTTGCCCGCTACAACTTCTTCGAAGCTTGGCCTTGCAAGTGGTACGTCCCAGACATGGATTCTGATACCTCCGGGATGGCCATCGAGAAGCTCGAGATTGCTGTCGAGAAGGTCGAACGCGCCTAATCGGGTCTTCCGTTCCCGGAATGCCTTTTCCTCAGACGATGATGCAGGTCGTTTTTGACCTGATGCTGGAGCTGTTCCATCATGGAGCTTAAGACCGAGTACGAGTTTACCCTTCCCCGTGGTTTCATCGATTCAGATGGAAACATCCACAAGGAAGGGGTGATGCGCCTTGCGAACGCCAAAGACGAGATCGTTCCTCTGAACGATATGCGTGTTCAGCGAAACAGGGCGTACCTGATCATTGTGCTGCTCAGCCGCGTAATGGTCAGACTCGGTACCCTCTCCGAGGTGAACACGGGTGTGGTGGAGAATCTCTTCGCCGGCGACCTACGTTTCCTTGAGGAGATGTACAACCGCATCAACGAGGATGAGGCAACGGTACGCGTGACGTGCCCCGAGTGCGGCCACCGCTTCGATAAGGAGTTCGGCCGCCTGGGGGAATCGTAAGCTACCCCCTTGAGAACATTCTCAAGGAGGTAGCGTTCATCGCTTACCATTTTCACTGGGACCGGGAAACACTCATGGTGTTGTCGCACAAAGAGCGGCATGCTTGGGTGAAGCAGATCTCGACGATCAACGAGAAGATTAACTCTCCTCAATGATCGGACGGGTCTAGAAGAGCGCGCCGTCCTCCGTAATATGACGGAAGATCGCGATTGCTCCTTTCCTCATTCCGACCCGCTGGGGTCGGATTCCCTCCTGTTGTGGACCTCCCAATGAAGCCGGGCATTTCCGTCCAGCACAGCACTCTGCCCACGCGCCGCTATGGCGTTGTTCGGTGTGATGTGGCCGGCATAATCGGGCTGATCCCCAAAGATCGGTGGCCGCAAGATGCCGCTTCGGGAGACTTTCTTGAGCTGACCTTGCGCCGCACTCAAGAGCTGTTGGACCATCCTCTCTCAGGGCTCTTCGGTGGTCCCTCCTGTGACGCGGTTCTGGCCTTCTTCGCCAACGGTGGGGACACCTGTGTGCTCTTCGGAGTGTGCATCGAGGACGAGGAGGAGCTGGGCTCCGCTCAGTCGGCTGCCAGTGTTCTTGCGCCTCTCATCGAACGCCTTCGAGGGCACGAGGACATTGCGCTTCTCGCCATTCCTGGCGTGGCCTATCTGCCGTGGACCATGAGTCATACTGGCAAGGTGGTCGCTTCGTGTGAGCCGGTCTACAGGGCCTTGTTGGCTCACTGTCGTGAGATGACCTCGCGTTTTTTAATTTTGGATGCGCCCTTGGGGATGCATGATGGGGTTCTGGATCGTTGGTTTGAAGGCTTTCGGACCCACGATCAGGACAACCTTTCGTACGGTGCTATCTACTACCCTTGGCTTCAAGACGGCGAAAAGCTCTCGCCTCCATCAGGCTCGATCTTGGGCGTTTTTGCGCGTGTCGATCGG
>CAJQPC010000067.1 GCA_905480105.1 uncultured bacterium | reverse complement strand
GCTCCTTGACTGCCGGGACCTGGGTCTTGTTGAGCAGAGTCACCAAATTGGCGCGCTCCTCGAGTTGAGCGTCCTCTAAGGCTGGCAAGAAGCAAGCGACCAAATCGTCACGGTCACTGCCCTTGAGGCCCTCCAGAATGGCTGCGTCGAAGGTATGAGCTGCGCTGTCCCAGGCGAACTGACAGGTACATTCAGCCGCGATGGGCTCGGTCACGTCGTTCAGCTTTTCGGTGGCGTGAGTGCGGGTCTCGGGGTCTTCCATCTCCAGGCCCTTACAGACCACCTTGTAGCGCTGGTGCGCAAAGGCATCGTCGACGTTCATCGAGTCAACGTAGGGGGGGACGATCTCGCAAGCAAAAAGAGTGGCCATCAGCAGCATGTGGGGCTCCGGCGGGTTTCGCGGGAGACTATCAGACCTGGGCGCGGATGCAGACCACCCGGTGTCAAAGCTCCGCTCTTTTAGGCCGGTGCTTCGCCCGTCTTCTTGGCGTCTTCCTCGGCTACCATCTGGGCGTAGCGGTCACGCTTGGGCGTGTAGTAGGCGTCCGGCGCATCCGCAGAAGTGTCTGCGATCCCGGCGACGAAGCGTCCGCCAACTTTGTCCATGAACCGGGTGTACACCCCGCGCACAGCGTTCTTGAAAAATCGCGTTCCAATGCCCATGGCGAAAACCTCTGTTTTTCTAAGGCGCCTCGAGACGCCTTCGAGCAGACCTAAGAACTCATAGCGTGTCTCTGACCCAAGTCGCCGCCTAACAGGCTTCTTCCTGGAAGCGACGACCTTCACTTTAGCCGCTAGCTACAGCGTTTGCCCTCCCATCGGCCCCAACTGAAAGTCCACTCGGGTTAATCTATGCCCCCGTGGGAGCCCTCGGGTGTCCCGCTAACGACCACTCGAACCGGAGCAACTCCCCGTGAGCGATCCAATCCGCTTCCGCTTTTGGATACGCTGCGGTTGTGGAGACGATCCGACCTTCTCCATCCGCTTCGACGTGGGCCACGGAAAGGGACTGCTGCGAGTGGCGCGTCCCGGCGTGCTGGTCGACCCTCCGGCACGCCAGTCCGGAACCGAAGAGGGCCTTACGCCAGCCCAGGTTCGCGCCAGCCTCTTTCTGCACATCTGGGACAGCGGAGGCAAAGGTCAGGGCTATGTTCTAAGTCGCCTCAGCGACGAGATCCTTCTGACCTTGCCCGTGGAGCGCTGGGTGGATTTGGGCAGCGAGTTCGACGGTGGCTTTTTTTGGCTGGTGCCACGCACCGATGAGCCGGATCGTTGCTTGGACAGCCTGGAGGCGGCAGCGCACGGCGAGCAGGCCGGCGATGACGTGACCGCCGTCGCCGTGACCACCAAAATAGAAAACCAGATCCTGCTCACCTCCCCTCAAGGGAAGCAAGACCAGCCAGATGTGCAACTCCGCGCCCAGGTGGTTCGCTATGAGCGACGCCTACAGGCGCGGGAG
This sequence comes from uncultured bacterium, assembly GCA_905480105.1. Taxonomy (GTDB): domain Bacteria; phylum Myxococcota_A; class UBA796; order UBA796; family CAJQPC01; genus CAJQPC01. Next base: position 6,806 of record CAJQPC010000067.1, on the reverse strand, counting down.
TCCGTGCAGCAGAAGTAGCAGGTGCAAGACCGCTACGAGCTGCATGAGGAGATCGGACGAGGCGCAGGCGGGGTCATCCACCGCGCAACCGACCATGACTTGCGCCGCCAAGTGGCCATCAAACGCCTTGAGCGCCATGGAAGCTCTCGCCTGCAACGCCTGCGCTTCGTGACGGAGGCCCAGGTTCCAGCACAATTGGCCCATCCAAACATCATTCCCGTGCATGATCTGGGTAAGACGCCCAGCGGGGACCTGTTCTACGTGATGAAGTTGGTCCAGGGGTTCACCCTAAAGGAGCGCATCAGCCAGGGTGCCAGGCGAGATCAGGTCCTGGACTGGCTGGAGCAGGTCTGTCGCGGACTGGGCTTTGCCCACCACCAAGGGGTGATGCACCGGGACACCAAGCCGTCCAAGCTGATGGTCGGTGCTTTTGGCGAGGTGCTGATCTTGGACTGGGGCTTGGCCCGCTCTCCCCAAGGAACCATCCGGGACGAGGTCAGCCCCATGACCCTGGACGGGGATGTGCTGGGCTCCCTGGGCTACATGGCACCTGAACAGGCGCGAGGAGAGGCCGAGGTCCAGGGCCCTTGGACCGATGTGCACGCGCTGGGTGGCATCCTCTACGAGCTTCTCATGGGCAGTCCCCCGCGCCACGCGACCACATTGGACCAGCTGCTGCCGCTTCTAAACACCCTGCCCGTACCTCCGCCAGGCCCCCTGGGGGCCCTTACTCTGCGCTGTCTGTCCCCGAATCCAGGTGCACGTCCGCAGAACGCTCAGGAACTGGGCGAGCTGCTGGAGCTTTCTCGCTGAGCTCCCAGCGACCGGCGAAATGCCACCCGGCAAAACAGACAGCCATGAGCGGTAACGCGAGCAACCTGCCCTCGCCGAGGGACGCTGCCAGCGTGATGGGGAGCGCACCAAGCAGGCCCACTCCCACGCCGAGTAGCGCTCCGACACCGACCTGCCTCCTCCATCCGTAGATTAGGGTCTTCCTGCGGTATCGGTGCACAACTATCGCGAGCACCCCCAGAAAAATAAGCCAAGGCTCCTGGCCATCCATTCCTCGGATCACACCCTCGGTCCCAGCCAGACCGACCCGTGAGAGCACCATGCCCATGCCCATGCCCAACAGCGCGCGGCTCACAGAAACACCGCCCGACCCAAAGCAGTAAGCCCCACTCCAACACCCAAACCCAACGCCAACGCCAGCCAACCCGGACGGCCCTTGCAGAGACGGAGCCCCATGCCCAGGCAAAAGGCGCCCAAGAGTAGGATCGGTCCTTTGATCCACAACCGGGTCCCCGCCCACTGGTCCAGAAGGGGCCACGCCAGAGTGGGTCGAAACAGCCCGCCCATCAGCGAGGTCAATGCGGCACCTACCACCACCCAGGGCAGTAATTTTCGAGTACGCTGTGCCGGCCAGAGCAGTGCCGTCAGGGCGATTGCGCCCACCCATATGGGCCAGGAGTCCACCAACAGCAGGCGATGCATGGGCCGTCCATATCCCGAAGACAAGGCAGGTCGGGGTAAACTCCCCACCCCAGGAGTTTCCGAATGTGGCTGATCCTTGCTTTAGCTTGCAACCGCGGCCCTCAAGAGCCTGATCGCATAGAGCCAATCGCCGAACCCTCTGGGCCCGTAGACAACGGCAGCGCCACACAACGCAAGGCCGAAGGCAGCGCAATCGTCTCCGCGGAGTTGGCCACCAAGGCGTTGGGCAACACCATGAAAGAACGCGTAAGCGCCGCCATGAGGGAGGGTGGCCCCCTCGCAGCGATACCCGCCTGTCAGTCCGACGCAGCCACCCTGACCGCGGCCGCTGGCTCCAACGATGTCCGTGTTGGCCGAAGCAGTGCCAAGCTCCGCAACCCAGACAATGCTGGCCCCGAGTGGGTCCAAGACTGGCTGCAAGACAACCAGGACAAGCGATTTGACCATGTGACTGGAACCTCGGACATCGTGGACGGAGAGGCACGCTTGATCCGCCCTATTCAGGTGGAACCCGGCTGCTTGGGCTGCCATGGTACCCACATCGACCAAGCCACCCAGACCGCACTGACCGCCGCCTACCCCCAGGACAGGGCCACCGGCTACGCCGCCGGAGACCTGAGAGGTGCCGTGTGGGCCATCGCGCGGGTCCAGGCTGCCGAGTAGCGCGTGCTGATTTTGATGATGGGGCTGATTCTCGGAAGCCAAGACGCTCTATCTCTGGCCCCAGCCCAGGCCGACACACCAACAGAAAAGCCAGTCACTTGGTACCTCATCCCAAACAGCTCCTTCGACACGGACGACGGGCTGGGCTTTGGTTTTAGAGGCGAGCTTCAGCACACCGACCCAAGGCTCTCGCCCTATAGAGATGCTTGGGTTCTCCAGGGTTTCTCGACGCTCCGGGGCTATCACAACTACCTGCTGCGCTACGAGCGTTTGGGCCTGGGCACCCAAGGCAACGGCCGAATCACCACCATGGCCGCCTACCGCGCCTGGACCAACGACCAGTACTACGGCTTGGGGGGCGCTCTACCCCTGGACTCGGACTACATCGGGGACTTTGACGCCGACGATCTGCGTCGTAAGCGCTACCGATACACCCTAATCCAGCCCCACCTTCGCCTGACTTGGCTCAGCGATATTCCCGGTCCTCTAAGAATCTTTGCCAGCAGTGGTCTGCGGTTCTCACAGGTGCGTACCTACGAGAGTTCGCTGCTTGAAGAGCAGCAACCCTTCGGCATGGAGGGAGGCTGGAACTGGCAGCTGCAGGGCGGTCTACAGCTGGACACAAGAGACCGGGAGATCGACCCCCGCCGCGGCCTACTCTTGGAGCTCTCGGCCCGCTACAATCCCCCCATCCCAGGTGGAGCAGGCATATTCGGAGGGCCAGCAACTAGCCTTCGTGTCTACCTTCCCTTGGGCGACCGCGGGGTGCTGGCTGCTCGGGTAATGGGCGAGGCCCTGTTTGGCGAGATCCCCTTCTACGAGCTCAACCAATGGGGCGGAGCAGTTCAGACCATCGGTTTCGGCGGCTACATGAGCCTGCGCGGCATTCGCTACGGGCGATATCGGGCACCGGGCAAGGCCATGCTCAACACCGAGCTGCGCATCGATGCCTTGCGGCACAGCTTGGGCGGCAAGCCCTTCGTGTGGCAGCTCGTACCCTTTGTAGACCTGGGCACCGTCTTTCTGGACGGCGGCGGCACCCCACCTCTTCACACCGCTCTGGGAGTGGGGCTCAGACCCATCTACGACCAGGCCTTTGTCGGCCGCATGGACCTGGGCTTTGGTCGAGAGTTTGTGGAGACGGACTCCGGAGTCCAGATCAGGTGGACGCCGGGGTTCTACCTGACCTACGAGCACTTATTCTAAGAGCAGTCCCTATCGGCTACTGCGGTCCCGCTTCATAAGGAACAGCCGCTCCACAGATCACTGGGCAGCCCGTCCTTCCAAGGCAGCTCGTCCCCGTACTCATGAGCCTCGAAGAAATCGACGACGTGCTCCAGGCCAACGGGGGGAAAGACATGGCCATAGGGATGCTCACACATCAGGACCCAGTGACCGTCAGCCTCGAGGTTTTCTTGGAGTGCGAATGTGGCGTCCTGAAAGCTGATTCCGCTAAAGAGATCGTCAGGACCGCCCCAGGTCAACATCATCGGAATGTCACGTACCGGCACGTCGTAGGACTGGAAGGGCTCGGTGCCTCCTGAGAGCGGCGCTGCTGCAGCCAAATACTCGGAGCGATTCATAGCCAGGTTCGTCGTCCACAGTCCGCCTGCGCTCATTCCTGAGGAGTAGACCCGCTTCCGGTCAATGTCGTACTGCTCGATCATGCAACCCAGCACGTCATCGAAGAAGGTCAGGTCGAGACTGTCATCGCCACCCTTGTAGAAGGCCCACTCGTAGCTCTCTTCCACCCGGGCCTCGGGCACCACGACGATGTACCCCAAATCGGCGATATCGCTGAGATCCTGGGAGCGGATGCTCTCGCTCGCCGAACCGCCAAGCCAGTGCCAGTTGAACCACAGAGGAGCGCCCACGGGCTCATCTGGCCAGAGCACCAAAAACTCGCGGTCTTCTCCGGAACTCTGGAAGTTGACCTGGTCGCCGGAGAAGTCAGGGCAGCTGCCCCCAGAGTAGGGCGCAGGAAGGGGCGGAAGAGTGGGGTCCACCACGTCGGTGTCCTCCCCCTGGCCAGACTCCTGCGTGTTGGGTTCATCGGCGGTGCAGGCAAGGAGAAGAAGTATGGGCATAGCAACGCCTTATCCTATCAGCGTACAGCTTCGGGCAAGAAACTGCCGCCCGCCAAGTCTTCCACTTGCCACGACGCGCCAAAGACTGGGCTCTTCCCGGCGGTACACCCCGAAAAAGCACATGGGCCAGGCCATCCTTTGCAGCGGCTCAGTGTGCCCTTGAATCTGTTCCCACAACACGACAAAACTATGCTCGCCCTTCTGCTTTTTGGTAAAGCAAGGCTTCGGATTCTCAAAGCTCAGGGTGAGGTTCAGGCCCAACGAACCGCCCCCGTGTCGCGAATACCGGCAAGCCCCCAAGCGAAAGTGAACTTGGGTGAAACGGGGTCTGCACCTCTAAACAGAGGCGCGATCGCGACACGCTTCGCCAGCAATACCGACGTCTTTTTTGGGTCTGGCCTGGCTTTTGGGAGCAGCGATTCAGACGAGCAGGCGCAGATGAAACATGGCTTCGGTCTGCGTCCGAGAATAGGACCCTCGAGCATGAAACCAAGTACTCTCCAGGGGCTATCCAGCCTCCAGTCCCTTCCAAAACACGAGTTAGTCGAACTGCTTCAGTACGGCGAGAGCCGGGCGTTGGACCTGAACGAGGTCCTCATCCCGTTGGGAAGTAAGGTGCAGACGGCCTATCTCTTGGCCCAAGGAGGGCTGGTCGCAGAGCTGCCCAGCAACTTGGGCAGCCATGTGGTCGGCAAGATCTGGCCCGGCGAGGTCGCTGGCGAGGGCGCTCTCTCCCATGGATACTGGACTTCCTCTGTTCAAGTTCGAGCGGTCGTTCCGAGCAAGGTGCTGCTGCTCACCCCCGAGCTCTTTGCCAAGACCAGGGGTACACGGGCGCATGCAGCCCTGCAGGGCCACTTAATCGGCGTATTGGCCAAGCGTATCCAAGGCACCAATCTCCAGCTTCGCAAAGCTTGGCTGGAGCAAGAGGCTGCCGAAACCAAGGCACACCAAGCCTCTTCCGCCAAGATTGAATCCCTCACCCTGGGCGAGCGCTTGGCTCAGCTCTTTGGAGTCACCCCATGACCCCCCTCTACCAAGCGGCCAGAAAGCTGCTGGATGTGCATGGCACAGACGTAGAGGTAGCCCACTTGGTGGGGGTGCTGGAATCGCTGCCCCGGCACACGCTGAACACCAATCAGCGCTTGTGTACCGAGCGCGAACCCTCCGCCGACATGTGGATTTTAACCGCCGGCTGCGTCAGCGTGATCAAGCGCGACTACGCTGGCACAGATCAAGAGATGGCACGGATCCAGGCGCCCGCCTTGCTTGGCCACATGGCCCTTGTGACAGGCAAACCCCGCAGCGCCACCTGCGACGTAGTCGAGCCGTCGATTGTGCACTTGGTCACCCAAGAGCGCTTTGTGTTTTTACTCGAAGACCTCTCGCCCCAGGGAGACGCCTTTCGGCGCTTGCTAATCAGTTCAATGAGCGCTCAACTGGACTCCGGAAACCGGGCAATACAGAGGGCGATCTCAGAGCCAAGTGCCAGGAATATGAGCTTGGTGGAGAGCAACTTACACGGGTGGAATGAGTGACCCTGGGGCTGTGGTGGAGCCTGCTGACCGGCATGGGGGGGCCGCATCAAGGCTTTGACCAACAGGCCCACATCCAAGAGAGCGCGCAGCTCCTCTCCAGCTACCTGCAGATCGACACTCGAGCGGGTAAAGAGCTGGATGGCGCTCGCTTTTTGGGCGAACACTTAGCGGCTGCTGGCGTCCCCTACGAGATAGACGAATACGAACCCGGCCGCGCCAATCTGATGGCCAGGCTCTCAGGGGACGGCACTGGAGGCGGTCCGGTCTGCCTGCTCTCCCATATCGACACGGTGGACTGGGAGCCGGAGCTCTGGGAGGGTGGACCAGGCCCCCTGTCTGGAGCCATCAGAGACGGGTGGGTCTGGGGTCGGGGCGCCTTGGACATGAAGGGTATGGGCATCGTTGAGCTGCAGGCCTTTACCGCTCTTAAACAGAGCCAGGCGCCTCTAAACCGTGATGTCTGGTTCCTGGCCGTGTCGGACGAGGAGGACGGCAATGGAGGCGCCAAGCGCTTGGTGGAGCGCTGGGATGAGCTGGGATGCGCCTATGTACTCAACGAAGGCGGCATCGGTGTTCAAGACCTGCTCTTCGAGGGTCAGACGGTCTACCCGATCAGCGTGGGCGAAAAGGGGGTGCTCTGGCTGCGTTTGCTTGCCCATGGAGAGCCTGGCCATGGCAGTACGCCTGTGGTGGAGAGAGAATCTCCGGAGCACCTGATTCGTGCTGTGAACAAAGTTCGCGCACACAACGAGGCGCAGGAACCAGAGTGGCACCCGGCGATGACCGAGCTGCTGAACAACGTGGGCCAACAGCGGAAGGGTGTGGAGAGGGCTGCGCTCACAAAGCCGACCCTGACCAAGACACTGCTCAAGGGCCAGCTGATGGACCACCCCGTCATCCGCGCATCGATGACCACCACGTGGCACCTGACCGGCCTGGAAGGGGCACGAGCACCCAACGTGGTTCCTGGAACCTCCAGCGCGGTCCTGGACATCCGATTGAGCCCCGGTAAGACCGCCGAGAT